>JAGXLL010000013.1 GCA_018334675.1 Bacteroidales bacterium | reverse complement strand
TCCAGGATTGAAAAGGAATATCGGGTTGATAGATTTCAGTCATGCAATAAAGTCTTCCTCCGGGTTTCAGGAGGTTACGAAGCCGGTTGAATTCTTTACGGGGATGATGGAAATGCTCTGCCACTTCGCAACAGGCAATGTAATGGTAGGTGTATTCCAGCACGGAGTGGTCGTTATGGAAGAAAGGGTCATAGGTGTTGACCTGATATCCCTTATCGCGGAGCATCTTTGAAATGACCGGGCCCGTTCCCGAGCCAAAATCCAGTCCATGTTCATGTTGGGTGTGATCTCGGATGATCTGTTCTGCGATGGGGGAAACAAACTTCTGATAACGCGAATCGTTCACATCATTGTTGTGTTTCTCATAGCGTTCTTTTTCATTTTGAGCAGAAACATAATCATCGGGATCCAACAGGATGGAGTGGCAGTGGTTGCACTGATAATACCTTCTTTTTCTTGCAATATCAAAGGGGCGGGCCTGTGATCCACACAAAGGGCATGTCATACTATTTTTGAGTTTTTCCATCCATCCTGTTTAACAGATAAAACTACATAATATATCCGTTTCCGCCCAAACAATGATTCATTCATGTTGATGCGGATGGATCTCATCCTGACACTTCCTCTGTCAGGGAGGGTCGGGGAAGCAAACCAGCTTCTTCGGCTATACCGGGAACACTTTTCTCTGCACCAATGGCCATCAGGTGAATCCCGCTTACACCCTCCATCTCTTTAAGCTCCTGCATCTGCTCTACTGCGATCCGGATGCCCTCGGCTCTCTGATCCCCTGCCCCCGATAGCCTTTGAAGGGTCTCCTCGGGTATGGAGATGCCGGAGACATTTTCTTTCATATATTGCGCCATACGAGCCGACTTAAGCGGAGTAATACCCGCAAGGATATAGGCCTTTTCATGGAGGCCCTTGTCGCGGAGGGACTGCATCCATTCCCTGAAACGCTGCATGTCATAGATCACTTGTGTTTGTATAAAATCGGCACCGGCCTGTATCTTCTTAGCCAGGCGTATAACCCGGAAATCAAGCGGATCTGCAAAAGGATTGGCAGCTGCTCCTATAAAGATCTTCGGGGGGGCAGGCTCACTTTTCCGGCCGTTACGTATCTCCTCGCCACATTCAAACACGCCTTCATCCCGCATCCTTTTGAGCATAGTGATCAGCTGCACCGAATCCACATCATGAACGATCTTCGACTGGGGATGGTTCCCGAACGAATGATGATCACCAGAGAGACAGAGCATATTTTTAATTCCCAGGGTCGATGCACCGATCACATCACTCTGGATGGCCAACCGGTTGCGGTCGCGTGTGGTGATTTGCATGACCGGCTCCACACCTGACGACAAGGCAATTAAACTTGCTGCAAAAGAGGACATCCGAACGATGGCTGTCTGGTTGTCCGTAATATTTGCGGCATCCACCGAATTGTTCAGATAGCCGGCTTTCTTCTCCACATGAGCGCGGTCGCAACTTTTGGGAGGTCCCAGCTCGCCGGTTAAGGCAAAATGCCCCGAAGTGAGCACCTGCTCGAGTTGACTGCGGGATTTATGCTGTGTTTGATTCATAGAGTAATAATTGATTGAATGAAACCAAACTCAGGCTCAGGCTAAGGCTAAGGCTGAGGCTGAGAATAAGAAAGTAGAACAAATTGTTGAATTGTTCGTATTGTTCTGAATTGTTCAACATGAAACTTGCAAGTTTGAGTTCTTTTCAAGAAGTCTGGTTTAATAAAACCCGAAGCCTTAATTCAGCAAGGCATTATATATCAATCTGTTATAAAGAATTTGAGGACTAATTTTGTACTTTTGGATTACTTCGTTTTTTGAAAGTTCTCCTCTCTCTATTTCAGAGAGGATTTTAAGCTTAAAGCTTTCACTGTAACGTTTAATCGTTCGATTGTCTTTTGGCATATCTACATAAATTGTGTAGACATTTTCCAGGACGAGTCAGTTCAACGTTCGTTTAACGTTTAACGTTCAACATTCGACATAAACTAAAGCGTCATGTCTTCCCGCTGGGTGCGCCGCGGGCCCCCATGCCGGTCCCGGCTCCAGTTCTTGGGCGGCTGGTTTTCCATTAACTTATCCAGCTTATTGAGTTTCGTCATCCTGTCTATGATGAGCTGCCAGGCACAGGGTGTGTTTTCAGGATCCACCTCGCACATTCCATTGGATGATCCCCCGCAAGGCCCATTCATCATACTCTTGGAACAACGGGCTACGGGGCAGATGCCCTCGTAGGTATCCAGAACGCACTCGCCGCATCCTGCACATCGTTCCCCCCAAAGACCCTGCTGGAGATTGGCCCCGAAGAACTGGGTATTCAGCCCGGGATGTATTGGCACCTCGTCAAAAAGCTCAACAATATGCTGAACGCCGACTCCGCATCCTAATGACAATACAGCATCGGCCTCCCGGATGCTGGAAGAAACGGTCGAATCAAAAAATTCCTCATCACATTGACGGGTGATGGTATGCTCCAGCACTTCCATCTTCCGGTTTTCCTCTTTGGCCGCCAGACGAATCTGATTGGCCAGAATACCAACTTCCCTCTCTCCACCTGCCATACATACGGTAACGCATGTGCCGCATCCTAAAATAAGGAGGTTCTGGTGTTCCCTGACAGATTCATAAATCTCCTGAAAGGGTTTTTGCTCTGCAACAATCATATCATTTCCTCCTGTTTGGTTTGATTCATATGTGCTTTATCTTCGCTGAGATATTCCCTTGAAGGTCAAAGCTGGTTTCTTTCCGGTTCGACCCATAGGCTTCTCTGAACTTTTTCATTACATAGCACCAGTTGACCGATCATTTTCTTCTTTCCTGTTGTCAACAGGTTCTGCGATCTGCTCTTTCTTCTTTTGACCTTCGGACCCTTGTTCTATCTGACTTTCCTGTTGGATCATACGTCGTATCTTATCGGTGAAATCCCGGGCCGTCTGTGCGAAAAGCGGTCCCTCAGAAGCGGCGATATGGAACATTTCCAGCTTTTCCGGATTGATGCCCACTTCTTCCAGTTTCCTTTTGGCGTATTCCACCCGTTTTTTAGCCCGGATGTTGCCTTCCAGAAAATGGCAGCTGCCCACCTCGCAACCAGCCACCATCACACCATCTGCTTCATCGACGAATGCCCGAAGAAGCATATTGATGTCTACTTTGCCCGTGCAGGGCAACCGTACAATATGAATATTGGCAGGATATTGCTGGCGCATGGTTCCCGCAAGATCTGCAGCCGTGAAAGCACAGTAATGACAGCAAAAAGCTATTATATTAGGTTCCATAGTTCTCTTCCTGTAATATATTCTGAAACAGGGCATTTTCCTGTTCTTCGGTAAAAGTAAGCAGCTGAATGGCTTTAGCAGGACAGGCAGAGGCACAGTTTCCACATCCCTGGCATTTAGCGGGGTCGATCTCAGCCCTACCATCTGCATTAACGAAAGGCGCGTCAAACACACATTCTCTCAAACATGTCAGACAGGATGCGCATTTATTCTGGTCGACCACCGATATTACTCCTCCCACTTCCAGGGTATCCCTGGAGAGGATGGTTGCCGCACGGCCCGCTGCGGCGAGTGCTTGTGTAATATTTTCCTCGGTATTCTTCGGGGAATGGGCCAGCCCGCAAAGGAATATTCCTTCGCTGGCAAAATCCACGGGTCGCAGCTTAACGTGGGCTTCCATGAAGTTGCCATGCTCATCGAGGGGCAGCTTCATCAGCTCCGACAAATGCTGGTTGTCCTGTTTGTTGGGCTCGATACCTGCGCTTAAAACGAGCTGATCGGCTTCCAGGGCAATATAATCATTGATCACCGTATCCCTAACCTTGACGCGTATCTTTCCATTAGAGCCGGCAACCTGCGGATATTCCCCATCGGGAAAATGAATGAACCGCACGCCCAGCTCCCGGGCTTTCCGGTAAAAGACTTCCCGGTAGGTGTAGGTTCGAAGGTCACGATAGAGGATGTAAACATTGGCGTCGGGATCCTTCTCTTTTATGGCAATGGCATTCTTTATGGCTTCGCTGCAACAAACCCTCGAACAATAGGCATGTTCATCACTGCGTGATCCCACACACTGGATCATAACCACCGTATTGAACTTGATTTGTTCTTCGATCCGGGCTTCCAGCTGTCGCTGGGTGATGACATTTTCTTTCTCACCGTATAAAAATTCTCCAGGCTGATATTCTTCAGCTCCTGTAGCGACGATGATCACGCCATGCTTGAGATCGCCGGCGCTGTTTCCCTTTAATGTGGCGGTAAAATTACCTACGGAGCCGCTGACGGACTGCACCGTAGTATCTAAATAGATATCTATAGCCTGATTCTCCTGAGCTTCCTGTATCTTCCCGGAAAGGTACTGCTGCCAGTCTTCTCCGTCGAGCCCTTTTCTCAGATACAGCAGGTTGCCGCCGAGTTGGTCATCCTTTTCCACCAGGCTTACTCTAAATCCCTGATTTGAAAGAGACAGAGCGGCGGTGATACCGGATATACCACCTCCTATGACCAGTGCGCTCTGAGTAACGGATATCTTTTTAATTGTAAGGGGTTTAAGCAGCCTGGATTTTCCAACGCTCCCCCTGACAAGTGATTTGGCTTTAGCGGTGGCTTTATCGGGTTCCTTCTGGTGGACCCAGGAACACTGCTCCCGAATATCGGTCATTTCAAAGAGATACTTGTTCATACCTGCTTCCCGAAGGGTTTCCTGAAACAATCCTTCATGGGTTCGCGGCGTACAGGATGCCACCACCACCCGGTTCAGATCTTTTTCCCGGATCACCTCGCGGATCCGCTTCTGTGTATCCTGGGAACAGGTATATATGGTATGTTCGGCATGTACTACCCCGGGTATGGTCCGGATGTATTCGGATACCTCTTCCACATCCACCACAGAAGATATATTAATTCCACAATGACAGACAAATATACCAATTCTGGGGTCTTTATTTTCCACCTCTTTTTCCCGCGGGTATTCCTTTCTTTTAACCTCTGTATTTCGTACCTGGCGAAGCAACTCGCTGCAAAGGGCAGCAGCTGCACTACCCTGCATCACCGTTTCTGGTATGTCCTTAGGTCCACTGCCTGCCCCGCAAAGGAATATGCCCTCCCGGCTTGAGTGCTGGGGAAGAAGTTGCTTTTCCCTGAAGAAGCCGAATGGGTTTGTTTCAACATCCAATATATCGGCGAGGCTCTTCATGGTGGGATTGCTGACCAGTCCGACCGACAGCACCACCATATCAAACTCTTCTTCCACCACATATTGCTTACCTTCGGATTCATCGACAAACTGAAGCAGGAGGTTACGGCTCAGGGGATCCTCCTTTACCGATGATATCTGGCTCCGCACAAACCTCACCCCTGAATCCTCTTTGGCCCGCTGATAAAAGCTTTCAAACCCTTTGCCGAAAGCCCGGATATCGATGTAAAAGATGGTGGGTTCGACTTCCGGTTCATGTTCTTTGGCTACGATGGCTTCCTTGATGGCATACATACAACAAACAGAGGAGCAATAATCATTGCCCAGGGTCACATCTCTGGAGCCCACACATTGTATCCAGGCAATCTTGCGGGGCTTTTTTCCGTCATAGGGCCGCCTGAGATGTCCCTCATAAGGGCCGGAGGCGCTGAGGATCCTTTCAAACTGCAGGCTGGTCACTACATTGGGATAACGGCCAAAGCCGTATTCAGGTTTGCGGTTGGCATCGAACACTTCGAATCCTCCGGTGGCAATGATGGCTCCAACATTCAGCTCAAAGCTTTCATCCTTCATGGAGTGGTCGATGGCATTGGCCTTACAGGCTCTGACACATTCCATACATTCAGCACAGTTTCCGCATTGGAGGCATCTTTTCGCCTCCCTTACCGCCTCCTCTTCAGTAAAACCTTTTTCTACCTCAGTAAAATTGGTATTGCGTTGATCCGGGTTCCACACGGAAGGGGTTGTCCTATGAATCTTGTTGGTATCAGCCGATTCGGGTATATCGGCCTGTTTTGTTGTGGGGGTAACAGGTGCCCGGTTGGTATGTAAATCAGAGCCCCCGATATAGCGGGTGATGGATTCGGCGGCCCGGTGGCCCTGGGCCACGGACTCCACCAGCGAGGAAGGGCCCATCACCACATCCCCACCGGCAAAGACACCCACTCTGGATGTCTCCAACGTAAGGGGATCGGTTTGGATCAGATCTTTGTCGGTTTCCAGTAGTCCTTCGACAGCGGAAAGGTCGCATTCCTGGCCGGTTGCCAGGATGATGGTATCCGCTTTCAGCTTTTCCTTCTGTTCGGGATCCACTTCCAGGGATCTTTCACCCTCGCCTTTGTAAACAGTAATGCAGCGTTCCACTTCCAGGGCCTCCACCCCTTTGGTGCCATGAATTACCCGCGCAGGGCTCCATGAACTCTTGAGGCTTACACCCTCTTCCAGGGCTTCCTCTATCTCCCAGGAATGGGCCGGCATCTCTTTCCTTGTCCGGCGATAAACGATGGTTACCTGCGAGCCAAGACGCAAGGCGGAACGGGCCACATCAATGGCCACATTGCCTCCTCCGATCACTGCTACCTTGTTTCCAATACGGGGTCGTTTACCCTGGCTGATCTGGCGAAGGAAAGGGATACCATAATAAACACCTTCCGATTCGCTGCCTTCCAGCGGTATCTTCTTGGCTTGCCGGGCTCCCATCGCCAGAAAAGCGGCCTGGTAACCTTGTTGTTTAAGCTCATCCAAGGTGAAGTCATGTCCAAAGGTTTGACCGGTGCGTACCTGAATACCATCACGGACCATCAGATCAATCTCATAATCCAGGTGCTCTTTGGGAAGGCGGTAATCGGGTATACCCGTTCGCATCATACCTCCCAGCACATCAGAGGACTCGAAAAGCGTTACATGGAAACCCTGGCGAACCAGATCGTGGGCACAAGTTAATCCGGAAGGTCCGCCTCCTATTACTGCAACAGCCTGGCTTCGGGAAACATCCTCTGCTTGAGGAACAGAAGTCTGCCGGGAGCTGTGAGTCTTCTGCAGGTTTTTCATCTCGTAATCGGCAGCAAAACGCTTCAGATTCCTTATTGATACAGGTTCATCGACGTCCTTCCGGTTACATTGATCCTCACAGGGATGGTGGCATATCCGTCCGCACACACCGGCAAACGGCATCTTCTCGCGAATAAGCTCCAGGGCCTCCCGGTATTTTCTCTTGGCGATCAGGGCCACATACCCCTGGACATTGACCCCGGCAGGACAGGCAAAGCGGCATGGGGCCAGGGCATCATCTTTATCGATGGTGAACACGTTGGGTATGGCCTGGGGATACAATCGATAGATGGCCTTGCGCTCAGAAAGCTCTCCGTTAAACGCATCCCTCCTGACAACCGGACATTCCGGCTCACATTCGCCGCATCCATTGCATTTCTCCTCATCCACATAACGGGCCTTTTTATGGATGGTGACCCTGAAATCTCCTGCTTCCCCTTCTACCCGGGTCAGCTCGGAATAGGATATTATATCGATATTCAGATGGCGTCCCGTTTCCACCAACTTGGGAGAGATCATGCACATGGCACAGTCATTGGTAGGAAATGTCTTGTCCAAACGTGCCATGTTGCCGCCTATGGAGGGCGATTTCTCCAGCAGATAGGCTTTAAGCCCAAGCTCCGAGCTGTCAAGGGCAGCCTGCATTCCGGCTATTCCTCCCCCTACAATTAATACCGATCCGTGTTGGTTCCTTTTCACAAGATTCTTTTTTTATTGTTTTGGCCTTGTGCAACTTACCATGACAAAATAATCATCTCCTTTTGTGATATTAATGATTATTTTGTCATGGACGTTTCATATACCTATTGATTGATCACACCAGGTGGCATCAGGGTTTCAAAATTCTTATCCATCCCGAGCTCCTGTGGGCCGCACCCAAAAGCCAATCCCATCAACTGGGTTATAAAAGGTGAAGGTACAGGTTCTTTTATATCATATTCATCCCTGATCCTGGACTGCTTGGTATCCAGGTTGGTCTGACACATAGGGCAGGAGGTGGTGATGCAATCCACGCCTCGCAAACTGGCATCTCTCAATATCCTGCCCACCAGCCTCTCTGAAATGCTATCCATGGTAAGGAACAAACTGGCCCCGCAACACTCGGTTTTATAGGACCAATCGATCACTTCTGCCCCCAGCGTCTGAACAATACGATCCATGGTCATTGGATATTCCATCACATCAAAAGTCTCTGATTGGGGAACCCGGGTATTCAGACAGCCATAATAGCAGGCCACCGTTAGTTCCTTCAAGGGATGGGTAACCCTGGAGGCAATTGACTCCAGCCCCACAACATGAACCAGAAAATCCAGGATGTTTCGAACCTTCAGATCACCTCGGAAACGAAAACCGGTTTTCCGGTTCAACCTCTTAAGCAGATCCTTATCCTGCATCAATTCCCAGTGGGTACTAACCAGACGGTGATAGCAAGAAGCACAGGGCACTACCAGTTCCCTGATCCCCTGTTCTTCGGCCAGGGCCAGGTTCCTGAGGTTAAGCATCAGGTTCATCTCCTTATCGATCGATTTTACAGAGGTAGCGCCACAACAACTCCATTCCTCCATGATGGAGTAATCGATTTCCAGTATTTCGAAAACACGTTGCAGGCTCACTAAATAATGACTGGAACTGGTTTCGAGACTGCATCCCGGATATAATGCGATCTTTCGATTCATATGATTATCTTATTATTTATTATGGCCATATGGAACCCCCATACTTAAACATGTCCTTGTTGTGTAGGTTGCTGGATGGGGGTTCATTGGTCAATCTCTTTTCCCCCGGGCATAAAAACCCTTTCAACGATAATCATCAGCAAGGAGGCCATCAAAACACATGTCATCTCCCCAGATGAACGATCAACAATACTATGCCAGGTCCTTCAACCTTACGCATGGGGGCGCTGTTTTCGCAAAAGCAGCTTATGGATCCAGCCACGAAAACCTCTTACCTGCCTGGGGGGCTTCAGCTTGAGCTTGTTTTTCAGAAACATCCTGGGGGCCAGCAATACATTCTTGAAGGGTTTGCGCAGCCGCAGGTTATATTCTCCCATAATCCACAGCTCATAGGCCTTACCCCTTTTCAGCACATCGTTTGCGAAAACCTTATGGAACTGATATACTTCCGGGCGGCTCGGAGCAATGCCCTGTTCTATGGCCTTTTGCTTGAGATCATTCATAATGCCGGTGATGTCAATATCATTGGGGCATTTAACGGCACAGGCATAGCAATTGGCGCAAATCCAAATCGTTTCAGTCGAGAGCACACGTTGCTCCAGTCCCAGGGAAGCCAGATGGATGACCTGATGGGGCAACATATCCATCTCTTCGCTTATGGGGCAGCCACTGGAGCATTTGGCACACTGATAACAAAGCGAGGTATTGCCAAATGTCCGGGTTTCCGTTTCTAGAAGCGTTGTTTCCATTGCATCCTCCCTTTAAGATTATAACATCACAGCTGTAATACGAATCCGTTTTACTTCTCGGGTATATGTGGCGAGAAGCTTTTCTCGAACCGGTTTTTCACCTCTTTGAAATCTTTGGAAAGGTTGTCGTAAAGATCCACAGCTGCCCGTGATTTGTTCAGTGTATAGAAGTGTATTCCGGGAGCCCCGTTGTCCAGCAAATCACGACACTGGTCGATGGCCAGTTCCAGGCCAATCTTATAGATCTCTTTGGGATCATCCTTGTAGGGTTCCATTTTTTTGCCAATCTCCTCGGGAATGGTAGCCCCGGTAATACGGGCAAACTTCTTGATGTTTTTAAAGTTGGTAATGGGGATGATACCGGGGATGATGCGGCAGCGAATGCCTTTTTGCCCGGCTTTATTGATAAAATCCCAATAATACTTGTTGTCGAAAAACATCTGGGTAGTAAGAAAATCCGCTCCGGCATCCACCTTGATCCTCAGGTTGATCAGGTCTTCCTCTTCAGATTGGGCCTCCAAATGCTTTTCAGGATAGGCTCCGGCGCCGATGCAGAAATCATAGTTTTCATTGACAAAGCGGATCAGGTCGCTGCCATAATTGAACCCATCGGGATTTTCCGGAAAGCTGTCGGACCCCTTGGGCGGGTCTCCCCTCAGAAGCATGACATTTTCAATGCCCATATCCTGCAAGGTACGCATATCATAGGCTATCTTCTCGCGCGTGGCATTCACACAGGTATAATGTGCCATGCAAACGAAACCCAGGTCGTTGTGGAACATATCCACCAGGTTGAAGGTGTTTTCCTGGGTGCTTCCTCCTGCCCCATAGGTGACGGTGACAAAGGAAGGATCGAGCTTCATGAGTTGCCCGGCATTAATCCCAAATTTCACTGCGGTGAGGTAATCTTTGGGTGGAAAAAATTCAAACGAAAACGTTCTCTTCTGTTTCTCAAAAATCTCGGTAATCTTCATATATGATTCATTTTCGCGTTTATATCTCGTCAATAGGATTTATCTGGTGTGTTTATCCAGCATAGGAGCCAGCCATTTCTCAGCCTCGTCCAGATCGATGCTGGCCCGGTCGGCATAATCTTCCAGTTGATCCTTGCCGATCTTTCCAATACCAAAATATCTGGACAGATCATGGGCCATATAGAAACCGGCCACTGAACTGGCGGGATTCATGGCATAACTCTCAGTCAGGGAAATGCCGATGCGCTTTTCCACACCAAGCAATTCAAAGAGGTGGCCCTTCAGGGTATGATCGGGACAAGCCGGATAACCGGGAGCAGGCCTTATGCCTTTATATTTTTCTTTGATCAGTTCTTCCTGGTTAAGCCTTTCATTGGGTTCATATCCCCAATATTTTTTCCGAACGGCTTCGTGCAGCACTTCAGCAAAAGCTTCCACGAGCCGGTCGGCTATCAGGCGTACCATAACGCTGTTGTAACTGTCGCCCTCATCCTTGAAATGACGCACATGTTTGTCGGTCTCAAAACCGGAAGTAACGGCAAATCCTCCCAGGTAATCCCGTATCCCTGAATCGACAGGAGCTATATAATCGCTCAGGGAGAGGGTAAAGCTTTCCTTGCCCCTGAGCTGCTGCTGGCGGAGCATGGGTATGCGCGTTCGCTCCTTTTTCCTTCTGTCGTCGGTATAGATGACGATATCATCTCCATCGGAATTGGCCGGAAAAATACCTATCATACCTTTGGGCCTGAGCATATTTTTATCGATGATCTCATCCAGCATCTCCTGGGCCTCATTGAAAACGCGGGTAGCTTCGCGACCTACCTTCTCTTTTTCGAGGATATGGGGGAATACTCCTTTTAATCCCCATCCATGGAAGAAAGGGGTCCAGTCGATGTATTTACGCAGCACCCTGAGGTCAAAATCTTCAAAAACTTTCGTGCCCAGCAATCGTGGTACCACCTCCACCGATTCCTGTTCATAGTTATAGTGAAATCTTTTCCTGCGGGCATCGGTGAGTGAGATGAAGGATCTGGCTTTTTTCCTGCGCTGGTATGCCTGGCGGGTCTCCTGTTGTTCCCGGGCAATCTTTTGTTTGAGTTCAGAGGCATACACACCGGTAAGGTTGCTGGCCAGGCTGACGCTTTTTGATACATCCGATACATGAACAACCGTTCCGGGATAGTGGGGAGCCAGTTTAACAGCTGTGTGAAGGGCAGAGGTGGTGGCACCGCCTATCAGCACCGGCAGGGTGATGCCATGTTTTCCCAACACGGTAAGTACTTCGGCCATATGATCCAGCGAGGGGGTGATCAGTCCACTCAAACCAATCAGGTCGGGTTTTTCCTGCTGCACATGCTGAAGGATCCTTTCGGTGGGAACCATCACACCGAGGTCTATGGTCTCAAAATGGTTGCTTCTCAAGACCTGAGTAAGGATATTCTTTCCAATATCGTGTACATCCCCTTCAACGGTGGCCAGCATAATCTTACCCCGGCTCAGTGATCCCCCGCCATTCTCCTTTTCCATCCAGGGGGTGAGTATGGAGAGGGCTTCCTTCATCACCCGGGCACTCTTGATCACCTGAGGCAGGAACATACGTCCTTTTTCAAACCGTTCTCCTACCTTTTTCATCTCCTCCATCAGGGGACCCTCAATGATCTCCAGGCCTTTATTGTAGCGGGTGAGCAATTGTTCGATATCCTGTTTCAGATAAGTGGTGATCCCATGCATCAGGGCATAGCGAATCCTTCTTTCGGGTGGCTGGTCGCGCCAGCTGCTCCGGCGTCGGACATGTCCCTTCTTCTTCCCCAACTCATCTGCCATCTCTATCAGGCGATCGGTAGCATCCTGCCGCCTAAACAGAAGCAGGTCGTCTATCCTGCGCCTGAGTTTTTCTGGTATTTGCTGATAAGAAACAATCTTATCGGGACGGAGGATGGCAAAATCCAGGCCCTGTTTATGACAATAATGAAGAAAAGCTGAATGGATGGCTTCCCTTAGGTTGGGATTGGCTCTAAAAGCAAAAGATACATTGCTTATTCCTGCAATTACTTTAGCATAGGGCAGATGGGTCTTGATCCATCCCACAGTCCGGATAAAATCGCGGGCATAGTGGTTATGCTCAGCCATGCCGGTACCCACGGCCATCACGTTGGGGTCAAACACGATATCTTCCGGAGGGAACTGGCCTTTTTCGGTCAGGAGATGGTAAGCCCGGCTGCATATCTCTGTTTTCCTATTATAATCGGTGGCCTGTCCCTTCTCATCGAAGGCCATCACCACAGCGGCTGCCCCCAAATTCTTGATACGGCGGGCCTTTTGAAGAAATTCCTGTTCACCATCTTTCAGGCTGATAGAATTGACCAGGCTTTTACCCTGAAGTACTTTCAGGCCCTTTTCTATCACTTCAAAGTCAGATGAATCAATCATAAGGGGAACAGTAGCCACATCGGGTTCGGCCACCAGCAGCTTTAAGAAACGGGGCATAACCCGGGGAGCATCTATCATAGCCTCATCAACGCTGATATTCAGCATATCGGCTCCCTCACTGATTTGGTCGCGGGCCAGTTGAACGGCCTCTTCATAGCGGGCTTCCTTAATGAACCGGGCCATCATACGTGAACCGGTCACATTAGTACGTTCGCTGATCCGGACCAGAGGGGTCTTATCTTTAACGCTGAGTGATTGCAGCCCGCTGAGCTTGGTGGAGCGTGTGTGGGGATCGCGTATGCGGGGTTGGTATTGGGCAGCCTTTTCGGCGATTACCCGTATATGCTCCGGGCGGCTGCCGCAGCAGCCCCCAATAATATTGACCAGTCCTTGCTGGAAGTATTTTTCTATCTCAGAAGCCATCTCCCGGGCTGAAGTATCATAGTCACCCAATTCATTAGGCAGTCCGGCATTGGGATGCGCGCTCACAGGCACGACCGCCTTTTCTGATAATCTTTCCAGGAAAGGCAGCAATTTACCAGGGCCAAAGGAGCAATTCAATCCTATGGCAAACAGTCCGAAGGGTTGCAAGGCGTTATAAAAAGCCTCCACGGTTTGTCCGCTCAGGCTGCGTCCACTGTCCCCTGCAATGGTTCCGGATACCATCACCGGAAGGGTGCGGCCCATATCCTGAAACACCTGACGGGCAGCATAAAGGGCCGCCTTGGCGTTGAGCGTATCAAAAACCGTCTCTACCAGGATCAGGTCAACCCCTCCTTCTGCCAAACCCCGAATTTGTTCCTTGTATCCCTCCACCAGGGCGTCAAATTCCACGGTTCGATACCCGGGGTCTTCCACAATGGGAGACAGGGAGGCCATCTGATCGGTAGGTCCAACCGTACCCGCCACAAAACGAGGCAGTCCGAGACGTTGCTTTTGAAAATCCTGTATACTCCTCCGGGCGAGCTCGGCAGAACGGCGACTGATCTGGTAGGCCATCCCACCCAATTGATATTTGTTCAGGCTGAAAAAATTCGCATTGAAACTGTTGGTAGTAACCACATCGGCACCCGCTTTCAGATAATCCCTGTGGATGCGCTCCACCAAAGCAGGTTGGGTAAGATTCAACAGATCATTCATGCCTTTGAGACTTACCGGATGCTCGCGGAAAAGTCCACCCCGATAATCTTCCTCACTAAGTTTCTCCCGCTGCAACATGGTGCCCATAGCCCCGTCCAGCACGAGAATCCTCTTTTCTATGGCCTGATGAATATCCATATACACTTCCCTTTCTTAATACATACAGCCGCTGACCCTTAGGACTATAAAATTTCCTGTGCAATCAATTTAACAGCAATGAAACCAATGATGATGAAAAAACGCCAAAAATAGGGAGAGATCCTTTCATTCAGTCACATGAAAACCCTGTGTATATTAAAACCTGTTCCAGATGACATGGCAGCGTTTATGCTTTAAATATTTCACCATTCGAGCTTTTTAGGAGGACGCTCTATGGCATTCTAAATAACTTCTGTGCAAACTTAATGAATAATACCAATAATTCAAAATTTATCCTATAAGATTAAATCATTATATTTCTTATCATTATATATATCCTCCACATATCCAGGGGGCTGACGGGACCCTGATATGTTCTGTTGAAAATAATCGGCCTGGTTATCCATGCTGAGATTTTTCAGCGCTTAGCGCAGCGCTAAGCGCTGAAATTGTACGAAATCGTACTTAGTTGTGGGCGGGGATTAAAAAAGAACGGGCTGCCGATCAAGTAAGGCAGCCCATTTAAAGTGTTCGTTTCCGGACGTTCTCAGCGCTTAGCGCAGCGCTAAGCGCCGAAAAATTCCAGCTGTTTGCGAATGTTTTCTTCGATGCGGCTTTCCACGTCATGGGATTCCATGTACTGGAACTTCTCGCCGGTAATCTTCTCAAAGAGCTCTATATAGCGTTCGGCAACCTTTTGTATAAAGTCATCGCTCATATCGGGAACGTTCTGTCCTTCTTTTCCCTGAAAGCCTTTTTCAACGAGCCATTCCCTAACGAATTCCTTAGATAGCTGACGCTGGGGCTCGCCCTTATCAAAGCGCTCCTGATAACCCTCGGCATAGAAGTAACGGGATGAATCGGGTGTATGCACCTCATCGATCAGATAAATCTGCCCGTCTTTCTTGCCGAATTCATACTTGGTATCCACCAGGATCAAGCCTTTATCTTTGGCCATGCGGGTTCCCTGTTCAAAAAGTTTCAGGCTGTATTCCTCCAGTTTCTCATATTCTTCTTTGGGAACCAGGCCCTGACGGATGATCTCGTCTTTGGAGATATCCTCATCATGTCCTTCATGGGCTTTGGTTGTGGGGGTTAAGATGGGCCTTTCAAATTTCTGATGCTGCTGCATGCCTTCGGGCAAGGGTTCACCACAAATCTGTCTTTTGCCGGCTTTGTATTCGCGCCAGGCATGACCGGTAAGGTATCCTCTTATCACCATCTCCACCGGATAAGGTTCGGTTTTGTGGCCGATCATTACATTGGGATCGGGGGTGGCCACCTTCCAGGTAGGCACAATCTGGCTGGACGCATCCAGGAACCAGTCGGCAATCTGGTTCAACACCTGACCTTTATAGGGGATGCCACGGGGCAGAACCACGTCAAAGGCAGAAATCCTGTCGGTAACGATCATTACCAGGTATTCATCGTTGATGTTATAAACATCCCGCACTTTTCCCTTATAAACATCCTTCTGTCCGGGAAACTCAAAATTGGTACGTAGAATCGGTTTTTGCATAGCATTAGGATTTTTTATCGGTATGATTCGATTGTTGATTATTCATATACTCACTATAAGCCTCCACTATATGTTTAACCAGGTCGTGGCGAATGATGTCACGCTTATCAAAGTAAACCATTGAGATGCCCGAAATGTTCTGAAGAATATCCATTCCTTCAATAAGCCCGCTCTTCTGCTTCCTCGGCAGGTCAATCTGGGTTATGTCGCCGGTTACGATGAATTTGGCATTCTTACCCATCCGGGTGAGGAACATCTTCAGCTGGTTAACCGTGGTATTCTGGGCTTCATCAAGAATAACAAAAGCATTGTCGAGGGTTCTTCCCCGCATATAAGCCAGGGGTGCGATCTCGATGATGCCTTCCTCTATGAATTCAGTGAGTTTCCTGGGGTGAAACATATCGCGAAGGGCATCGTAGAGGGGTTGAAGATAAGGATCCAGTTTCTCCTTCATATCACCAGGCAGAAAGCCCAGGTTCTCTCCTGCCTCTACAGCGGGACGGGTAAGGATGATGCGCCGGACCTGCTTCTCCTTGAAAGCTTTAACAGCCAGGGCTATAGCGGTATAGGTCTTGCCGGTACCTGCAGGCCCGACGGCAAAAACCAGGTCATTCTTCTGATGTGCCTCTACCAGCTTTCTCTGGTTGACGGTGCGGGCCTTTATGGGGCGGGCATCAATTCCGTAGACCAGGGAGTCCTCCGATTTCTCCTTGGCTTTCATCATTTGCTCGCCTTCCCCTTCATCGGTCAGCAAAGCCTCAAACTCGGTTTCCTTGAGATTCTTGAATTTATTGAGGTATTCAACAATCAAGTCGATCTTCTCTTCAAACTCCTGCACTTCCTGTTCCTCTCCCTGCACTTTCAGCTCATTGCCCCGGCCGATGATCTTGAGTTTCGGATAATGGTCCTTGAGCTTTTCCAGGCGTTTGTTCTTTACCCCAAAGAGATTGACAGGCTCTATACCCTCTAAATATATAACCTTTTCCATCATAAATTCTGATAAATATTGTGTACTTTTGAACTCGACGTCAGAGTTGCGTAGTTAACAAATCTAATAATTTATTTGATATTAAACGCAAGGGTCTATCAATTGATTACAGGCAACAGGAAGTAATCGGTCCATATGAAGCCAATTATTACGCTGACAACGGATTGGAACAAGCATGACTTTTATGCCGGAGCCTTCAAGGGCCGGATATTGCAGGCCCATGAGGAAGCCCGGATTATTGACATCACCCATCAGATCAAACCCCTGAACATTCCTGAGGCCGCCTTCATCCTGCGTAACAGTTACCCCCATTTTCCCAGGGGCACCCTGCATATTCTCTCGGTAAAAAGCGTACCGGAGAAAGAGCAGCATCACATCCTGGTGGTCAAGGACGGGCATTACTTTCTGGGCACGGACAATGGGGTTTTCGGGCTGATGTTCCCCGATGAACCCGAAAAGATCATCCGCCTGCAGGTACCCAATGCCCTCCCCACGTTTCCAACATTGGGGGTATTCACAGAAGTAATCAAAAAACTCATGGACGGGGTGACCCCGGATGAGTTGGGTAACGAACAAAGCTCCTACTACAAGCGCATACCCCTGCGACCAACCATTGATGAATCGGTGATCATCGGCCGGGTGGTTTATATCGACTCCTTTCACAACGCCATCACCAACATATCCAGGGACTTGTTTCAGCGAGTGGCCAATCAACGAAAATATCAGATATTTGTCCAAAGCAACAGCAATAAGATCAACCGCATTAGCAAGACCTACCAGGATACTCAGGAAGGGGAGCTGCTGGCCCTTTTTAATTCCCTGGACCTGCTGGAAATCGCTATGAACGGGGGCAATGCCACCCAGATCCTCTCCCTGGATACCGATTCCACGGTCAGGATACGTTTTTATTGATAGCACCCGACCTGTTGGGGAAAAATGATAACAGAAGCAAAAACAACGAGGATATGAAGAAACAACTGGAAGCATTCAACCGGTTATTGACGATCATGGATGAGCTCAGGGAAAAATGTCCCTGGGACCGCAAGCAGACCATGGAAAGCCTGAGAAACCTAACCATAGAGGAGACATACGAGCTGGCCGATTCTATACTGGAACAGGACATGCCCGAGATCCAGAAAGAGCTGGGCGACCTGTTGCTCCACATTGTCTTTTATGCCAAGATAGCCGATGAAAAGAAAGCCTTTGACATCACCGATGTGCTCCATTCCTTATGTGACAAGCTGGTACAGCGTCATCCCCATGTTTTCGGCAACACCCGGGTACAAAACTCCCGTCAGGTAGAAGACAACTGGGAGGAGATCAAGATGAAGGAAGGAAACCGCTCCATCCTCTCCGGAGTGCCCGATTCACTGCCGGCCCTGATTAAATCCAACCGTATACAGCAGAAGGTCAGAGGCGTTGGCTTTGACTGGGAGCAAAAGGAACAAATCTGGGGCAAGGTACGCGAGGAGCTGAGTGAGCTGCAAAGCGAAGTGGACCATGAACGGAAAGACCGGATCGAATCGGAATTTGGCGACCTGCTCTTCTCCATGATCAATGCCGCGCGTCTGTATGACATCGATCCGGAAACGGCCCTGGAAAAAACCAATAAGAAGTTCATCAGACGGTTCAGGTACCTGGAGGATCAAACCCTCAACAAGGGCCGGTCGCTCCGCGAGATGTCACTCGACCAGATGAATGTGATATGGGAGGAGGCCAAAAAGACGGATGAATCCTAAACCCGAAAAAAGGCTTCTTTACGATTCGTTTTCTGAAGATTTTTGCTGATCCTCGCCTTCATTGCCTTCCTCCTCCTGATCCTCCGCTTCGCTGAAATCAATCATTTCAAGCCTCTGCAGGGTGTTGTACCAGGTCAGGATCTTCTTCATATCGGAGGTATAAACGCGTTCGCGGTCATAATGCGGTATCACCCGAGCAAAATATTCCTTCAGCTCCTTGCTGCCGGCTTTCTTGGGATTGATGGTTTTCTGACCGTCTTCATGCTCATGGATGGCCTTAAACACATCCTTCAGTTCCATGTCCCCTTGTTCCGTATAGATGCTGATGTCCTCCAGGGAATTGATCCGGGCGGTGGCGTCGGCATTCATACGCTTGCCGGTATACAAATTCTCCACAATAATACCGTTCCTGCTCTTCTTCAGATACTTGTAAAGGCCGCTGTAGCCTGCTATGGAAAGAATGTCTTTTAACATATACCTGTTGGCGTTTTGATAAATCAGATGCAAATATAGAATAAACTTCCTTTTGTGATGAATCAGGCCCGGATAAAATTCAACCTTGCCCTGCCCATCCCCAACCAATGAGCAGGTGGATGCCTAAAAAATGTGCAGGTGAATAGTCGGAGGCCGGGGAAAACATTATGGGCAAGCCGCATATGAGGAAATTCAGGGATAAGCTCCTGCACCCGGGAACACAGGGTGAACAATCCGCTTAAATCAATTCATATGGCGTTCTTTACGAATCTTTTCATAGGCCTCATTGACCTTCTGAAACTTCTGGTTGGCGGCTTTCTGAAAATCTTCGCCCAGGTGGCTCACCTTATCGGGATGATATTTGTTGGCCATTTTCCTGTAAGCCTTCTTTACTTCCTGATCGGTGGCAGAGGGTTCAACCTCCAGGATCCGGTAGGCATAATCGGTATCTTCAATGAACATCGATTTGATAGACTGGGTATCCTTGTCCGAGATGCCCATTCCGGAGGCAATGTAGTCGATGATGTCCTGTTCCTTCTGATGTATGCTTCCGTCGGCCCCGGCCACACCATAGAGAAAGTGCAGCAACTGCAAACGGCTGCTGTAATCCAGGTTTTTGCGGATCTGCTCAGTAACATCTTTTACAGGGATATTCTGCTTAAGGATGTCGCGCAGCATTTGTATGGCTTCTTCGGCCGACTCCTTGCCGAAGTTGCGAACGAAATAATCCTTCACATAATTCAGTTCCGAACGCATGAGCTTTTCATCGGCTTTCATCACGGCAGCTACCAGCACCAACAGGCTGGTAACAAAACTGCCGGTGGTGGTCATGGAATAGCCGGAAGTTTTTTGACCCTGGGATTCATCAACGATCGAGCCAAGGACAAATCCCATGATTCCGCCAATGGGGCCCAAAAAAGCCCATCCCAATCCGCCTGCAATCCATTTTGTAAATTTTCCCATAAAAACTGCTTATTTACTGATGAATGTTCGATGAATGTTCAATATTTGGGGGATCACCATTTGGGATCCATCGTTGTATATGACAAAATCGGCCTGATCCATTTTATCTTCATCCGCCATTTGATGGTGCATCCGCTCACTAACCGCCTGTCGTGAAGCCTGGTCCCTCTCCATCACCCGTTGGATCCTGATCTCTTGCGGGGCATAAACCAGGATGGTATAGTCAAGTCCCTCATGCGCGCCGGATTCAAAAAGAATAGCTGCCTCCTCCAGCACATAAGGCAGATGTTGATATGACCGGCACCACTGAAGAAATTTTTCCCGCACCACCGGATGCACGATGCCATTTACCTTTTTCAACGCTTCGGGGTTGTTGAATATTTTTGAAGCCAGCAAGGCTCTTTTCAATCCCTTTTGGTCGTATAGCTCCGGGCCGAAATGTTGGATCAGCTGCCGGCGTACCTGCTGATCATGGTCGTATAGCCACTTGGCCTGCTGATCGGCATAAAAGACCGGAACCCCAAGCCTCTCAAAAACCTGACAAACAAGACTTTTACCACTGCCTATGCCGCCGGTGATGCCAATCTTGTTCATGGTTTCTTCTCAATGATGTATTCCACTTCCTGAGGGGCATAGCTGTATGATTTCAGGTAATCCGGAGCTTTCACTATCTCTACCCGGAGGTACTCCTCCCCTTCCTTCACATCCCGGTAGTCCACAACGGCCCTGAACAATTCGGGGATAACCTGCTCATATCTGCTAAGACCCACCAGGTATGTGATGGTAACCGATTTGGGAAAAGTTCGCACTACCAATGAATCTGGTTCATTCTCCACGAGGATCTGCTTCTCCACTTCTCCCTCCGTATATTGCTCAACGGGAATGGTCAGCCTGACCTGACGGGTGGAAAGCTCCAGCTGATCGTGGCTCTTCTTCAATGCTATTGTGGTGTGAACCGTCTTCTGAAGCTCCTGAAAAGAACGTAATTGGGTATAAATTTGATCGATGGTATCGACAACAGAGCCGGGGCCCGCAATGTTCACACTATCGGGCTCAATCTGTATGCCATCTCTGAGCATCATCTGGTTGGCAAAACTATAGGAAAGATTGGGTTTTACCGGCACCCGCCTGCTGATCTTCTCTGAGAACTCAAAGAAGAGGGTGTCGGGGGTGATGTTCAGTATCTCCACCTCCTGGCTTAACTGCTGAGAAATTCTGGGAGCAGCCTTACGGGTGACGATAAAATGCCGGGGTTTATCGGTGTTCTCTTCCTGTATATTATAAGCATCCAAATGCAATACCAGAGGGTTCAGGACATGGGAGAATTTGTACTCCAGCAGCTGAAAACCCTGGCCCCGAACTTCCAAATCGATTTGTTCAGGCAAGTGGCCCACCACAAGCTTATCCTCAGGCATATCCTGGTATTCAACCGGATAAGATATGCTGGTAACGTATATCTCCTCCAGCTGGGTTAAAAACCAGAACATGGAAGACAGTACCACAAAAATCAGGAATATCCCCAACTTCCTGTTGTGGCGCAGACTCTTGATGAATTCAAGAACTTGCTTGAAACTGCTGACTGGAATACGCACAAATCAAATATTTAAACAAATCTCCCGGAGGCTGAGCCCTTATCAAGCTCATCCAAACCGGGAGAATCGGTACCTCATGGTTTATCTTTTTTCGCCCAGATCCTTGGCATCTTTTAAAATGGCATTCTTATCTACCTTCAGGCGGCCTTGATCCTGCACTTCAATCACCACCGTCTGATCCGACACTTCTACGATCTTACCGTAGATGCCGCCGGTGGTTATAACCTTATCTCCATTCTGCAGGGATTGTCTGTATTTCCGAAGTTCTTTCTGCTTCTTGACCTGAGGCCGGATCATGAAAAGGTAAAATACTACAATAATCAGCAATAAGGGCCAGAGAGAAACCAGCGGATTACCCTGTTCTCCTCCTGATGGTTGTGCCATTAAAATTTGAAATAGTTGATTCATAGTCATCGATTTTAATTATGGATATTATACTAGAACATTTGCTTTGATTGTCAGACGAATATCCTTTCTGGGGGTATTGGTTTGAACAATCACCGTTTTATACTGGTTGCCTCTTCTGCCCGAACTGTCAAAGATCACCTCAATGCCACCCTCCTCTCCGGGGGCTATAGGATCTTTGGTAAAGCTGGGCACGGTGCAGCCGCAGCTGGCAGCGGCATCTTTGATCAGCAATGGAGATCCGCCGGTATTGGTAAACTCAAATACAAAGGATACCTGTTCTCCCTGTTTGAGATCTCCAAAATCATAAAATACCTGTTCAAAGTCGATCTTCGCAGGAGCTGATTCCTTACCGGACTGCTGCTGGTCCTGCTGATTCTGGGCGTTACCACAACCAGCAATAAGCAGGGAAAGGGTCACCATGATGGAAACAATCTTACCGCTCATATTGCTACAAAAGTATAACAAATTATTTAGGATGAAGGCACTAATATCAAATTCATCAAATTTCCCCGATCAATCCCCGGCCCTGTTTATGGATCCTGTCCTCCTCCCGCAGCTGGGCTATCACCTTATCCAGTATGCCATTGATAAATACGTTGCTTTTCTCCGTGCTGTAATATTTGGCAATTTCAATGTATTCATCCAGGGTCACCTTGGTCGGGATCGAAGGGAACTCCAGGATCTCGGTAATGGCCATCTTCATGATCAGAATATCCATAAAGGCAATGCGTTCCAGATCCCAGTTACGTGAATTGTTTTCTATCAGCTGATCATATTCTCCATAATTGCGGATGGTCTTTCGAAAAAGCTCTTCGGCAAACTGCCGGTCCTCTTCTTTTTTGAAAAGGGGGAAATGCAGGGTACCCGGTGTATCCTGCCTGAGGTCTTTAAGGGATTTAAGGATGAAGCTGATCACCAGTTCCACCTCATCGTTCCAATAAATGCTTTGCTCCTCGAGTTGCTGAAATAACGGATCAAAATAGGGCAACAGGGTGTCGTAAATTCGCAGGACAATCGCCTTATCCGCTTCGTAGCTGTTGTCTTCCGAACTCATATAATCTTTATACAAGTCGCTCTCTATCAATTGATTATACAAATCTCGGATGAATTCTTTCTGCTGCGACCAGTCAAGTTTTTTCCTGGAAACAAAGGTGTTTAAATCTTCGTTCTTCTCGATCTGGCGGATCAGTTGGTTCTCTATAAATCGGGTATTGGGATGCAAATCCTCATGGGAGGGGGCCTTCTTAGAGCGGGCTATATCGATGCGGTTTTCAGCATAACGTTTGAGATCCACCATCAAATACATCATCTTATGGTAGAGCTCGTGAAACTTATGCATCGAGAAAAAAAGTTCTTTCTCGGATGCATGAACCGACTTTCCTTCCGAAAACAAATACGAGAACACAATTTGTAAGATCTTGATCCTGATTAACCGTCTTGTAATCATTCCTGTAACTATTAATCCATATACGGGTCCACCCCGGGTGCAAAATAAATGAAAAAATGGGTTCAAAAGAAAATTTGTCCGATGAATTCATGAAAATGTAACATTTTTTTATAAAAAAAGATATTTTTGTAAGAGCAATCCACTAATTATTTTATACTTTTGATAATTACAAAGTAAAACTTTAAAAGCGAATCATGATGGACGGATACGAAAACACCGAAGGACAAGGACAAGGGCAAGGGAAAAACGGCCAGGACATTATTTTCTCAAAAGTTATCAAAGCTGGAAAAAGAACCTATTTCCTGGATGTGAAAGCCACCCGCAAGAATGATTACTATTTGACCATTACTGAAAGCAAGAAGAGATTTAAGAACAACGGCAAACGCTTTTTCGAAAAGCACAAAGTCTTTCTTTACAAAGAAGACTTTGACAAGTTCACCGATAGCCTGGAAGAAGTCATCAACTTCATCAAGCGAGAAAAGGCAGACGAGATGGAAGCCTTGAGAAAGCAGCAAGAGGAGCGCGAACAACAAAGACAAGAGCAGCAAGAGGAACAGCCGGAACAGCCGGAACAGCCGGAACAGTCGGAACAGCCGGAACAATCGGAGCATTATGAAGAGACCACGAGTTCCGGTTACACCTCAAACATTGAATTCGAAGACCTTGAAGGAAACAATAGGGAATAGAATAAAAGAGCCCCCAGCCAAGGCGGGGGCTCTTTCTCATTTCCCGCCTCTCCCACCCCACTTTTCACAGCTCACGTTTTGATGTAATACCTTTGTTTCATGATCATGCGATCCGTGCCTGATCACGCGTTTCCTTCCGGATAACAGGCGGAGTAAATTGCACAGGAAAAAAAATAATGCTAATTTTGTGGGCTTTTACATGACCATCTGCTTGGCACCATGAGGCTATCTGACTTAACAAGAAACGAATCGGGAATTATCACCAAGGTGAGAGGGAGAGGTGCATTCCGCAAGCGAATCCTGGAGATGGGATTTGTCAAGGGAAAACAGGTGACGGTTGTAAAGAATGCCCCCCTTCAGGATCCCATTGAATACAAGATCATGGGTTATCAGGTATCTCTGCGCCGGAGTGAGGCCTCGCTGATAGAAGTGATCACCCGGAAGGAGGCCAGGCAGGAGACATCCGAGTCTTACAACGGGGTTATAACCGATCAGTTGCTAAAAACCACTGCCCGCAAACATCAAAAGACCATCAACATTGCCCTGGTGGGCAATCCGAATTCAGGCAAGACCACCCTCTTTAACTATGCCTCCCGGAGTAAGGAGCATGTTGGCAACTACGGCGGGGTCACCGTAGGTTCGAAGATGGCAAGGTACAAGCAGGATGGTTACCGCTTCAACATCACCGATCTGCCCGGCACTTATTCCCTGAGCGTTTATTCACCGGAAGAGCTGTACGTCAGGAAACACATCCTGGGAGAAATGCCCGACATCGTCATCAATGTGGTAGATGCCTCCAACCTGGAACGCAACCTCTACCTGACCACCCAGCTGATCGACATGGACATCAAAGTGATCATTGCCCTGAACATGTACGACGAACTCACAGAACGGGGTGATTACTTTGATTATCAAACCCTGGGAAAGATGATGGGCATTCCCATCATCCCTACCATATCATCGAAGGGAACCGGCATCAAGGATTTATTTCGCAAGGCCATCGAGGTTTTTGAAGACAAGGATCCCACCGTCCGGCATATCCACATCAACTACGGACGGGAGGTGGAACCTTCATTGAAAAACATTCAGGATGAGCTCTGGAAGAACAAACGCCTGACCGATATGGTTTCCTCGCGTTTTTATGCCATCAAGCTGTTGGAAAAAGACTCAGCAGCCCATTTCACCCTTTCGAATTGGGAAAATTATCATTCGATCATTCAGCGGACCAGCGAAGAGATAGAACAAATAGAGGGCAAGCTTGGGGAAGACAGTGAGGCGGTGATCACTGATGCCAAATATGCCTTTATTGCCGGAGCCCTGAAGGAGACCTATAAAGGCAATATGCAAAGCCGGTACCGCACCACCACCAACCGCATTGACCGGTATCTGACCCATAAATTTCTGGGTTTTCCGATTTTTCTATTTTTCATGTGGATCATGTTCCAGGCTACCTTCACCCTGGGCAGTTATCCCATGGAATGGATCGACACCTTTGTAGGCTATGCCGCAGAGCAGGTAAACACGCTGATGAGTGAAGGGCCGCTCAAAGACCTGATCATTAACGGTATCATCGATGGTGTGGGCGGGGTGATCATTTTCCTGCCCAACATCCTGATCCTTTTCTTTTTCATCTCTTTCATGGAAGATACCGGATACATGGCCCGGGCCGCCTTCATCATGGACAAGATCATGCATAAGGTGGGGCTTCACGGACAATCCTTTATCCCCCTTTTGATGGGCTTCGGGTGTAACGTGCCCGCGATCATGTCAACGCGTACCATCAAGAACCGGAACAACAGGCTGCTGACCATCCTGATCAACCCGTTCATGTCCTGCTCAGCCCGCCTGCCTGTTTACGTGCTGATCATCTCGGCCTTCTTCACCGGTCATCCCGGTACCATCCTGTTCTCGGTCTATCTCTTCGGCATCCTGATGGCCGGATTGGTGGCCATCATCTTTAAAAGGACCCTGTTCAGAACGGAAGAAGTGCCCTTTGTCATGGAGCTGCCCCCCTACCGTATGCCCACCCTGAAAAATACCGCCCGGCACATGTGGAACAAGGGTTCCCAGTATGTCAAGAAAATGGGTGGGGTGATCCTGGTCGCCTCCATCATCATATGGGCCCTGGGATATTTCCCCCGTCAACCCCATTTAAAGCCAGGCCTCACTGATGCAGCAGATCAACAGATGACCCTGGCCGGGCAAAGCGATGAATCGCCGGCTGCGACCGCCCAAAAAACAAACCAGGGTGATGCTGCCAGGCAAAAACAGGACTCCTATATCGTACGCATCGGCAGATTCGTGGCGCCGGTGATGCGTCCCCTGGGTTTTGACTGGAAAATGAGCGTTAGCCTGATCAGTGGCATTGCCGCCAAAGAGATTGTGGTCAGCACCATGGGCGTGCTATACCAGGGAGATGAAGGAGTGGAGACCAATCGCGAAAAACTGATCGAAAGCCTCCGGAATGCCCGATATGAAGAAGGACCCCATAAAGGAGAAATCGTCTTTGATACGTCCACGGCCCTGTCCTTCCTGATATTCGTCTTGCTTTATTTCCCCTGCGTGGCAGCACTGGCAGCCATACAAAAAGAGACAGGCAGCTGGAGATGGTCGGCTTTTGCTATTATTTATACTACAGCCCTGGCCTGGATCGTTGCATATATTGTACACCAGATCGCCCCCTTAGTTATTTGATATGATACAGGAAATCATCACATACCTCATCGTGGCAGGCGCTGTAGCTTACAGCCTATATCACATCTACCGCTTTTTTTCCACCATCAACAAGAAAGGCACCTGCGCCTGCTCTACCTGCCCTTTAAAGAGGAAGGATTAAATAAGGCTGAGGCTGAGGCTTAGCCTTATTCAATCATTCTTTGTATCTTTACAGAAAAAACAACTATGGGCGAAATCATTCTGAACATTGGCTTTGGAGACTATACCCTTGTTATTCTGGGAGTTCTGCTTATGGTGGCAGGTATTCTCGGATGCATCCTACCTGTGATTCCCGGGCCCCCGCTGAGCTATGGCGGGTTGATCCTGTTGCACCTAAGCGATTTTGCGGACTATTCTGCCACCTTTCTGGTGGTTTTTGCTTTAATCGCCATTGCGGTGACCATACTGGACTATTTCGTTCCCATTTGGGGCACCAGGAGGTTCGGAGGAACCCGATACGGAAGCTGGGGAGCCACGATTGGGGTGATCCTGGGCATCTTTCTTTTCCCGCCCCTGGGCATCATCATTCTGCCTTTTGTAGGGGCTGTAGTGGGAGAAAGCATCAAAGGATCCGATTTTAATGCTTCCCTGCGTTCAGGATTCGGATCTTTCATGGGCTTTTTGATGGGGACCGGCATCAAACTGATCGCCTCGCTGATCATGGCCTACTATTTCTTCACCCGCATCGATTATACGGCGATGTTCTGAAAAACCGCGGATCACTCATGGCCTGCATCAGCCGGCCATGTAGACAAATCCAACCCTACGCCCCCGGTCCCGGCAAAGAAGCCAGAGGTATATAAAAAAACGAGCCCGTGCATAAGCAGGGCTCGTTTTTTTATGGCCTCATCCATAGGGTTGTGTGTGGGTTATCCCATGGTGGCTACCATCACAGCCTTAATGGTGTGCATGCGATTTTCCGCTTCATCAAAGACGAGGGAAGCCTCCGATTCAAATACCTCCTCGGTCACTTCCATAGATTCAATGCCAAACTTCTCATAGGTCTCCTCGCCTATTTTTGTCTCGCGGTTATGGAAAGCAGGCAGGCAGTGCAGAAACTTCACGTCGGGGTTGCCGGTCTTTTCCAGCAATTGTTTATTGACCTGATAGGGCTTGAGCAGTTCAATGCGTTGTTTCCACACTTCTTCAGGCTCGCCCATGGAGACCCATACGTCGGTATAGAGAAAATCGCAGCCGCGGACACCTTCTTCCACCTTGTCGGTAACCGTGATGCGGGCCCCTGTTTCTCTGGCAATCTCTTTGGCCTGACTGACAAGTTCTTCGGATGGCTGAATTTCCCTGGGCGCTACGGAACGGAAATCCATCCCCATCTTGGCAGCTCCTATCAGAAGGGAATTGCCCATGTTGTTACGGGCATCGCCCAGATAGGCAAAGCTGACATCTTTCAGGGGCTTATCGGTGTGTTCGCTCATGGTCAGAAAATCGGCCAGAATCTGGGTAGGATGGAACTCATTGGTTAAACCGTTCCAAACGGGTACCCCGGCATATTGACCCAGCTCTTCCACCACTTCCTGGCCAAAGCCACGATACTCAATACCGTCATACATCCTACCCAGCACACGGGCTGTATCTTTCATCGATTCTTTCTGTCCCATCTGTGAGCCTGTGGGCCCCAGATACGTAACGTGAGCTCCCTGGTCCATGGCCGCTACTTCAAAAGCACAGCGGGTTCGGGTAGAAGATTTTTCAAAGATCAATGCCACGTTCTTTCCGGCAAGCATCTTTTGCTCGGTTCCTGCGTATTTGGCCGATTTCAGATCGGTGGAAAGGTCTAGCAGAAATTCAATCTCTTTGGGAGTGAAATCCAAGAGTTTAAGAAAATTCCGGTTCTTGATATTAAACGCCATAGTTGGTTTATTTTGAGGTTAATATTTTGCAATGATTCGGGTTCCGTACTTTTTATCCTTGAGAAGCTTAGCCTCGGTAATCACACTCTTTTCTCCGCCTTTTTCCACGAATTGCATGGCGGCCTGAATCTTTGGAGCCATGCTGCCTTTGGAAAACATACCGTCTTCCAGGTATTTTCTGGCATCTGCCAGGTCCAGCGGATCCAATGCCTTTTCATCGGGCTGCTTATAGTTGATGTATACGTAGGGCACATCGGTTAAAATATAAAATTCATCGGCCTTAATGCGGGCTGCCAGCAGGGATGAAGCCATGTCTTTATCTATAACGGCCTCCGAAGGCCGCACTTCGTTGTTCTCATCGATGTATACGGGAATACCGCCACCACCCGATGCGATGACGATGTTGCCCTGACGGGCCAGGTTCTCCACCACGTTCTCGTTCATGATGCGCTTAGGTAATGGAGAAGGAACAACCCGCCGCCATCCGCCTTCGGCTTTGACTTCTTCCTTAAAGGCCCAACCCTTATCTTTGGCCAGCTGATCCGCCTGCTCCTTATCGTATATCCGGCCTACCCGCTTTTGGGGATCCTGAAAAGCCGGATCATCCCTGTCAACTTCCACTTGCGTAACCAGGGTCACCACCTCTTTCTTCTTCTTGTACTTGCGCAGCAGGTTCAACAACATCCGCTCGATCATATAACCAATCTCACCCTGAGTATCCGCCACACATACATCCAGGGGCATCTGGGGAAGATCATACACATGCTCACCGGCATCATTCTTCATCAGTAGATTACCAACCTGTGGGCCGTTGCCGTGGCTTACGACAATATCATAATCCTCTTCTAACAGAAACAATAGATTTTCAAGGGTATCGGTGACATTTTGCTCCTGCTCCTCAATGGTGCCTGCCTGGTCACCCCGGATCAGTGCATTGCCACCCAATGCAAGTACTGCTAATTTTCTCATAACCAATTTTTTACATTTTATAATCCAGGAATTACAAAGCTAAAAAAAAATGTGAATATATATTCATCACCGGATCTCTTTTATCAGATACACTTAATCAGCACCTTACATGCATATGGAGTGAATTTGACAGAATCCTGCCGGGTTTTTCACCATATTTTTTAATTTTGCAAGATTGTTTTACAACATCAAATTTGCAATACCTGTATGCAAATATTCAGATCAATTGGCCCTGTGTTGGCTATCCTGTTGCTTACCTTGGCTGTTTCCTGCCAGGGTCCTTCCAGTCCCCAATCCGGCATCCGGGAGGGGTATATTGAATACCAGATGGAATACCAGGCAGACAGCTTAAGAAAATTGAAGCACTTGCTTCCCAAGAAGATGAAAATCTACTTTAAAGACAACAATACCCGGCACAGCATCAGCGACCTGGCAGGCGTGGTTGAATTCACCCATATCAAGAATCAACAAAAGGGAACCTATACCACTCTGGTGGATGTTTTTAACAACCATTACAAATACGTGGAAAAAAACAACCAATCCTCGATCTTTTTCCAATCCAGGCCAGATATTGAAATACAACCCACAGATGAAACAAAACCCATTGCAGGTTATAATGCCCGTCGCTACAACATTCAGTACCGTGACAAAGACGGAACAAACAAAAATTTTCCGGTGTATGCCACTGAGGACATTCAGATCAAAGGATTCACCGATTTAACTCCCTTCCAGCGGATCGATGGGGTACTCATGGAGTTCCAGCTGAAGATCTATGACCTGCCCGTCAAACTCACAGCAACCCGCGTTTCCTCTGAGGATATCCCCGTGGAAAAATTCAGCATTCCCTCCGACTACAAACAGGTCAACAAACAATCCATGAAAAAAATAATTGATCTGTTTAAATAACGTTTTTTACTTTTAGCGTGTCTCGTGATTTCGGATGATTTTTATTTTCTTTGTAAATTGCATACGAGATTCACCAAATATCAATATCCTCATGGGTAAGAAGGCAAAAAAACAACCATCCGGAGATGATCGGGTTAAATTTCTTACGGGATTGTTCATTCTCTTCCTGGCTGTATACATTTTATTGTCCTTCTCCTCCTTTTTCTTCACCTGGAAAACAGACCAAAGTTTTGAGTGGGGACAGGTGGTATCCAGTGCGGGTGTTACGGTAGAGAACTGGGGAGGCAAGCTGGGGGCCAGGCTTGCCAATCTTCTTATAGCCAAATGGTTTGGAATTGCTTCTTTCCTCCTGCCCTTTTTCCTGATCGTGCTGTCCTTCAAGCTTTTCCGGATCCGGCTGTTGCCGGTAAGAAAGACCTTACAATACAGTCTGATCGGCATCATTGTGTTATCTCTCATGCTGGGTTACCTTTTCCAGGACATGGACGGATACCTGATCAACGGTATTGGTGGCGGTCATGGGTTGGTGATGGCCCGCTGGCTCAATGCACTGATCGGCAAAACAGGCACCGCATTTATTTTGATCATCGCATTTGCGGCCGTTATGCTTTCCCTTGTCAATAAACCCCTGGGAGATATAAAACGTTCGTTGAGTCTTGTGATAGCCCGCATCTTTTCTCTGCCAGGGAAAAGGCCGGGCCGCATTGACCATACGGTGACTCCTGAGCCGGTTCCCTCGTCCGGGGAAAAGGAAAAAACTCCGGCAGCGAAAGCTGCTGCGCAAAAAGAAACGCCCGCGGAAAAGGCAGCTTCGGGAACAACAGAAACACCAAAGCCTGAAACCCCTTCTAACCAGGATGTTACTGACTGGCAGGAAACAAGCCAGATTGCCCAAAAGCAAAAAGAAGTGGAACAAGAGCAGGAAAAAAAACAACCGGAAAACAAAAAACCGCAAGAAACCGATGGCGGTCAGGAGGGAAACGGTGTGGAGCTGACCATTGAAAAGACGGAAAAAGAAAGAGAGGAAGGAAATCTGTCCGCTCCTACCCTGCAGGATTACGATCCGACATTGGAGCTCAGCCAGTTCGAGATGCCACCCATTGAATTACTGGAAGACCATGGCGACGCGGAAGGAGAGACTGAAATCAACAAAGAGGAGATCCTGCGCAACAAGAACAAGATCGTAGAGACCCTGGGCAACTACAAGATACAGATCGACAAGATCAAGGCAACGGTTGGTCCGACCGTCACTTTATATGAAATCGTTCCGGCACCGGGCATTCGCATATCCAAAATCAAGAACCTGGAGGATGACATCGCCCTGAGCCTGGCTGCCCTGGGCATACGGATCATCGCTCCCATACCCGGCAAGGGTACCATCGGCATCGAAGTTCCCAATGAAAAAAAGGAGATCGTAAGCATGCGTTCGGTGCTGAGTTCCAAGAATTTCCGGGAGGCCGGGTATGATCTGCCGATCGGGTTGGGACGCACGATCTCCAATGAGACCTATGTCATCGAACTGGCTAAGATGCCCCACCTTTTGGTAGCCGGTGCTACCGGACAGGGTAAATCGGTTGGGCTGAATGCCATCATTACTTCTCTGTTGTACAAGAAGCATCCGGCCCAACTCAAGTTTGTGCTGGTCGATCCCAAAAAAGTGGAACTGACCCTTTACTCGAAGATCAGGAACCACTACATGGCTAAGATCCCGGATATCGAGGAGCCGATTGTCACCGAGAACCAGGATATCATTAAGACTTTGAACTCCCTGTGCGTGGAGATGGACGAGCGCTACAACCTGCTTAAAGCTGCTCATGTACGCAACATCAAGGAATATAACAAGAAATTCATCAAGAAAAGACTCAATCCGGAGAAAGGACACCGGTATCTGCCTTATATCGTTGTGATCATCGATGAGTTTGCCGACCTGATCATGTCGGCAGGCAAAGAGGTGGAGAGTCCGCTTGCCCGGCTTGCCCAGCTGGCAAGGGCCATTGGCATCCATCTGGTTATCGCCACTCAGCGCCCCACCACCAACATCATCACCGGGGTGATCAAAGCCAACTTCCCGGCCCGTATCGCTTTCCGGGTCACCTCCATGATCGATTCACGCACCATCCTCGACAGCCCCGGTGCCAATCAGCTTATCGGAAGGGGCGACATGCTGATATCCTCCGGAAGCGACCTGACGCGGCTGCAGTGTGCCTTCCTGGAAACCGACGAGCTGGAGAAAGTCACCGATTTCATCAGCAACCAGCAGGGATTTGCCCAACCCTTTGAACTGCCGGAATATGAAGATGAAGGAGGCCTCAACGGCGAGGTCAAAAAAATCGATCAATGGGACGAGCTCTTTGAGGAAGCCGCCCGAGTGGTGGTACGCCACCAGCAAGGCTCCACCTCACTGATCCAGAGAAAATTCTCCATCGGATACAACCGGGCCGGACGCATCATGGATCAACTCGAAGCCTCCAACATAGTAGGCCCCCACGAAGGAAGCAAGGCCCGGCAGGTGCTGTTCCCGGATGAATATGCTTTGGAACAATATTTGAATGCGTCCTCAGGTAAAGACAACTGAATTATGAAAATCCAAACCCTCCTCATTGCCCTACTGTCGATCCTCCACCTGCAGGTGGCTGCCCAACAGGAATCTGCAGCCGGCGAACTGCTTGAAAAGCTGGCCGAGAACAACCGGGCCTATCAGAGTATACGTGCCGATTTTACCTTCCATTATCAGAGCCTGCAATCCGATGCCCGCAACGCCTGGAAAGGTACCATCACGATGAAAGGCAAAAAATACCGCCTGGAACTCCGAAATTCAACGGTATACTATAACGGAAAAACCCTCTGGAACTACCTGCACGAAGCCGGCGAAGTAAACATATCCGAGCCCGTGGAACAGGAAGGCGGAGATATTCTGAACCACCCCCATCAAATTTTCGATATCCATCAAATGGACCTGAAAAACCAATATCTGGGCAAGGAAAAAAAAGACGGACACGAACTATACGCCATCGATCTTTTTCCCAATGACCTGGATCAGGAATACAGCCGCATCAGGCTTTACCTGGAACAATCACCCGTACAGATCCACTCTACCAGAATCTTTGCCAAAGATGGCTCGCGGTATACCATCGAGATCAACAACCTCACCACCGATCAACCCGTGGCAGACTCCACCTTTGTATTCAACAAAAAGGCCCACCCTGACGTAGAGGTGATCGATATGAGATTTTGACTCATAGGTAAAATGTTGGAAGGTTGAAGCCTCAGCCTCAGCCATACCCAATCATCCAGGCCCTCCTCACCCGGTCTGTCCCTCATCTTTATTCTCCAGCCGCTTATAGATCTTCCTCGAGGTTGGGGTATTGGCAAGTCCGCCCCTGCCTGTGCAACAAAAATCAGAATGCATGCGTTTTCCCACCTCCTCTACTGCCTGAATGCTTTCATCCAATGGAATTACCGGGTCGTAACCGCTTAACGCCATCGTGGCAGCAGAGAGGGCATTGACCGCGGCACCAATATTCTTCCCCAAACAGGGTACTTCCACACGATCGGCTACCGGATCACAAATCAGCCCCATGCTGTTTTGAAGCGCCATGGAAGCAGCGTTTACAGCCATCTGTGCTGTTCCTCCGTATAGCTGAACCAATCCTGCGGCTGCCATGCATCCGGCAGCACCAGTCTCGACCTGGCAGCCATGCTCCTCAGCAGAGAAACCCGGCCCCCTTGCGAAGAACACCCCAATCATTCCGGCAGCAAAATAGGCATCGATCAGGGCTTCCCGTGAACAGTCCAGTTCTTGCGAGACGGCCTTCAAAACGCCCCCGACTGTCCCGCATGAGCCGGCCGTGGGTAGGGCCACAATCACACCCATCGCACTCTTATATTCCATAATGGCAGTAATATAGGAAATAATCCGGTTGATCAGCGGATTGAAAAACCTTGACTCAGCCTGCTCTCCATGCAGCAAATGCGACTGCTGCTGAAGAATCCTGTCCGGATAATATGTGCCTTCCAGGGCATCCGAAACACTGTGATCAACCCGGTCAATGAGCTTTCCCATCATGTGTTGAAGGGTCTTCCTGCTGAAACCACTGCGGGCCTGTTCATACACAATACCTATTTCTCCGGGATCCAATTGCTTTGTCATACTGTAGGTCAACATCCCGGAAATTGTATCAAAAGGATATTCCCTTTCCTGACCGGATGGAACGGGGAGAACCGGTTGAACTTCAAACAAATGCCCGATTTTATGTACTTCTTTTATCCGATCGATTGTTTTCTGATTAAAGGGAAGACCAGATTTGACGCTCAATACCTCTTGCGCTCCACCATAGATCCAATGAGCAACATACGGATCCGGAATAACTGCTTCGATGCAGTTCTTTTCATCCTGAGTCAAAACATCGGGATAACGAACCAATAATTCGTAATAATCAGCGGCTATCTTGACAGGTATACCCTCCACCTGCCTGATCTCCATCATCCCTCCACCGGTGGAGACGGCCGTTAAGGTCATCCTGTTCCCCTTCTTTCCCTGGAGGCTGAGCCTGACCGTATTGGGATGATCCGCAGGAAAGGAACCGATCTGGTACTGAATATCCACATTCCGATCTCTGGCGATGCGTTCATAATTTAAAATATCTTCACTTTCCAGGGCGATGTCTAATAGTCCACCGCTCATTCCCAAAACCGTCCCCTGAGGCCTGTAATTAGAAGCCCACGCTCCATTGCGATCAAATTCGACCAGAGCCCAAGAAATTTCATCTGCCAACAATTGAAGGGCAACCTGCGCTATCCGCCATGAAGCGGCCGTGTGGGAACTCGAGGGCCCCCGCATCACAGGTCCCAGAATATCATTGAATATGGATGGATTGAATGGATTCATGGTAGATGGGATATGCTTTTGTGATTAAATATCAAAGAATGCTTTAAAGCATTTATTAACTTTAGCAATTATTGCGAATAAAAATAATGGTTTTGAACCAGAAAAACCCTGTGCGATCTTATCCAAATATATTGCTCATTATACATAACACACAAGACAAAAGTCTGTCTTGATCCAAAGGTATTAAAAATGGTCCAACACCTGTCTTTAACAAAACCCTATAAATGCATGTAACATGAAAAATAACAATTCATCCAGGGAGTCGAATCCCGGAAAAACCAAAAGCAGATCGATGCCTCTGCGTTTCTTCTCCTCCAACGATATTCACAGGCTGGTGTCGATGGAAGATGCCATTATGCTTATGGAAAAGGCATTCATCAGTGTTTCTGCAGGGAAAAGCCATGTTCCCCAAAGATATATACCTGAATTCAAGGAAAGGAACCTTAAATTGCTTCTCAAGCCTGCCTTCAGTTATGATTCTGATTATTGCGGAGTAAAGGTCCTGGCCCAAAAAGAAAAGGATCCCTCACTCAACCTTCCCACCATCACTGGTATCATGGTGCTTGTCGACACTTCCACAGGGCAGATCTTATCTGTCATGGAGGGCAGTTCCATAACCGCTTTGCGAACCGGTTCAGCCAGCGGAATTGCCACCAAATATCTGGCCAGGGACGATGCCCGGGTAGCAGCCATCTTCGGATGTGGTGTGCAGGGCAGAACCCAGCTGGAGGCCATATCTGCAGTGAGAAACCTGGAAAAAGTCTATGTATATGATATCAACCCTCAAACGGCAGAGGAATATATTGAGTTGATGCAGTCCAGGGTGAAGGCTGAGCTGCATTTTACAGATGACCTATCGCGGGTTTCAGAAGCCGACATCATTTGTACCGCTACGGGTGCTCAAGCACCCTTGTTCAAGTTGGAACATCTGAAGCCAGGCGTCCATCTGAATGCGATTGGCTCCTTCCAACCCCATATGCAGGAGATCGATCCATGGATCATACAATCCAGTCGCTTGTTTGTAGAGCAGAAAAGCTCAAGTTTTGCCGAAAGCGGGGATTTAATCAAACCCCTCCGGGAGAAGATCATTACCGAAGATCATTTGGTGGGTGAGATCGGCGAGCTGTTCATGGGTAAAAAACAAGGCCGGATTTCCCACACGGATACCACCCTGTTCAAAAGTGTCGGGATCGCGATACAGGACCTTGTTGTTGCCGGTGAAGTATACAGAAAAGCTGAAAACAGCTCCATCGGAACAACGGTGGAACTGTAATAGCAATAAAGTTGAAGACTGTTAAAGGTTGAAGAGTTGAAGGTTGGAAGGTTGAAGGTTGAGCAATTTACGATTTGATTTTTATTCCTTCTTCCTCAGCCTTAGCCTTAGCCTTAGCCTCAACCTTAGCCTTTTTCATTCTCGTTTTTGCTTCCATCCAATCATCTAAATTTTTTAGGCCGGGTATTTAATGCGCGCATGATAGAAATTCTGCAGCTTCTTCTTGAATATTCCCCTTATGATGGTGATATCGCGGAAGGTGATGTCGACGTTCTCAAACTGCCCGCTGTTCAGCTGTAAATCGATAATACTGTCGACCAGGTTGTTGATGGTCTTCTCGTCGAGTGAGGAATAGCTTCTGGAGGCAGCTTCCACCGAGTCGGCCATCATCAGCACGGCCATCTCCTTGGAGAAAGGCTTGGGCCCGGGATAAGAGAATTGCGATTCATCCACTTCCTCTTCATTGTAATTTTGCAGGTATTTCTTATAGAAGTAGTGCACTTTGGAAGTACCATGGTGGGTCCGTATAAAGTCCACGATGGGTCCCGGAAGCTTATATTTGGAGGCGATCTCCACCCCTTTCTTCACGTGGTTAATAATCAGCCGGGCACTTTCAAGAAACTCCAGCTGCGTATGGGGATTGAAATCGGTATCCTGATTCTCGATGAAATAGATGGGATTTTCCATCTTGCCAATATCATGATACAGGGCTCCGGTTCGAACCAACAGGCTGTTGCCGCCGATCTGGTAGGCCGCCGTCTCGGCCAGGCTGGCCACCTGCAGGGAATGCTGAAAAGTACCGGGTGCCTGCTCCGAAAGCCTGCGCAGCAATGGCTGATTGGTATCGGAAAGCTCCATCAGCGTGACATCGGAGAGGAAGCCGAAACTCTTCTCAAAGATATAAATCAGCGGATAAGAGGCCAGCACCAGGGCTCCGTTGATGCCGAAATAGGCTACGTTCACCCAGTTGATCCCTTCTATGCTGCCTTCCTGGGTGATAGCCAGACCAAAGTAAATAAAGACATAACTCAGCACCACCATGGCCGCCGACAGAAAGAGCTTGCCCCGGCGGTTCAGGCTTGTCAAACTGAAAATGGCCACGATGCCGGCAATGAAGTTCAGGAAGACAAACTCAAACCCATTGGGTACGAAAAAGCCAACGATCATGATCGTGACAATGTGTATAAACAGTGCCAGCCGTGCATCATAGAATGAACGAATGATAATCGGTAAGATGGCAAATGGTATAATATAGAGTGTATCAGGACGTACACGCGTAGTGATGCTGGCAATGGCCACCATCAGGACAACCAAAAAGAGTATAAACACAGTCTTCAGGCTGTTCTGCAGGATCTCAAAGCGGAAATGGAAAAGGAATAGATAAAGAACAAAGATGGCCCCAAACACGAAAATGAGCTGCCCCAGAAAGATCAGGTTATACTGGTAATCACTCCCCAGGCTCTTCTCATATTCCCTTTTCAGGGATTCAATGATCTGATAGGTTTTGGCATCGACCACCTCACCTTTCGACACGATCCGTTCTCCCGCCTGAACCATTCCTTTGGTAATAGAAATATTGCCCAGCAGATTCTGTTTGACCTTCTGAGAGGTCTCCTGATCATAGAACAGGTTGGGCTTGATGTAATCGTAAAAATTCAGCGAAGAGAAAAAGTTGCGTTGTTTCTCGCTGTTCAAATCCAGGCCGTCCAGATAGGCCTCATTCCGGTTGATCAGATATTTGTAGGCTTCCTTCTGATCATATATCTCTCGATATTCATACTCCTCTGCCACGTTGTTCTGCAAAACGACAATCCTGGAATCCTTTTCAAGTGTGCCGTTGATCTCGGCTGCCTCAATGACCCCCTGCCGGTAGATGTTTCGGAAATGCCCGATGGTCCGGTTATAAAAATCGCGGGTGATTTTCTCAAACCGGCTGTCGGAAAAAGCCTGCTTCAACTGATGATCGGAATATTTCTCGTTGAATACCTCCCGCAATTGCTTATTGTAATCCTCCGTAAACTTTCGGATCTGTCTCTTGACGACAGTAGTATCATGGCGGAAATAGGGCTTGAAACCTTCCAGTACACTGTCCCGCTCTTCCCTGATTTGCTGTTGACTTTTGTAAATAGGAAAGTCATAGGGAGCGATCAGGGTCTCGTGCATCCAGGGTTTGCCCTTCTGAAACTCATACTTGAACTTACCTTCACGTGGCAGCAAATTGACGATGATCACCAATGCCACCAGAAACAACAACCCGTTGAAGATGCTTTTATATTTGCTCTTGATAAATGAAAAAATGTCCTTCATAAATTGGTTGATTAGAATGGGTCAACGCTTCACAAAAATACAAATTTTGTAGCAGGCTCGTCTTATTCTCATGGCCTTAAACCGTTAAAATGATCCGAATGTTCAATACACTTCTTTATCCTTAGGCAAATAGAATGTCGCAAGATTTTTATATTTTTGAGAAAAAGTGCTGAATGGATAACGGAATTTGTCTTAATCCTATGATCCCGCTGAGGTCATCTGCTTCCCACCGGGGAGAGATGTCGGATCAGCTCCTTTTCGGTGAAGCCTTTCATATTCTGGAAACGAAGGGGGAATGGCACTACATCAGCAGAATCCCGGACCAATATGAGGGATGGATTCAAAGCACGCAATTTATCTCCCTGAACCGGGAACATACAGAGCTGATGGGCCGGCAGCCGGCACGTATTGTCTCCCAGCCTTTTGCCCAGGTTCAAAGCGATGGTGAATCGATGTGGATACCCGGTGGCTCGGTCCTTCCCTTTTCAGAAGACTCAGCTGGTTCATTTACTCTGGGGGAAAAGCGTTTCACCCTAGCCGGGGAACTGTCCGAACCGGTCTCCGATCCCAGGGGGCAGCTGGAACAGGCTGCCCGAGGCTATCTCAATGCCCCATATCTTTGGGGTGGTAAAACCATTTTTGGCATCGACTGTTCCGGGTTCACCCAGATTATACTGCGCATATGCGGTTTTGATCTGCCCCGCGACAGCCATCAGCAGCTGGATCATGGCCGGGTACTGGATTTTATCATGGATGCAAAGCCCGGGGACCTGGCCTTTTTCGATGACGAAGAAGGCATGATTGTGCACACCGGGATCATGCTGGGTCCCAACCGCATCATACATGCACATGGCAAAGTAAGGATCGACCCGGTCGATCAACAGGGCATATACAACAGGGAGCTGAAAAAATATAGCCACCAGCTCCGGGTAATCAAAAATATCATAGACCGATCATAATTTTGCGCTCATGACCCGACTCTACATCCTCATCTTCCTGATCGTGATCGTTGTAGCCATCTATTTGGTGATCACCCGAAAATCAGATGAAAAAAGAAGGAAAAAATGAGTTATACCTATACCTATCCCCGACCGGCTGTCACCGTAGATTGCCTGATCTTTACGCAAGTACATGGAACCTGGCAGTTGCTGCTCATACAAAGGGACAAGCCTCCCTTTGAAGGTGCATGGGCCCTGCCCGGAGGGTTCGTCGACATAGATGAACCACTGCAGAAAGCAGCGGAAAGGGAGCTGGAAGAAGAAACAGGTGTGAGACAGACGGACCTGAAACAATTCCATACCTTCGGCCAGCCTGGAAGGGACCCACGTGGAAGGACGATCTCGGTTGTTTATTATGGTTTTGCAGATACCCATGGACAAAACCCCAATGCTGGCTCTGATGCCCGCAATGCGAAGTGGTTCGATCTGAATAACCTGCCGGATCTCGCCTTCGACCACCATCAGATCATCGACATGGCCCGCAAGCAAATTGACCTATAACACACCTTAAATGAACGGCTCATCTCAAATCAAAGAGATGCGATAAGTAAAACCCAAAAAAAGGGGCACCTGCTGCCCCTTTCTTCTTATTAAAAGTCTATTATAAGGATCTTATTTAAACAGGATCCCGTTTTGGCGGAAATAATCGATGATCTTATCTACAGACTCTTCCACGCTCAGCTTATCTGTTTCAATGGTGATCTCAGGACTATCGGGCTCTTCATAAGGAGCTGAAATTCCGGTGAATTCAGGAATCACTCCTTGCCGGGCCTTTTTGTAAAGACCTTTGGGATCCCTCTTCTCACAGATGGAAAGCGGTGCTGTTACGTGGATCTCGATAAAATCACCCTTTTCATTGAGGTCTCGGGCCCGGTCCCGGTCCTTCTTATAGGGTGAGATGAAGGAGGTAACGGCCATCACCCCGGCTTCGGCAAAAAGATGGGCCACCTCTCCGATGCGGCGGATATTCTCTTCCCGGTCTTCAGGCGAAAAGCCCAGATCACCGTTTAACCCATGACGCACATTGTCACCATCCAGGATGAAAACCTGTGCGCTTATATCAAAAAGACGTTTTTGAAGGGCAGTAGCGATGGTGGATTTTCCGCATCCTGAAAGACCTGTCATCCAAACAACCACACCTTTGTGGCCGTTCTTTTTCTCCCGTTCGCTCTTTTGGATCACGGTATCATGCCATACCACGTTGCTGCTCTTCTGCTTGTCCCCGGTCCGGGCTTCACCATTGGAGAGGAAATAATCTTTAAGGATATCTCCCACCGGCTTGCGCATGATGCGCTCGTCCACATCCTCACCGCTCTTAAGCTTACGCCTTACTTCCTTTCCGGAGATGAAAACCGTGTGATAACCCTTGGGTTCGAACTCCTGAATCAGCCCAACCCGGTTGATCTCTTTGAAGAAAGCGGCAAAACCTACTTTGGCCGGCTGAATGTCCAGCTTCCCTTTGAGTTCATCAAACTTGTTGTGGGCATCAAAATCGCCCCAGATGGGGGTTCCATCATCAAATGGCGCATCGGCGTGCTTCCTTCCGATGACGATATCGGTAAAACCGTAATTCTGACGGTAGATGGCGTGCATCACGGCTTCTTTGGGTCCGGCGTAAAACATCTTCATATCCAAACCTACCAGCAGCAACTGATCATCCAGGTCATAACCTGCCGATTTCCATAGCTCCTCATCCTTGTCACCGTAACCGATCCAACGATCTTCGATCAGGGCTTCGTAAGTGCGCATGCGCACATCGGCGGGTATGTCATCGCTCTTGGTGGCTCCTACCAGCGGATTAAGCACTGTGCCGGTAAAATAACCCTCGCGGGTGAGCTGTTCTGCCGCATACACCATGGCATATTCGTGGGCCCGGTGCAAGGCATTGCGTGTTTGAAAACCAACGATGCGTTCCCAGCCTTTCTTGGCAAAAAGGGTGCGGGTTTCCAATGGTGAAAGCATGTACTGACCGAAATTGGGGTTCCTGGGTTGAGGAAGGGCCCAGATCTTACCTCCCAGCAGGTAATCACGTGGATCGTCATTGAAGATGCGGGCACCCGGGTGGTCATTGCGGTTGGTACCGTAAACGGTTTCGTTGTATTTTTTCTTGTCGAAGGGATAGATGTCGCTGAGCTCAAGGGTTCCTATCAATTCGCCCTGTTGGTTCTCTACTGCTACAGTGATACCTTTTTCTAGTTTTTCAGCTTCGCTCTTGCCGATGGGAAAAGCCAGAGGTATGCTCCAGGCATATTTGTCACCGTTGCGTTCGATGACCTCTTCATCGAGCACCTGGTGGAATTCATCCTGATCCATGGGCCCTTCAAGCGGTGATAAGGCACCGTCGGCCATACGGTAAAATACGGAAAGGTCGGCATCGCTGATCCGGTAAACCGGATACTTTTCAGCCTCCTTCATCAGGTTGTCACGTTCGAGTTCGGGCACGATCCGGTTGATCAAACCACTTCCCCCATGAGGAGGCAAAATTGAATTTTTCATTGGATGGTCTTTTTCTTGTTAAACACTGTTATGGTAAGTTTGTCAATGTCCCTGTCTTAAAGGGTGCAAAGATATACAAATTTATTTGAACCTGAGGGGTATGAACGGGATTTTTATGAGAGGAGGAAATTGGACAATTCTAAACAACCCTGGCTGCATAGCTCCTGCCCTCATAACTTCCTAATAAATTATAAAAACAAGAGGAACCTCCTGACTGAAAATACCCTGAACCGTTAAAAGTTTTGATTGGATTTTGTTGCATAAAATGGATATAGTTATATCTTTGTTATGCTGTTCTTCGTATTTTGGATGTTAACAAAAATCAACAAACATGGTGAATCAAGAAAAAGCCCGGGAGCTGAACAAGCTCCTCGAGAACGCTAGTTCTCAGGAAATTGTGAATTATTTCATGACAAACTATAAGCAAGAGGCTGTCTTTTCAACCAGCCTGGGAGCAGAAGGCCAGGTATTAACCGATATGATCGCCACCCGGCACAAGGATGCCTACATCATCACCCTGGACACCGGCAGGCTGTTCCCCGAGACCTATACCCTGATCGACAAAACGAACAAACGCTACCACATCAAGATAGATATCTTCTTCCCCGACTACAAAAAGATTCAGGAGATGGTGAAGGAGAAAGGCATCAACCTTTTCTACGAGAGCGTTGAAAACCGGAAGCTATGTTGCCACCTCCGCAAGGTGGAGCCCCTACAGCGGGCCATTAAAGGCATGAATGTTTGGATTACCGGCAGGAGAAGAGAACAGTCGATCACCCGCCTCAACCTGAAGCCGGTAGACTGGGACGATCAGTACAACATGATCAAGGTAAACCCGCTCTACGACTGGAGCGAGCAAGATGTGTGGGACTACATCCAAGCCAATGGTGTTCCCTACAACGAGCTACATGATAAGGGATATCCCAGCATCGGTTGTGAACCCTGCACCCGTGCCGTCAAGCCGGGTGAAGACATAAGAGCCGGAAGGTGGTGGTGGGAAGAACCCGAAAAGAAGGAATGTGGATTACATATCAACAACAAGTACTAAAACAAAAACCACCCAATCATCAAAAACAAAACCCGGACGTCTGCCCGGGTTTTGTTTTTAGGAGCCAGGGAAAGGAGTTTTCAATATATTGCCCCTCCTGACCTTTCAGAACAGGTATTAATAGCCCTGATTCTGGGTGATGTTTTTGTTGGCGTTCATTTCCTGCTCGGGAATGGGGAAAGCCAGCCTAAAATCGCCGTAAGGAACTTGGCCATGAACTTCTTCAGAGGCGGGACCATTGTTGGGAATATCCCTTCCGACTCTCAGCAGATCATGGAACCGGTGGCCCTCAAAGGCCAGTTCCTTCCTTCTTTCCATCAGGATGTTGTCCTCATTGATAGCGGAATAGGTGTTTGCACCTCTGTGATTGGGAATCATGTTCAGATACTCCAGGGGCGTCTTACCTTCCAGACCTGCAGATTCACCCGAACTCCACAGGGCCTCGGCATAATTCAGGATGACCTCTTCATAGCGGATGATGGGATAGTTGTCGGAAAAATTTTGAACGTCGGGAAACTTGCCGTTGTTGTGTATCTCACCGGCTGACTTTTCCCAGGCACTATATCCGATCATGTTGACCATCGTACCGTTCAACTCCAACTGACCCATCATGCGGACATCGGAGGAATCGAAGATGGCGGCCATGTCGGGGTTGACTTCTACGTCCCCGTAAGAGTCACTCTTGTAAATGTATGCCAGCCCGTTGATGTTGGGATTGTCGGTACCGGTGTGTTTCAACTCCAGAAGAGAATTGGCTCCCTGTCCATTCTGCCAGTAATCTACATAAGCATCTGCCGGCAGAACCTCGTAGTTTTCCGAGCTTATCACACCTTCAGCGGCAGTTATGACCTCTCCCATGTCGCCAAAATACAAAGCAATACGGGATTTTAAGGCCTGAGCGCTGAACTTGTTGAAATAAAACGGGCTTGAGGTATTGGCGCTTAAACGGCTGATCGCCTGATCGATGTCATTATAAAGCTGGGTTCTTACCTCGCTGATGGATTGCCTGGTCGGATGAAAATCCTCTTCCTCAAATTCGGTTACGAAACCGGTATAACTGGTAAAATAAGGTATACCCAGATCACTTCCGTCGACATGCTGCTGACCAAACATCTTCAACAGATCAAAATGGGCCAGTGCCCTAAGCGCATAAGCCTGTCCCATATAGTCATTGATGGTGGCCTCATCTCCTTCGATATCAGCAGGATCCTGCTGGAGGACGAGATTGGCACGCGCGACGGTAGTATACATGTCAGACCATGTATTCGCGGGATAACCGTCATCCACTCCTATAGTCATCCCAGAAGGCTCGAGGAACCTGCCGGAAGAGTTATTGGCAAAGCAGTTATCCGACATTGTCTCGCCATAAATCACATAATCCCTGCCGTAATAATTGACATCCTGTAGGTTGTTATAAATACCGTGAACAAGTCCTTTCAAATCTTCCTGATTGTCAAGGGTTGCCACATTCTTTTGCTGGGCCAAGGTGGGATCCAGGCGATCTTCTGTACACGATGTGGTGAATCCAATCAGAAGCCCCAGCGTTAATATTGAATATATGATTCGTTTCATAATTGACATGTATTTAAAATTTAAGATTTGCACCAAAAGTGAGTGATTTAACCGGAGGTGTGGTAAGTCTGGTATATCCGTTTGCCCTCACTTCCGGATCGTATTTCAGGCCATCGTCTTTTACCCATGTAAAATAATTGCTGGCCCGGGCATAAATGCGAAGGCCTTCCAGATTGAATTGGCCGATGAGGTCTTCGGGAACATTGTATCCCAGGGTGATGCCTTTGACCCGGACAAAGTCACCATCATAGAGCAACCTTGTGGAGGGCTCAGAGGAATAATCATAGGCATACTTCACCTTGGGTACATCGGTGGTTTCTTCATCACCAGGCTCCTGCCATCTGTCCATAAGCTCTTCCATACCCTGATAGAGGGCTGTCGGGATATAATTGGACGAAAGGTAATATTCGGCCCACCTTTCCAAAATCTTATTGCCGCCGGAATACATCACATTCACATCCAAAAACAACCCTTTGTAATCAAAATGGGTGGAAAATCCGCCGCTGTAAGTGGGGAGTGCACTTCCTCCATTCCACATCTTATCGGCCATGGAATAGTTGGTAGTGACTTCCTCCCGGTCGGAAGTCTTATACCAGGTGGCAAAACCTTCATCATTTACACCGGCATAATCTCTCAGATACCATCCCCAAGCGGGATGACCGATTGCCACTTTCTTGGCATAATTCTGGATGTTCAGCTCGCCGCCGGTAGGATCGGTTGCCAGCTCGGTGACTTCGTTTTCCACGGTGGAGAAGTGCCCGGAAACGCTCCAGTTCATGTCTTGGCTCCGGATGATGTCGGCACTCAGCTCGAATTCAAATCCTTTGTTGACCATTGCACCAACATTTTCCTGATAACTGCTGAATCCGGATGTCCGGGTTAATGGTACCGATTGCAGCAAGTCATAGGTCTCCTTATCGAAATAAGCGACCGAACCGGTCAGCCTGTCCTCAAAGAAACCAAAATCAATACCTGCGTCGAGGTTTCTATTTTTCTCCCAGCTGAGGGCCCGGTTGCGAAGCTGTGCGGGATAGGCAGCAGGGCTTTCATTGTACTTTGCATTATAATTCAGCAGGGCCTGATACTGGTTCAGTCCGATCTGCGAGTTCCCGCTGGTACCATAGGAAGCCCTCAGCCTCAGATTACTGAACAGATTCTGCCCTTGCATGAAGGATTCCTCCGTAATGTTCCAGGCAACACCGGCGGACCAGAAATCACCGAACCGGTATCCTTCGGCAAATCTTGACGATCCTTCCCGTCTGTAGCTCAGATCAACCACGTATTTACCCTGGTAGTTGTAATTGACCAAACCGAGATAGGAAAGGTTCATCCAGTCATAATAGGAACCCCACGTCTCCTGGTTTGACGGAGCATTGTCCAGATAAATGAGTCCATCTGCAGGGAAGTTTTCTCCATATCCTCCAAGCATCCTTGACTTGTCTTTCTGGAATTCCTGAAGTACCTTAACATCAAAATGGTGGGATTCCATAAAGGAGAAATTATACGTCAGTGAATTCTGTATGGTATAATTCAGGGTTCTTTCAAGCTCATCGCTGACGTTGCCGCCCTGAGCTTGGTAGTCACCGTGATTCCGGTTGCCATACCCAAATGCGTTCAAAATAGAATATTCCCCGTGTATTTTGGAATCGAATCTCAAATTGTCGGTAATGTCCCAATCCAAAGCCATATAACCTCTTGCTGTCGTCATGTCATGATAGTTGATATCATTTTTGACCAGGTAGAGGGGATTGAAGAACGTAGCCGGATAATCCAGGTTGGGTTTTCCCTCATCCGTACGGGGCCTTACCACGTTCGGGGTAAAATATTTGGCGGCAATGGGACTGGCAAAATAGGCGCTTTGCTCAATCACGGGATTCTGCCGCGAATTGGAAATGCTCAGCTTGGTGTCCAGGCTGAGGTTTTCGCTCAGATCCCTGGTATAGTTCAGCATGCCGCTGTATCTTTCAAACTGGGCTCCTACCACGGTAGCTTCCGTTACATTGTAATTTAGGGAAGCATAGAAAGAAGATACATCGGTACCGCCACTGGCCGACAAATTGAATTTGGTGATGGGTGCATTTTTATTGGCCAGTGCATCCTCCCAGCTGATATCGGGCTTACCGAGATCAATCCAGTTCTGATACTGGTCAACTCCTGCCAGACCATAGGTTTTGGCAGTTTCCCATGCCTCATCTTCCGGCACACCAAACGAATTATGGATGGCCTCTTGATACAGGGTGAACCGCTGCTGTCCGGATAAGGGTTCTCTTCCTTCCACAGCCTTGTTTCTAAAGCCAAGGGTTGTGGTGGCGGTGAAATCCACTTTCTGTCCTTCTTGTCCTCCTTTAGTCTCCACAACGATTACCCCGTTGGAACCTCTGGCCCCATATGCAGCAGTTGCGGATGCATCTTTCAGCACCGTAACGGACTTGATATCATCGCTGCTCAAAGAGGCCAGTTTGTTCAGCGAGGTGTATGCTCCTGTATTGGATACGTCGCCAGAAGTAACGGGTACTCCGTCAATCACCCAAAGGGGCTCATTGCCGGCAGTAAGGGAGTTGCGGCCCCGGATCCGGATGTCCTGTACTGCACCGGGCGTACCGGAATTGGTCCGGACGTTCACTCCGGCCACCTTACCCTGCAGGGACTGATCCACTGATTCGGAAGGTACGTCTTCCAGTTCTTCGGCATTCACCTGTACGGAAGAACCGGTAACCTTGTTCCTTCCCCTTTCTGAATAACCCAGTACAACGACTTCCTCCATTTCTTCCACGGCAGGTTCCATCTGCACGTTGATGGTGGTGCGGCCGTTGATGGGCTCTTCCAACTTTTGCATACCTACAAAGGTGAAAACCAAAGTTTGTGCATCGGAGGGAACTTGAAGTGAATAATTCCCGTCCATGTCGGTGGTGGTACCAATAGTTGTTTGTCCTTTCACCACTATTGATACACCGGGGATCGGATCACCGCTTTCTGCATTGGTGACCTTCCCCGTAATCTGATTTTGTGCCGCAGCCTGAAAGGCAACGAAAAACAAAAAAGTTAAAAGAAGGCTTAGTTTTCTCATAAAAATAAAATTTAGGGTTAATGAATTAGGCTTTCGCTAATACAATGCCAAAAATATAAAAATTTCAAAGATTTTAAAATTTTTATATTTCTTTTATTTCATGAGCATAGAAATGCTATTTATTTTCAACTGAACGGAAACTTACAGAACTTATTAATTACATAAGAAACTATTATTCACACAAACCAGTGAAACCACCCCTGGCAGAGGATATTCCAGATCAAGAAATAAATTAACAATGAATTCAGTAATTGAGGTAAGTTATTCAGCTCGATGAATGATTCCTCTCCTTTTGGAAGGGTAGACAAAAAAGCTAAGGAAAGTTAAAAGGTAAACCCATAGCTCAGGGCAATTCCCCGGTTGTTGAATTGAAGGTTTGTATTGGTGAGATATTGATTGATTTTCTCATTCTGGAAACCTTTAACAGCCACCCATAATATATCGGCTACCCATATGGCAGCTCCCACACTGAGGAAAACTTCCGCATCCCCTCCAAAAAGCCAGGGCTGGGTTTCATGTCCATAAAGCACCCTTCCCGTTCTGGAGAGGTAATCGCCGGTTTCCGTATCAATATAGGGCATATCCGAATAGGTGTAGAGTGGTACATCCTTGCGTTTGTTTTGGGCAATGAATCCCAGGGTCACGAAGCCCAATGCAGAAAGGGTTCGCATATAGGGCTTAATCGTCATTTCCTTTGTTTCGGCTACAAAATAATCGCCCAGGCCGGGTACCAGAAGGGAAAGCAAGGCATTATCCGCACCTCCCCTTTTTTCCCAGTCCAGGAATATTTGCGGAGTTACCTTGCGGGAAAAATCAAACCGGTCGGCCATGGCATCCCATACAATATTCTTATCGGCCCCTCCCCTTATCTGGTTTCCGATATCCCCGGAGAGTTCCTGCGGATCAAAATACTTGTAATCCTGATCCAGAAACAACACATCTACATCGTGCTGCATGGATGGCTGGCTGTTGAGGATATCATAATGAATGTGCACAAGGTTTTGCTTAATATCAAGCTGAATATTGCTAACCTGTGGGTCCTGCCCCGATACATTTGAAGGCAGGATCCAAAAAAAAGTAAGCAAACCAATGAAAAAATAACAAGACTTCATATTGGGGATATTTATAATTGATGATAAAAACGGATCAAATTCTTTAAATCTTCCACATTATTGACACTTAACCGCTGTTCTTTTATATATTGCTGGACTCTTTCCCGCTTATTCAAATCTTTGGCAAGCATGGAAATCAGATCTTCCCTGGAGTGTATGCGGACAGCACCTGCCCCGTCAGTCCACTGTATATAATATTCCCGCTGATCCACATACCGTTTCATGCCGGTCCCACCTCCTCCCATGTAGGTGGAGGCATATGCACTTTCTTTGACTTGCTTTTGGTGCCTAATAAGCAATTTGGGATAGTCCTCCCCTCCCTCCGCAACTTCAAAATACCCGCCACTGACATAGGGCTTGCCATTGATCTGCTCGGTTGAGAGGGTGAAAACAAAGACTTTTCCCCCTATCTCAATCTTCTTCACCAGAGTAGGTTCAGATATATACAGGGTATCGCGATCCAAGACCACCTCAAAATTCTGATACCGCACATTATAGCGCAGCATACCTTTTACTTCCTTGTCGTTGGAAAGGGTGACCTGGCCATACATGTAATCGCGATTCCAATAAACGCTCCCCTGGATCTGTTTCTCAGGACTGCTGCCTTGGGTCAGGCTCAGGTTTTCCAGAACTCCCTGACCCTTTATGGTCAAATTGTGGCTTTGTGAGAACAAAGCGGTACTGATAAACATCAGCCCTACTACAATAATGGGTGCTTTCATAGTCTTCAATTATGCAATTCTCGTGTAAAAATAACAAAATTGGGTTATAATTTATAATGATGACAGCCAATTTATTCAAAACTTTCCTGGTTTGTATATCTTTATGATCCACAAATCAATCCGAACCCTATAAGTGTGATTTTTATCGGGATTCAAACAGATGCCTATGGGTAAGAATGTTAGGCAAAAACTGCTTCTGCCAGGTTGCATGAGAGGCCTACTCCGATAATATGTTGTAAAACACATTCATCTGCATGGGGGAAGTTCTGTTAAAATGATCTACTTATTAAATAACCTCAAACCCAAAATCATGAGATTCATTCAATTTATGATGCTTAGTTTGCTGGCCGGAATTTTTCTGTTTCTTGCCTATCCGGCCAATTATTCCCTGGAACAGATCCGGGCGAAACTTACGAGCTATACCCGGGAGCATGTAGCTGATAAGGTTTATCTGCACACAGATAAAGATGTATTCCTCCCTGGAGATACCCTCTGGTATAAGGCCTGGTGCATCAATCCCGACCGGAATGTGTTGAAGGAAAAAAGCCAAAACCTGGTGGTTCAGGTTGTTCCACCCGAGGGGGAACCCATACTCACCCGCCGCCACCGAATAGAGCAGGGGGGAGCGCAAGGGCATCTGGTGTTGCCCGAAACGGCTGATTTGGGCACCTACCGTTTGCTGGCCTACACCGGTTTAATGAAACAAAAAGACTGCCGGGAAGCATTCTCCCGGTCGATACAGGTTCTTGATCACCTTCCGAAAATATTCCTGCAAAGTTCGCGTATCGATTCGGTTTATAAAGCCGATGAAGAGGTGACAGCCAGCCTTTACGTTTACAATGAACTGAAACAGCCTCTCAGGGAAGTGCCCTTTTCATATCACGTGCAATCGGGAAAAAAGCAAATATATAAGGGAAGCGATTCAACCAACAGCCGGGGATTTAAAAAAGTACGTTTCCGATTGCCTGAAACCCTGCCAAGCGAGCCGATTCTGTTAACCGTACACACCGATTACAGGGGATACCAGGCTCATCATCAAACGGTCATACCCACGCGCCGGTTGCGCATTCGCCTCCGTTTTTTTCCCGAAAGCGGCCATCTGCTAAAGGGCAGGAACAACAGGGTAGCATTCAAAGCCACTGATTCCTATGGCAGTCCGGTCGATTTCAGGGGCCTCTTGCTGGATCAAAACAATCAGGTCATCAAAAAAATAAGGAGCTTCTACCGGGGCATGGGGAGCTTTGAAGTAAACCTGGAAAAACATCCCCAAGCAAAGGTACAAATCACCCATCCCATTAACCAATCTTCCAGCTATTCCCTGCCCGATGCCCTTGAACAGGGATATGCCATTCACATGGACCACCATGACAAAGACCGGCTTCACCTCATCCTGCGAGCCACTGAGCAGTTGACAGGAAAAAAAGTCACACTGCTGGCCCAAATGCAGGGAACCATCCATTGGAGCAAATCCTTTTCCATCAACAAGACAACCACCCTTACCATCCCAACCAAGCAGATGCCCATGGGCATACTCAAACTCACCCTGCTTGATGCCAAAGGTATGCCCCGTGCGGAGCGACTCACCTTCTGCAACAAACACAAACGCCTGTATATAGAAGTAAGCACCGACAAAGAGAAATACCACCCCAAGGATCCCGTCAGGCTGAACATTCGGGTCACCAACCATCAGGGAGAACCAACGGCCGCCCATCTCTCCCTGGCCGTCACCAACCGGCAACGCCTCGGCCAACCAGCGGGCATACCCGACCTGATGGCTTATAATTACCTGACCTCCGAGATCAGAGGGGAAATAGGCACCCCGAATGTTTATTTCCGCGACAATCCCCGTGCAGATACGGCGATCAACCATCTGATGATGACCCACGGCTGGAGAAGATACCGCTGGGAGCAAGTGCTCAATACGCCCACCGATGCCAATATAAAAAAGAGACTGCCATTCTTTACCGGCAGGATTCTCAGAAATAATGGGAAACCCGCCAAAAAAGCCATTGTCAAGCTTTTTAAACCCAGGTTCGAGATTGACGAAAAACTGTTGCTTCAAACCGTTGAGTCGGAAAACTCAGCTGTCCAATTAAACAATCCCAAATATTTCAGGTACATCAAAAAAGTCACCGGAAAAGAAGGTTACTTTCACTTATCTGCCTCCGAATATGCCCAGGTGATGGACACAGGCAAAATTTACATCATGGCAGAACGCCGAAACGGCAAAAAGGACATCCAGTTCAAGTTTGTGCATTCCTATGCCAGAAAATTGGCCGACCATTACAGGGAGCATACCACTGTGAAGTCAACACCCACACTTTCCGTTTTCGTCCCCAACCCCCTCATTCCGCTAAAAAAGGATCTTTCCATGGAAAAAGATTACTATTCCCGGTTTGATGAAAATGCGGTGATGCTGGAGGAGATCGTGGTAAGCGCCAAACGGCCGGTTAAAATACCCGACGAAGTGAGAAAACAAAGGTACCAGGTTCTTGAAAAGTCAGCCGAAGATATTGAGAAACAAACCGGCGGAGCTCCCCGCAATTTTCTCTCCCTGCTGCGCACGGTAACCTCCGGATTTACTGTGGACCACAACAAGATTTTGTTCCGGGGATACAACAGCATCCTGCCCGGCCAACAAAGCGGAGCACTGATCGTGCTCGACGGCATCAACATGGGGGAGAACTACCACAATGTGGACTTTCTGAATGCTGAAGACATTGATAAGATCAAAGTCATCAAGAATGCCGGCTCCGCCCTGAAATATACCTCACAAAACCGGGGTGGGCTGATTGCTATTGAAACCAAGGACGGGGCATGGAAGAAAAAGGCATCCGCTTCAAAAGATGCGGATAACCCTACCACCACTTTGCAGGGATATGCCTTGAAAAAGGATTTTTATGCCCCTGAGTACCCCAGCCGGGAAGCAAAACTCAACCGTGTTGACCTGCGCCAAACCCTTTACTGGAACCCTGATATTCGCGTAGATACATCGGGTTCGGCCAGCGTGACTTTTTATAACTCCGACATCAAGATGGAGGCGGTTTGCAGGGTGCAGGGAAGAAATGGCGGCAAACTGGGCAGTAAACGCGATGCTTTCGTGGTCTACTGATTTTTCCCATCAACAAAGAGGGTCTCCCGGCAGCTGCCGGGAGACCCTCTTTTGTGTCAGGTGCGATCAATAATTCCCTTAATTACCCGGCCGGTCATTGCTTTTCGTGATCGGGCGTTGGATTGCTCCACAGGTTGTTAAAGATCGATTTGTAATCGGGTGTATTCTGGTTGAGTTCAATCTCATCGGATGGATAGGGGAACCGGTCGGGGAACTCATTGCCCACTACAGGATTCAGTTCATTAGGATACCCTGTTCTTCTGAAATCGATGTAAGCAATAGGCGTATTGCCAAACATATGGATGTATTTTTGCTCCATAATCTCCTCCAGCAATACGACACCGGTGTAGCTGTCGATGGCTGTTTCAACGGAATCCTGCCAGGTACCGCCGGTAACGCCCAGCTTATTTATAGAGGCATCAATAGCGTCCTTCAGGGAAGCACGTGCCCCGGTGGGGTTCTCGTTTCTGTACTGAGCCTCGGCCTTCAGGAACATGGCTTCGGCATACTCAATGAAAGGCACCGGGGAGCTGGCCTGATACCAGAAACCCCATGGGCCGCTTTCCGTTCCATAGAACAATTCTGAAGAACGCGGATCGTCTTCAATCATGTTCTGGAAGACATCGTTGTCCACGATATAACCGGTACGGCCGGTAACAAACTGGTGCATGGGGTTGGCGTGGGCCAGATCTTCCATGAATGGAAGCTGCAGATCCTCTGAGTTGGCGCTTAGACCATTGTTCAGATCAGTGACCACTCCATCGTAATCCACATTGCCCAGTTGGGTCAGGTGCATGTTATAGCGGGCCCGGAGAGAATGAGCGGCTTTCAACCACAGATCCACATTACCCCCATAAATGGGGTCTCCCTGTAAAGGCACCTCATTTTCGCTGGCCTGCAGGTCAGTGATGGCTTCCGTCAGCAGGGTGTTGATGGTATTATAAATTTGATCCTGGCTGTCGTATTCGGGCTGAAAATTCCCTTCCAGACCTTTAAAAGCATCCGTATAAGGTATATCACCGAAGAAATCGGTCAGATAACCCAGGGATACGGCTTCCAGCACCTTCGCCACACCCGCATAGTGCGGGGAATTCTCTTGTTCGGCTTTCTCTTTGATCACCTGTATGATCTCCAGGTTGTCCTCATACATACTGTCCCAAAGGTTATTCAGGTCTGTGGGACCAATGTTGTAGTTGTATATAGCAAGAAACTGCCGGTCAGCGCCTCTCAGGTGCTGGGTCCAGGCTCCTGCATATCCGGTCATGTCGGCTCCACCGATCACATAGGCCATGTTCAGCTGAATATTGGGCAGCAAGGATTTCATGGATACATCGGTCAAAGCGTCCGGATCCTCGTTCAATTCAGGATCTATCCATTCTTCGCAGGAAACCGTAAGCATGGACAGAACCAAAATCAGTCCGAAAAACTTATATAATTTCATTTTCATGGTATTCAAATTTTATGGTTATAGGTTGGATTGATTAGAAACCAAGTCTTAATCCGAAAGTATAGGATTTGGTACCCGGCATGTTGAAGTAATCCAGTCCCCGGCTATTGCTATCCGCACCGTTCAGGTTGGTTTCGGGATCGATCCCTGTATAGGGTGTTTCAATCCAGAGGTTTTGGCCGGTAAAATATACTTCGGCTTTCCTGAAGAAGGAATTGGCCAGCAAATTCTGGGGGATGCTGTAGGACAAGGTTGCCTCACGCAGACGGATCCATTCGGAAGATTCGATGAATGGGTTGCTGGGGCCGGTAAAGCCACTTCCATAGCCACTGTGGTACCAGGACTGTTGATCGGTCCATTCGATGTCGTTGGTTCCACCGGGACCAGCTACCTCTGTGCCATTTTCGAAGTGCACCAGTTCACCCTGGTCATTGAGGTGACCTTTCACACCTTCCCAAACCTTGGTTTCGCCACGGTCAACCTGGTCACCGTGTACTCCGAAGAAATACATGGCGCCTTTGGTTCCGTTCCACATCAGTCCACCTTGCTTGACATCGAGGGTGGCGCTCAGGGTAATGCCCTTGAAGCTGAATGTATTGGTCAAACCTGCTGTAAATTGAGGAGGCACCTTACCCACCGAACGCATGGTCTGATCCCAGATGGGGGCTCCTTGGAGATAAGCGGGCTGAGAAGGATCGTCGTTCAATACCAGGTTCCCCTCACTGTCTTTGAGGAACTCGGTGGTATAGATAGAACGATAGGGTTCACCGGCAACCGCACGGCATTGGGCCGAGACAAATCCTCCCAGGAAGATGTTGTCCACACCGGGTGCCAGTTCCTTAACCGTAGTACTGGGGTTGGCAAAGTTGACCGACAGATCCCAGTTGAAATCCCGGGTTTGCACCGGGGTCAGGTTCAGCAGGATCTCCATGCCGCTGGTTTCCATCACACCGGCATTGAGAAAGGCACTGGAGAAGCCGCTGGAAGGAGCAATAGGTACACCCATCAGCAGGTCTTCGTTGCGGTTCTTGAAGTAAGCCACATCCAGGCGGACATTTCCGTCAAAGAAACGCAGGTCGATGCCCACCTCTTGGGTAATCTGTTTTTCCGGCTTCAGATCCTGGTTGCCGATCTGGAAGCTCCGGTCGTAACCGCTGTAGCCCAGGAAGGGGAATCCTACGCCGCCGGTCCAGCCGTCGCCGGCACCACCGGATGAATAGGTAGTAACGGTGTTGTAGGGTCCGGCATCGGATGCGGTGACCGCATAAGAGCCTCTCAACTTACCAAAAGACAGGATATTAGAGAGGTTATCCATAAAAGGCAACTCGGTAAAGACAAAACCCAGATTCACCGAAGGATAGAAGAAGGGATTCTGCTCCTCGGGCATGGTGGTTGACCAGTCGAAACGTCCGGTACCGCCCAGGAACAACATATCCATGTAGGATAAAGTCAAATCTCCAAAGACACCGGCTCTTCTGAGCTTGGTGGTATTCTCAAAACCATCGATGGCGGTGGTGTTGCTGATGTCGTAGAATTTGGCTTCGGTCAACTCGTTGGCGATAGCACCTGAATTCTCGTACCAGCTCTCATAGGCATGGTGGCCACCGGTGAAATCAAGCGTCAGGTCGCTGGTCAGATCCCTGGAAATGTTCAGCAACAGGTCGCTGTTCACCTCGCGGTTCCATTCATTCCACTTCTGCTTGAATCCATTGGGGGCACCATTGGAATTCTTGGCATAGTGATAATGGGTAAATTCCGACCACCAGTCAAAGCCGATGCGGTAGGTCAGGCTCATCCAGTCGGTGATGTCCCAGGAAAGTTCCCCGTAACTGATGGCGCGGGTGTTGTGATCCTGGTAGAGGATGTTATTGGAGGTCCAGTAAGGATTGTCATAGCCTCCCCCACCGCGGAAACTACGCTGGGTACCATCGGCAAACTCATAGCCATAGCTGTTGTCAAAGTTAGGAGGTGTTCTGAGCAATCCCAGCATGACACCGGATATATTCGATCCACGCTGAATACGAACGCCCTTGGTATCAGTTATATTGACACTTCCTTCCACCTTAATGTTCTCGGTTAGCTGCTGGGAAGCTGACAGGCGGAAAGCACTCTTATCCCACCGGTCATTAGGTACAGGCGATTCGTTGTGGTTGGTGGAAGCCGATAAATAATAGGATGAGTTGTCATCCCCACTGGTAATAGATGCGTGGGTTTTCCAGGAAACAGCATTCTGGAAATAATCGTAGGGATCGTAGGTTTGTACCGGACCGGCAATATTCAGGCCCAGGTCTTCTGCATCAGATCGGAGGATCATCCGTCCATTGGGATCCCATTTGTTGATCCATTCCTCCATACCCGTATATCCACCGGGATTCCAGCCGCCGAATAAACCTTGCAGGTACTGATGGCTGGAACTTTGAGTGGGGGTGTAGTTGGGATCGTCCGTGTATACTACATCATCCACATGCGGACCCCAGGACAGGGCTGCGTAATAATTGTTGTCGGCATGGGTGATGGTGGGACCCTGAGCCCAACCGAAGTAGTTGTGGCCCTGAACATATTGATTCTGGCGGGGGGGCAGCTGGGAAACCTGATTGACCCTCAGCCAGGAGTTGACATCTACATGGGTGTAGCTCACATCAGATTGTTCCCCTTTCTTGGTTTCAATAACGATCACACCATTGGCGCCTCGCATACCGTAGAGGGCAGTTGCCGCACCACCCTTCAGGATACTGATCGAGGCGATGTCATCGGGGTTCAGGTCCATCGCGCGGTTGGAAGTCATCACACCGGCTACACCGGCTCCACCACCCGAGTTGTCGATGGGTACACCATCCACTACATAAAGGGGTGAGTTGTTACCGGTTATGGAGGCTGCACCACGTATCTCAATGTATGAAGACGCTCCGGCCGTACCACTGGATTGAGAGATCTGAACGCCGGCCACCTTACCTTTCAAGGAGGAAAAGGCATCCGCTGAAGCCGATTTTTCCAGGTCTTCACCCGATACTTCCGATACGGTATAACCCAGTTTCTTGGCTTCCCGTTTCATACCGATGGCGGTGACCACCACCTCTTCCATCTCTTCAACAGCAGGTTGCATGGCAATATCTATGGTTGAGCGGCCATTGATGGGCTCTTCCACTTTCTGCATACCCACAAAGCTGAAAACCAGCGTCTGTGCATTAGATGGAACCTCCAGGTTATAAAGGCCATCCATGTCTGTTGTTGTACCAATGGTTGTTTGACTCTTCACAACCACCGATACACCGGGAATGGGCTCACCAGTCGCTGCATTGGTGACCTTTCCCGCGATCTGCATCTGTGCTGATGCCGAAAATCCGACAAGCAGCATAAATGTCAAGAAAAATGTTAGCTTTCTCATAGACATAAATTTTAGGTTTAGGGTTAATGAGATATTTATCCGGGAACTAATATAGAAAAATTTTTAATCTTTTAACATTTTTTAAGAGTTTTGCCATTGTGATCCAATAAAAGATTTGTGGGGGACATTCAGCTTAGTTTACTTAAAATTTACATAATATACTGGATATCATAATATTGCAAAAAGCACCCCTCCCTCGGTTTTATCACCGGCTTTCTTGAGTCGGGCTAATATTTATAACAATTTTAAATAATATGATAACCAGTAAAGACCGCAAGGGACAGCAAATTCTATTTATAATAAAAAATTCGGTTCACCAGTTTCTGCATTGGTGACCTTTCCCGAAATCTGCATCTGTGCTGATGCCGTAAATGCGACAAACAGCAAGAATGTAAGCATAAAGCTTAGTTTATCATAAACATAAATTATAGGTTTAGGGTTAATGATAGAAGTCGCCTTCCATCTGCTAAAGTATAGATTCATTTTCTAATCTATACCAAAATCACACCAGGAAGGGAGTACCAAAACATTAAACATGGCCGGTTTAAACCTTTTGGAAAATGGTCGTCGCACTCGTATTTTAGAAAGATTCTAAATAACACAAAGGCAATATTCATGGCGGATTTTATAGCATTAGGTTCATGAAAAAAACACAAGATCAAAAAAATAACAATTGACTGGAAAAAAAGGGAAT
>JAGXLL010000124.1 GCA_018334675.1 Bacteroidales bacterium | reverse complement strand
GCAGCTTTGCTGATAGGAGCAGTATTTGCTTACCGGCTGTATCAAAAGATCTATGGACCCAATGTGGCGCTCCAAGCAGAAGCGTATACGTATCTCTATATTCCCTCCGGCTCGCAGGTGGAAGATGTTTATCAACGCATCCGGGAGAAAGGCCTGGTTGAAGACCAGGAATCTTTTGAGTGGCTTGCAGAAAAGAAAAATTACCCCAGCCATCTACATCCCGGGAAATATAAGGTCGAGGATGGCATGAGCAATAATGCCCTGATCGAACAACTGCGGGCAGGTCGTCAGGAACCTGTCAATCTTATTTTCAACAACCTCAGAACGATGCCCCGGCTGGCAGGGGTGGTCTCAAGCCAGATAGAGGCAGATTCTGCAACTTTGATCAGGCTGCTAAGGGATGAGACCTATCTGAAGCAGTTTGATATGGACCCCCAAACGGCCCCGGCCATGTTCATACCCAACACCTATGAATTCTGGTGGGACACCGGTGCCAGAGGCTTCATCCAAAGAATGCACCGGGAGTATCAAAACTTCTGGGAAGGCAAAAATATTGAAAAGGCAGGGCAGATGGATATGACCCCGGTGGAAGTTACCACCCTGGCTTCTATTGTGGATGAGGAAACCATTCATAATGATGAGATGCCGGATATTGCAGGTGTATATATCAACAGGCTCGAGCGGGGCATGAGGCTGCAGGCGGATCCCACCATAAAATTTGCCATCGGGGATTTCTCCATCAAACGCGTGTTAACGAAACATCTCCAGGTTGACTCCCCTTATAATACCTACAAGTATGCAGGGCTGCCACCCGGGCCCATCTCCATCCCTTCTATTGCTGCCATCCGGGCGATCCTGAATTACAACCACCACGATTATCTCTACTTCGCCGCCCGCCCGGATTTTTCAGGATATCATAACTTCTCGAAAACCCATCGCCAACATATCAACAATGCCAGGAAATATCAACGGGCACTGAATCGCAGAGATATCCTGGAATAATCCAGGTTCACCTGGCTGGCTCCAACCTGGGAAATACTAAGCCTCGGGGTCTTTCAGGTTTTGTCGGATCACCTGCATCAATTGATCCTCTTCAACCGGCTTGGCAAGGTAATCATTGAATCCGTATTCCAGGATCTCTTTGCGCTCATGGCTCAGAGCATAAGCCGTTTGAGCAATAATCGGAACCCCGGGACGGACCTTCCGTATCTCGGTGAAAGCTTCATATCCGTCCATAAAGGGCATCTTAATATCCATCAGGATCAGGTCGATATCAGAACGTTGACGTACAGCCTCTAATGCCTCTTCTCCATTCTCAGCCTTAATGGTCTGGATCCCATGGAGTTTTAATACTTCACTGAAGTAGATATAATTGAATAACTCATCCTCAACGATAAGGATGGTCAGCGCAGCATTAGGTTGATCGGGTTCCTTATTATCCGTCATGCCTTCCAATCAAACAGGGTCAATGAAAATTACAAGATATGCCAAACTCGTATCACATCGCTGTTATACATGAAATGATCCAAATTGGCTTCGTTGTATGAAAATAAGGAAAAAAATAAAACACCGTATGAAATCCGGAAAAAATCCGGAATAAACACATAAACCAACTGATTATAAGGGTTATGAATTTTGCTCTCCCTCTGCAAGCAGTTTGACCCGATCCATCATCAAATGGATATCAAACGGCTGAATTCCATGAGCTTCCAAGTATTCCTGGTCATCAAGAAAAGAAGTGGCAAAGGTCTCAAATCCGGCTTCCTCATGAAGGGCTGCATCCTTGTATGCGTGCTGGGCCTTCCCGATATCATTCATACACCAGTATACATGGCCCAGGGTGATATAATCAAAGTAGCGGCTTTCCTTCTCCAGAAGCTTGAGCAGATAATTTTCCGCAGTCTCGAATTTTCCCAGAATAAATGAGCACCAGGCAATGGGTCTGCGGATCTTTGCATTCTCGGGAGCCAGGTATTCCACCTTGAAATAGTATTTCAGGGCCTCCTCGTACCGTTTTAGCTGAAAAAGGCTGTGACCTATGTAGGCCTGAATATACAGGTTGTCGGGTTCCAGTTTCTCCGCTTCCTGATAATACTGCAGGGCCCGCTCCGGCTGATTGAGATAGCGGTATGAGAGAGCGATCTTTTTGTTGATCCAGGCTTTATTGGTATCAAACAACTCAGCCTTCAGATAGTAATCCAGGGCATCCTGATAATCCCCGAGCCGCTGATAGCTGTAGGCGATCTTTTCCGTTACTTCGGCTGTGTTGCGTTGTTCTTCATCCAGATTCTTGAACACCTCCACGGCCTGATCAAAATGGTTGCGCTCAAAATAAAATTCCGCGATGTTTCTGCGCACTTTCTTGTTTCTGACAATGCGGTTGTAGAATCGGGTATTATAGATATCCAGCTTGTGTTGGAAAATGTCGTCGATCTCGTTCTTCAGGGGATGAAGCTTGAAAAACCTATAAATATCCTGAATATATTGGGTATAGATACTTTTAGTACGGGCAAAATCATTGAGCATCTCCTCGTCCTGGCCGATCTCATCCATCTGCTTCATTTCCTCATTGAATAGCTGCATCATGGTATTTTTTTGTTCTTCAGGTATATACTGAAGATTCAGGCAAAAGGAATATTTGTCGGAATTACACATGAAGTTGGATGATTCCAGCTTCTCCACCAGCGGGGAAAGGTTCACATCTTCCTGTCCCTCGCTGATCTGCTGAACTTCGGGATTCTCCTTGTAAAAGGGGATAAACCAGTTGCTGATGCGTTGGAAAAAGGGAAAATGTTTGAGGCGGCCAAAGGCGCTCATGAAAACATCGGAGCCTTCCATCTGCATCTTGGAAAACTCCTGGATCTTATCCAAAAGATCGGGTGAATCTTCAAATACCTTCTCCCACTCCGGATTTTTGTCTTCCAGGAATTTTTCGGATACAATATTCTCCAGATCGAGCTTTTTTTCGATATTGGGCCGCATCTTCATGATCTCAGGAAGTATTTCCTCTTCCCATCTACGTGTTAACTCTTCTGTTTCTTTGGATTTAATGGTTTGAATGATGATGGCCTCAATATTCCGCTCCAGCAAACCATTCCCGGCATAGGTGTCCAGCCGCTCCAGGAGCCGGTCGTAAAATTCAATTCGTTGGTCATATTCATACAGGGCATAAATGATCCCAACCAGTGCCCTTTGCCATACCTCGTCCTGTTGTTTATCGTAGAAATCGAAAAGCAATTCCACCTTCCGCTCATCAAAGCTTCTTAGCGCACTCAAGGTAAGCGCACTGACAAACAAGCTTTTGTCATGCCATGGGATCTTCTCCGAATCCTTGATGTCTTGAAGCAATTCCATCTCGGCTTCCCCGTATTTATCGGTCAGCCATATAATACGAAACAGGTAACTGTATAGCTCATCCCGGTCAAATGCCTCCTGATCGCCCTCTTCTTCAGCCTGTATGTTGGAATCTTTCAGCAGATCATCCAGTTCCCTGTCCAGGGTAAGTTTTTCCAGCAAATCCTGATAACGGATCTTGCCCGCCTGAACATCCTGCTCCAGCTTCCATTTGGTTTTATAAACCGAAGATTTTTGATGGGTGGTCAGCAAATGTTCCTTCAACTGATCGCCCACTTCCAGGATGGATTTGAGCAGGTGCAGATAAATCTGATCCCGCTGAGGATCTGATACATCCTGAAAAGCATGATCCAGTATATTGCGGTAGGTTTCCTTGTGCTTCTCCAGCTGGATACGATAATAATCGGAGGTGGCTTCACCTGCCATCTCAAAATATATATCCAGGGCAAATCCCACTTTTCGGTCAATGATGTATGCACTTGCCTTCTGATGGTTATTCCTGATCTCCTTAAATGTCATAATATATCGTGTTGATTAACATAACTTGCCGGTAAACCGTCTGTTTACCTCTGCCCCAATCATTTCTCAAAAAACATACCATCCGGCAGGAAAACCCGGATTTTATCAGAATCTGACAAATCAACAGGAAATCAAAAGGTAGATCCGTTATAGCCCCACATATGCCGCTCAAAACTGCGGAAATTAATAAACAGCCGCTCCTCCGGTATGTCGAGGTTATTCTTTATGAAGGAAGACAGGCTTTGCGATAGCCGAACCGTTTGGTCTTCCGGCAAGTCAATACTTCGTAGTTCAATGAATGCAAGGGATTCGGAGGAGCCTCCGAACATCAGATCCTGATTGTCCCGGCAATTGATCATAATTACCCTTCCTGGCTTGTTCAGATCCTTGGCCAGTAAGGCCGTCAAATCTTTCATCACGTGCTGCTTCCTCTCTGCACTGAGCTGCTTATTGGTCCTTAATTCAAGAAATGGCATAGCTTTTTATTTTTTAGTTTCATAAATATAAACGAGAAATTTGTTTGGGCACCCACATTTCAAATAAATACCCTTGCCGGGATCAAAATAAAAGAAAATACCCACAATTCAAAAATATTTAGCAGCGTCTTAACCAGTCTTAACCAGCGCTTAGCGCAACGCTAAGCGCTGGTAAGTGACCGTTGGCGAACACCCTTTCTATGCTAAGCCAATTGCTGGACATAGAGAAATGTCCGGAAACGAACATTTTCAGCGCTTAGCGCTGCGCTAAGCGCTTAATTTTACGCTGAATTTTGTTCGAAAATGTATATCTTTGATCAAACATCATAGAAGATTAAATGATGGTGGCCAGAAAGTCAAGTGAAAAACAGGCGTGGGACATTTTGGAATGTCTCAAGACCCAGGTGATAGAGATCCTCTGGAATGATGACCGCCAGGGTTATAATAATGATCACCTGTTGATACCCTGGATTCAGGAAGAAGCAGAATACGCGATCAAAAGGCTCCATCTGTCTGC
>JAGXLL010000123.1 GCA_018334675.1 Bacteroidales bacterium | reverse complement strand
ACCTTCAGATCTTCCGCGGGCAGCATGCACACCATGCTGTAGTTGCCTCTTCCGTAAGGCATCTCCACGGCGCTGAACAAGTCATTGCTCATATAAGTCAGATCCGCCTCGTTCTGCATCATATCCACCTGTATTTCGCTGCCATCGGCAAGATAAAAAGGCTGCGGCGAGGTATTGTCCTTATCAAACTGGTAGGTCCATTTGCCATTGAAATAGATGGCATTGATCAGGTACATCATGGTGAGGGGATCGATGTTTTCGATAATTTTGGGGATCTTGCCGTTGGTCTGATCGTCCACCCAGTCGTTGATGGTCTGCACCGCATCGGGGGAATCAAAATCGAGGGCTTCCACCCCGGCATCGTAGTATTCCCTGTTCACATCGATGAAATCCTGCTCAACGGAAAATCCCTGGCGATACCAGATGGAGTTGGCGATCTCCATGGTCACTTTGGGATCCACCGTCAATAATTCCTCCATGAGGGCCTGGTAGGATTCATTGATCTCCCGGGTGGAGAGACCCGATAAATAAAGGGTTTCTTCCATAGCGGTTTTCGTGTCACCGGCGGCTCCGTTGTAAGTCATGGCCAGGGCCAGCGATACGCTTAGCGGTGAGATCATCGTGTTGGCGGGCTGATCCTGACCGGCGCTGATATCACGAAACAGCTCCAGACCAAAGCGGTTGTCGGAGTCGATCAGCTGCCGGGCCTGGGGTGTGACTTCGATGGGTTTGGGCTCGGGGTTGGGTTGGGGCTGGTCCTTCTCCTCGCAGGAAAACTGCGTACCTGCAAATATCATCAGAAGTGTAAGAGTTAGAAATTTCTTCATGGTTAAAGCTTTTTCTAACCCCTACGAAGAAAATGGGTGGAGTGCTGCAATCAGATGTTTTTTTCGCCAGCAAGAGATAAGATTCATGCTAGCCTGGCTTTCTCAAATTATTGGTTGCATTGCTGGATTGTTGATAATCGCTCCCTTTTTAGCAAGGGTACAAATAAACACTTATCTTTTGTCGGGAACAATAGATGGGGCATAATTCTTATTAAATCATCCTCAGAAGGAACTATTCTATACGAAATGTCGTTGATAAATAAAAGAGAGTTTTTTAAATTATTCTTTTTTACTAACTTGTGAAAAAATCTATTATGGAAAGAATAACAATCGATCCGGCAATATGCAACGGAAAACCTACCATCAGAGGAATGCGTATTGCAGTAAAGACGATTCTTGAATATATTGCTGCAGGAGAAACGTTTGATAACATCCTTGCTGCATATCCTGTTTTGGAGAAAGAAGATATAACTGCCTGTTTGGAATTTGCCTCCAGGTTAGCGGATCATTCCTTTTCAAGCCATCCCTTAAAAGCTTCCTGATTCATGAACTTCCGGTTCCTTGTTGATGTTAACTTACCCAAAAATTTCAGCTTTTTTAATGACCCCAAATTTGTACATATTGTGGATATAGACCCATCTATGTCGGACAATGATGTATGGCAGTATGCTATTAACCACCAATATGTTATACTAACAAAAGATACAGATTTTTACATGAAGTTTGTTACAGAAAAAAACAAACCCAGGGTAATTTTCTTTCAGACAGGAAATACTTCATTGAAAGAGTTGCATGAGTATTTTGAACAACATTGGGAAAATATATTAAGGCTTTTAGAAGAATATCGCTTTATTGTTGCTACCAAAGAAAAACTCCACACAATCCGATAATAGCATCCTATTAATCTCAACATAAATCGTTTCGACTCCATAACGGTAAGTGTCTCGCCCAACCGGTCTGCCCATAATGGGCTATTCATCCCTCAGCACCTCAGCCGGGTTGGCGTTGGCAGCCCGGTAGGACTGGAAAAGCACTGTGAGCAGAGCGATCAATAGGGAAATCACCAGGCCGGCGGCAAAGACAAACCACGACAGCGTGGTCCTGTAAGCAAAATCCTGAAGCCAGGCATCCATAAAATACCAGGCGACGGGCCATCCGATCAGGTTGGCGACGAGCACCCACCTGGAAAATTGTTTGGTCAGCAACACCAGCACCTGCCGGGCGCTGGAGCCAAAGACCTTGCGTATGCTAATCTCTTTGAAACGCTGGTTGGTGGAGAACAAAGCCAGTCCGAACAATCCCAGGGAGGCTATAAAGATGGCAATAAGGGCAAAATAGCCGAAGAGCTTGCCGTAGCGTTCCTCTTTTTTGTACATCCGGTCGAAACTGTCGTCGACAAAGCTGTAATTGAACGACAGATCGGGTACCAGGTCCAGTGTGGTGGCTTTGATATCTTCGATGGTGCTGCTCAGCCCTTCATCCTGAACTTTAACAAACATCCGCGGACACCATTCCGGACGGTAATACATCACCAGGGGTTCGATCTTATGATGGAGGCTTCGGAAATGGAAATCTTTCACCACCCCTACGATCTGACCCATCTCATCCCGGCTCCATAAGCGGAAAGGCTTGCCCACGATCTCTTCTTCTCCGATCAGCCTGGCGGCTGCTTCATTTACAATGTAAGCTGCCTGCATGTCCATTTCTCCCTTTTCAAAGAAAGGGCGACCCCGGACGATCTCCATGCCGAACAGTTCGAAAAAATCGGGATCCACTGGCAGTGAATGCAAACCGTAAGACTCTTCTTTGGTGTGAAAGCTCTGGGTCATGGAAACCCACCCAGGGAGGGTATTGCCATATGAAACAGCCGAAATGTCAGGATGCTTGAGCAGCCTTTGTTTTAGAAGGTCCTTTTTGGCAGTGGAAATATCGGCGTGGTAATGTACAATGCGCTCCTTGTCAAACCCAAGGTCTTTGGTCCTCACATAGTCCAGCTGTTTAAATACCACCACCGTGGCAATGATCAGCACCACCGAGATGGTATACTGGAAGACGGTTAGCACACGGCGAAGCGAATAGCCCTGAGCACCCTTACCGTGGCTGGATTTGATGGTGCTGAGCAGAGGCTTCGAAGATAAGATGAGTGCCGGATAGATGCCTGCCAACATCCCAAGCAGAAGGCCACCACCTAACACCAGCAGCAGGAAGAATAATGTATAAGGAATATGCACGTAGGCCTGAATGATGTTGTTGAAGATCGGCGTCATCAGTTCGGCCAATACCAATCCCAGTATGGTAGCAAAAAGAGCAATCACGACCGCCTCGGTCAAATGCTGCACCATCAGCTGGCTGCGGCTCGATCCCATCACTTTTCTCATCCCCACCTCTTTAGCGCGAAGGCTGGAACGGGCAGTGGAGATGTTGATGAAGTTCACACAGGCCAGGATCAGGATAAAAATCCCAATGGCCATGAAGATCCTCACGAAGGAAAGCTTTCCGTGCTCCACAAAATTATCGAACCTCAACCCCTGGGTAAAATATACTTCTGAGAAAGGCCGCAGGTTCAACCTTTGTCCGGCAAAGGCTTCCTTACTGTCAATATCTCCTTCCGACAACAAACGCTTCATCAGCCTTTTGTTGACTTTTTCCTCCAGATGACCGGCATGGGTCCCTTCACGCAAAAGGATGTAGGTGAAAAAATTGTTGTAGGAGTCCCAGATTCGCTCTTTGGGGGTATCATAAATAGCCGGTATGCTCCGAAAACTGGCAAAGGCATTGGCTTGTATGCTTGAATTGGGAGGCAGGTCCCTGGCCACGGCCGTCACGGTATAATGAAGCCGCCGGTCCACCTTGATGATCTTACCAATGGGATTGGCATCGCCAAAGATTTTTCTTGCCGTCGACCGGGTCAGAACAATATCAAAGGGATCCCGGAAAGGCTGGTTCACATCACCCTTGATGAGGGGAAAAGTAAAAATGTCAAAAACAGTGCTGTCGGCAAAGACGCAGTTACGCAAGGAAAATTTTTCTTCATTGTATTGAACCATCAGGTTTCGGTCACCAAAACGGTTGGTCCTCTCGATCTCAGGAAAAGAATTGTCCAGGAATTCACCAATCCGGGGGTTATTCACCACAACATCGCCCAACTCCACCCGGTAGATCCTGTCCAGTTTGGAGTGAAAGGCATCGTGGCTCAACTCATCCCTTACAAAAAGGGCGATGATGATAAAAAGGGCTATTCCCACCGCCAGGCCCAGTATGTTGATCAGGGAATATACTTTTTGCCTATGGATGTGGTGGATGGCACTTTTAAAGTAATTTTTCAGCATAAAAAAGGATTTACAAAAAAATAGGGGTATAAACCTTCAGATCAGATCTGTCATCTTTAAGACATATCCCTTCCTCGCTCAACTGACAACATCTAAAAAACTGCCACGAATCAAGAGAACAGGCCCTGCTTAGCGGGCCTTAATGATCCCCAGCCCCGACGAGTTGGTCTTCACTTTCTTCGGGTTGCCGCCATAGCGGACCACACCCATGCCGGACATGTCGACCTTTAGGACCTTCTCGGCGTATACCTCAGCCTTGCCGAATCCACTGAATTCCAAATAGAAGGCATCGGTCATCAGGTTGTCGGCCTCAACTTTGGAGGCACCCGACATATCCATCACCACGTAACGGGCTTTGCCTTCCAGCTCGGCATTGACGGCCCCGCTAAAGTCGGCCAGCAGCTTGTCTACCTCGACGCGCATCTCCAGATCGGCCGCACCGGATATATCCAGCTCCAGTTTATCACCCGAAAGGGTACCATTGGTGCGCAGCTTGACGGCACCGCCAATGTCGATGGACTTGAGCGACTTAACAGTGAGGTACACCTCCACATCCCAGTCATCGAAATCGCGGTCGTGCCTGGACTCCAGGTACAAGGTGCTGTCGCGTACCTCGGTATCCAGCCTGTCCAGAATGTTCTTATTGGCCTCGATGCGCATCGACTCCTCATCGCCCTGCCGCAAATACAACTCGCAGGCAATGGTGATGTCCAGAGAATGGAAATCCTTTACGTCGATGGTCTTCTCATAATCCTGG
>JAGXLL010000047.1 GCA_018334675.1 Bacteroidales bacterium | reverse complement strand
AGTTCCTGTTATTATCCCGGTATAATTACTCGCCTATTGACGAGCCCTCTTTGGATTCGTTTTTCAAGGTTAAGAGCCTGATAACAATCTGAAAATCTCTGAAGAAATAAATAGTGCCTTGGCTTTACTCACCATCCAGGTGCATGTGAAAGATCGCTTACTTTAGGGATGGCAATATTCGAACTGCCGTCTCTCCCGCCTGAGGTTGGATGAGTTAAATGGCCTTAATCTTCATTGATACCATGGAGAAAACGACGTGCTCCTCTTTTTTTTATTTTGTTTTCCAATTGTAGAGCTTCTCTATGGGTCGTAAATTCTTTGCTATATATGAGATCCCACGGTTTACCCCTCGACGTATATCTGGATCGACCGGAATTATGGTCTCTTAATCTGTTCTTTAGGTTACTCGTAGAGCCAATATAATATTTTTTCTGGCTATTGCTATAAAGAATATAAGTATGGAAAGCCATATCTATAATAATTAATCTTACATCTCTTTCATTACTAAGATATCAAATATTGGGATACATACCAATAAAGGCCGCTTCAATCTTTATGAAGCGGCCTTTGTCTGTCGGGGTGGCGAGATTCGAACTCGCGACTTCTACGTCCCGAACGTAGCGCGCTAACCGGACTGCGCTACACCCCGTGTTTAATTGTATTTGTATAATTACGTCTCCTTTTTACTCAATCAACAGATTTTTTTATGGGGTGAACCGAACTCGCGACTTTCCCGCCTGAGGCGGGACGCGCTAACCGGACTGCGCTACACCCCGCACTCTTTTTCCTGTCTGTAAACAGGACCCCAAAAATAGAAATTATTCGCCAATTTTTTAAATATTTGTCCCGAATTTTAAGAGCCATTAAACGATTGCTGCTGGCATTTATCTTAAAAGATATCTTGTTCAATGTAGCCCATGGAAATACACATCATCATTCAACAGATCTTTGTCTTGTTCATCCTCGCCCTGATCGGACTGGTGGCCACCAAACTCAACATCATCCAGCGGGATATAAAAACCGGCATCACCAAGATCATCTTTAATATCACCCTGCCTTTTTTGATCATCACCCAGATATCCTCTCTGGAGGTGGACAAACAAATCCTGCTGAGTTGGGGAATGGTGATTGCGTTTGCTTTTTTATCCATCATACTCTTCCTGCAAATCGGCCGGTTAAGTAAAAACCTGCTCAAACTGCCCGAAAACAAAGCCCCCATCCATATGCTGCACACTGCCTTCGGCAATGCCGTGTTCCTGGGCTTCCCCATACTGGCTGCCATCTTTCCCAACGGGGAGGGTCTGCTTTACGGAATCATCTATTTCCTTACACAAAACACCATGATGTGGACCATAGGCATCTTCATCTTTACCCGCCAGAAGAACAGCCGTAAAATCGACAGCCTGAAGAATCTGCTCAATCCCAATACCATCGCTTTTCTCATTGGCCTGACCATGCTGCTGTTGAATATCCGTATACCCGGGTTTATGTTCGAAACCCTCCAGGGCCTGGGAAAAACAACCTTGTATCTGGCCATGCTCTATATAGGAGCCATCCTGGCCGATGTCAACCTGCGGGCCATTGTAAAAAATAAAAGCACCTTCATTTTAAGCCTCAACAAACTGATCATCGGACCTTTCATATTAATGGTGATCATGCATCTTATCCTCACCCATACCCCACTGGCACTTAATATGACTGCACAAACAGTGATCATCATGGAATCGGCCATGCCCTGTATGACCCTTTTGGTGATCCTGGCCCGCAAATACCACAAGGATGACTTTTACGCCACACAAAACCTCTCCATATCCACATTATTAAGCATCATTACGTTGCCCCTGATCTTTTACCTAAGCCAAATCATCCTTTGAATTGAGCGGAGTGAAATAAGCCCACCTTCTGGCATTTGTCGTTTCCTGCTCACCCCGACCCGGCCAAATTTATAATTTGTGCCGCCTTTATTGAGCGTACTGTAGGGGTTGGAGGTAAGTGAACAAATAAAATTCCCAAAAAAATGAAAAATGGATAGGGTCCACTCCCGTGAAAGGATCATAGAAATAGAAAATCAAAAATAAGATCCATAAGGCCTTTAGGCATTTACAATGTTCAATTCGATAAATCAAAACTCATGAAGACACAAACAAACAACAATTGGCACCGCAGGAATTATATGAAGATATTCCTGGCGATTCAAATTATGTTCCTTACGCTGGCTTTCACTTCGGAAGGTTTTGCTCAGGATATTTCCCAAAGAATATCCAACACCGAATCCTTATTCGAGCAGATGAAGGTTTATAAGGCAGACACCAACTATACCCACAAGTGGAATGAAGATTCCAGCCGATGGGAGCTTTATAACCGGGAGATCAGCCTTTACAAGGAAAAGAACCAGCTCGTCGGCACCCTCAATGAGAGATGGGAAGAAGAAGATCTGGACTGGGAAAACTATGACCGTACCGTGCGAAGCTATGATGAACGCGGCAAGATGATTGAAAACCTTCATCAGCAATGGAGTCCGGAAAGAAGTAAATGGATGAACCTTCAGCTGAAAACCTTCACTTACGACCGGTTGGGCAACAAAAGCGAGATCCTCTATCATGAATGGCAACAAGCTGTGGGTCAATGGTTCAGCACAGTCAGGTACCTGATCGACTACAACATTAATGGCGAAGAGAGTGAAGTGCTCATCAAAGTTTATTCGCCCGCTACTGATAGCTGGTCCAACGATACCCGTTACTCCTTCATCTATGATGATGGATATGGTTCTCCGGACAAAGCCCTGGTAGAATCCTGGAACGGATTCGACCAGGAATGGGAGAACAGAGGTATGTACGACATGGCCTACAACTTCCGCGGCAAAAAAGTCAAGGAAAGCCGTGCCACCTGGAATGAAAGCATGCGCAAATGGATCAACGGAATCCGTTACCTGATGGACTACGATAAGAAACTGTTGACCACAGAAATAGAGCAGAGGTGGGATTTCCGCAGCAGTGAATGGAATAACGCCATCAGGAACCTTTTCAGCTATGACAAGCAGGGAGAAATCAAGGAGATGGTAGAGGAAAGATGGGACCGCGAACAAGACTCCTGGGTCACAAAGAACATTTACCTATACTCAGACCTGAAAGATCTGCAGGATACGACCCAAAAACCCGAAAAAAAAGAGTAAATTTGTGAAAGAGGGTTACCCCCCGACGATTACCATCGGGGGGATTTTCCCATTATCAGATGGCTGAATTGATCCCATTGCAATGAAATTGTCCGAGAAAAAAACGGTCCGTGAAATAAAACAGGGCAACATCCAGACTTTTGAACGGGTGTTCAGGGATTATTATGAAGAGTTGTGTTATTATGCCAACCGGTACCTGAAAGATCTGGATCTATCCGAAGAGGCTGTACAGGATGTTTTTTTCAGGATATGGACAAAGAGGCAATCTCTTAATATTCATGAGTCCTTAAAATCATACCTGTATGCATCTACCCGGAATAAATGCCTGAAGATGATCCGCTCGGATAAAATGGCCGACAAGTATTACGAATATGCGAAGCACACAGCCCCGCAAAAGGTATCGACACCGGTAGATGAACTCAATGCCGCGGAGCTCAACAGGCTCATAGAGCGTACCATCAGGGAGCTACCCGGGAGAACACAGGAGATCTTCAGGCTGAGCCGGTATCAGGGACTCAAATATGCAGAAATAGCTGAAAGATTGTCCGTCTCGGTAAAAACAGTAGAAGCCAACATGGGAAAAGCATTGAAGTTGTTTCGCAAGAATCTGGATGACTATCTTAGAGTGATATAAAAGACCTGAATGATATGGTTAGCTGGAAAAAACTTGCAAAGTACCTTTCGGGAGAAGCCGGGGAAAAAGAAAAATCAGCGGTTGAGCAGTGGGCCAACCGGGATCCGAACCATCGCAAATCATTTGAGGAAACAAAGATGTACTGGAATAAAATTGAAAACCAAGAACCAACCTCCATCAATGTGGATACGGCCTGGAACAAGCTCCACAACAGGATAAGCCGGGAGGAGGAAAAGGCCGGAAAACAGCCTGATGTCATTGCGCTCCATAGACGCTTGTTAAAATATGCAGCTGCTGTGGTGGTCCTTATTGGACTCGGAGTGGGTGGTTTCTATACCTATCAGGGTATCGATCAGGCAGTGAACACCGTAACCGTGAAGACCCCCTCCGACGATGGAAGCAAACAGGTCTACCTGCCAGACGGAACCATGGCCCATCTGAATTATAACTCCAGGGTGATGTATCCCAAAAATTTCCGGCAAGCCCATCGAAATGTGCATATCAGGAAAGGAGAAGTTTATTTTGATGTAGAGAGCATGCCGGAGCGTCCCTTTGTCATCTCAGCCCGGGATGCTCGCATTGAAGTGCTGGGCACTTCCTTTAACGTCAATACCAATTTGCCCGGGCAAAAGGTGGAGGTATACGTGCAATCGGGTAAAGTGAAACTATCCAGGGAAGATGATCCCGGTAAATTCCTGATCCTGGAACCCGGGGACAAAGGTATCCTGACCCCCTCTTCCCTGAAAAAGGTTAAAAATACCGACAAAAATTATATAGCCTGGGCCACAGGTAAGCTGACTTTCAAAGACCAGCGACTGGAAGATGTTTTTCAAACACTCAAGAGAACCTATCATGTGAATATCAAAGCCGAAGATGCCAGCATAAAAAACTACAAAATAACCACCCATTTTACACAAGAACCCATTGATACCGTTTTGGCGGTTATTGCCACCACTTTCAACCTGAATGTGGAACGAACACAAAACGATACCTTTGTGTTACGCCCGGATGGGAAAGAGTAAAATTGCGGGTTATTTTTCCGGTTAACCTGAGCTATGAAAAACATGAGCACCAACAACCTGACAGTCACTTTACTTCTCCTGAGCCTGTTCGTCATTTCCCCTGGTTCGCAGGCTCAGGAGAATATTCTTGAAAAGAAGCTTCATATCACCATCCAGGATGAACCCCTCTACAAGGCGCTGATCCGGATCAATCAAACCACCGGATACAAATTTTCCTATAACTCCGATATACTTAATGAAGATCAAATGGTATCGCTGAAGGTCGAGGGAGTGTCCATCAGGTCCTGCCTGGATTCATTGCTCAGTGATTCTACACTCAACTATCAGGTGGTTGATCAGCATATTGTCATCCACAGGAAGGATCAGCCACCCCTTGCCCGTTCATCTCCTTCTCAACCCCCAACCTATATATCCCTGAATGGCAAAGTTATGGACAGAATGACCGGTAACCCCCTCTCCTATGCCAATATTGGGGTCTATAACAAAAGTATCGGTACCATCAGCAATGAGGACGGGGAATTTATTCTTAAGCTCCACCGCCGCCACTTGAACGATACACTCGTGGTTTCCTATATGGGCTATAAGAACCGGCTCATCCCCATAGACCAATACCCGGACAGCTCGGTGATCAAACTCGAGGAAAAGCTTTATACCATCCAGGAAGTTATTGTCCGCACTTTTGATGCCGACCTGATCATGAACCAGGCGCTTGCACGTATACGCGAGAACTATTATTTCGAGCCCATCACAGCTACCGGTTTCTACCGCGAAAGCATCAAAAGAAAAGATAAATATACCTCTGTTTCAGAGGCCGTAGTGGATATGTACAAACCTTACAACAAGATATTTCAGTCACCCCGTATCAAGATCCTTAAAAGCCGCAAAAGCACGGATGTGAGCAGACAAGACAGCATTACCCTGAAACTGAAGGCCGGCCTGGAAGCAGTGTTGCTGCTGGATATTGTACGCGAGAACCTTTCCTTTTTCAATAGCAATTCCTTCCAGAACTATAAATATAATGTCGCCAACATCAGCCATTTTGATGACCACAACACCTATGTGGTGGAATTTTCCCCGGCCAGAAAAACCGAAATGACCCTGTACACCGGGAAACTCTATATTGATGTGAAGACCCTTGCCCTGGTGAGTGCTGAATTTCACCTGAACAAGGAGAATCTCAGCAAGATAGCCAGCTCCCTGATCATAAAAAAGAAATGGGACATCAACGTCAATCCCCAAAGTGTCCATTATTACGTAAGCTACCGGCGCATAAAGGATAAGTATTTCCTCAATCAGATCCGGGGCGACCTGTCATTTAAGGTGAGAAGACGCAATCAACTCTTTGCCGATGATTTTCAGGTAACATTCGATATGTTCGTCAGCAGCGTAGACACCACCCGTGTCTCAAAATTTGAGCACGGTGAGTTTTTCAAGCCTCACAAAGTTTTCATTGAACAGGTCAATGACTATGACCCGCTTTTCTGGGGGGAATACAACTATATCAAACCCGATGAGCCAATCAGAGAAACGGTTAGCAAGTTGGGTTCCAAGATCAATATGCTTCAGGAGGAGGAATGATCAACTTTGCGGTTGCTGGTCCCGCTGCCGGTATACTGCCACCCAGTCGAGCCGCAACTCTTTGGGAAGATCCCGCTCCCGAAGGGTGCCATCTACCCCGGAATTCAGGATCATATACATGGGTTCATCAGGAACAGCCTGCTTCTGCTTTCTGACCGGAATTCCGTTTATCTTCCAGATCAGTACCCCGGGACGCCAGTCCAGTTCATAAATAACATAACGTTTGGAGAAATTGAAGCCCTTAAGGATAGATTTCCGGATCTTCAACGATTTTTTATCCTGAACTTCCCCGGAATAGGCATTTAAATCGAGACGCCGGGGGTTCTTCCTGGAATAAGAAAAAACATCTATTTCGGGCAGTATCTTCTCGGGTACAAGCCAGAAACTGTGACGCAGATTGCGGGCATGGCTCAAATGAGCCTTGGTGCGGTAGATACCGTATTTCTGACGGAAACTCTGGCCCGTGTTGATGATCCCCGAAGTATATTCAAACTGCCTGGGGTAAAACCCGAAACCGGGGTGCCAGGCCTTTCCATCTACCTGCTCCTTACGCGTGATAATGCGCAAGACCCCTTCATCCAACTCAACATTCCTGCCGTCGGTAAAGAAATGCTGATCGGTGGCCTGCACGTAACTGTCATTTAGCAGGGCCTTCCCCCAATAATAGGTTGTTAGCCATTTGTCCCTATCCAATTGTGCCGTCTGGAAATCATCAAAGAAACTCCTCTCCCACTTCCTGGAAAAATCAAATTTCGATGCATCCCGGTTGTCGAAATACCACTTGATGTTTTCAGACTTCCGCAGTTGTTCATACTCCTGGAGCAATTCATACTCTTTGCTGTATTTGAACTTGTTGCTCCTCTTCAGATATTTCCTGGTTTCTTTAAAATCATCGCTTTCCAGATATTCCTTGAGCCGCTCATATTCTTGCAGCTGATCGGAGTTAAAAGCCTGCTGATAAACCTGGTATTTTTTGCTGTTCTGAAACTTCAATGTCTTTTTGATGTCAGCGTTTCCTGCCAACTTTTTATATTCCTTGTAATCCCGGTATTCCTCGGTGTTTTTAAAATCCAACTTCCTTATGTCTTCAGGAATATTCTTAAATGACTGTGAATTAACCTGTTCAGAGAGATCATCCAGTCGCTCAATGGGATCTGAATTTTGCAGCGCCTTAAAATTCCTGAGCTTCTTGGAGTGGTGAATCTTAAGATAGACCTTAATATCCGGATCCTTCTTCAGGCTTTTGTAATCGGGATCTTTTTTGGGATTTTCGGCCCGGGCGAGTTCCTCAAAGCGACGAACCTTATCGCTCTCTTTCAGATCCTGGTATCTTGCGTATTCGCTGGAGTCTCTGAAACGGTAATACCAGCCATATTTCTTCTGAAGCTTTTTATAATTGGCCAGGGTGTTCTTGTAATGTTTCTTTTTGTTTTCCTTCTGGTCCTTGAGCGATTTCTTGAATTCATCAAACTCGGGAGATTCAAAAAAGTTTTTTAACTCCAGGAATCTGGCCAGTTCCCGGGAGTTTTCCATCTCCTGATAGTGGCGAAGATCCTTGGAGTCCCTAACCTTTAAATACGTCTTGATGGGATCGGTTTTGGAAAGCTCCCTGAAGCGTTGCTCTTTCTGATGGGCCTCGCTTCCCTTATACCGCTGGGCATTGATCTCCTTCTTTTTATTTTTGAATGCTTCGGAATGGAGGTACTGCTTTAATTCCTTATATCTTGCCAGTTCTTCCGACTTTTCTATCTGCTTGAGCCTGTCATATTCTTCCTCCGTTTGCCGTTCTCTCTTTTCAATGGATTCTGCGCTGGGTATCAGGCCAAATGTAGCGAGTAAGCGAAATCTTGTTTTGAGCAATGCATTCTTCATTATTGGGGATATTCGTTCTATACAAAACTATAAAAATATATAAAAATCTCTCAACCAATAACCATTTTTACTCTCTACAATCGGGATAGGTTACAAAAATGAAGCATTCTCTCTTTATTTTAGTCATTTGCTGTTTTTTTTGTATTTTGGCTACTTATGAAACAACGCCATGGCCTAAAAAACAAAATGATCTCATGCAGATGCTTCGGCAATACACCGGAAGCCTTGTAATTCACAATGGGTCTTTTGGCCATGAACCACTAAACCATTGTATATGACAGATGCTTTTGCTCAGGATGTTCACCACGGACTCTCTTCGAATCCCAAATGCCTGGATTCGAAATACTTTTATGATTCTGAAGGAGATAAATTGTTCCAGCAAATCATGGGTCTGAGTGAATATTACCTGACGGATTGCGAATTTGAGATCTTGCATAATTACAGAGATCCCCTGTTAAAAAACTTCGTTAACCAGGATAAATCCTTTCACCTGGTGGAGCTGGGAGCCGGCGACGGACTAAAGACCAAGCTGGTTTTGCGTCATTTTCACCGGGTGAAGGCCCATTTTACTTATTTGCCCATTGATATATCCGGTAATGTTCTGAACATGCTCCGCCATGAACTTTCCAGGGATTTGCCCGGTTTGGAGGTGCGTTGCTACCAGGGCGACTATTTCGATGCGCTGGATCAGCTCAACCAGAAGGAAGCCGGGCGCAAAGTCTTGATGTTCCTGGGATCAAGCATCGGCAATTTCAACCAGTACGATGCCCTGACTTTTCTGAGAGAACTCAACCAGAGGATGAACGTGGATGACCAGCTGCTAATCGGTTTTGATCTGAAAAAGGATCCCCATATCATCCTTCGGGCATACAACGACGATTCAGGTATCACAGCCCGTTTTAACCTGAACCTGCTCCACCGCATCAATAAGGAACTGGATGGAGAATTCGTGCTGGAAAATTTTTACCATTATCCCATCTACAATCCCCTGACCGGTGAAACCAGAAGCTTTCTGATCAGCAAGGTCGCACAGAATGTCCGTGTCGGCTATTTGAATGAGGTATTCGAATTCCAAATGGGTGAGCCCATCTCCATGGAGATATCACAAAAGTATGACAGGGCAATGATCTATGACCTGTCGGAAAAGGCAGGTTTTAGCGTGGAAAAGAACTTCTTCGACAACAGGAAATATTTTGTTGACTCGCTCTGGAAAAAGCATTGACCAGCAGCTCATTTGTTCCTTCGAAGGATCATATAGAAGATCCGCACCAGACCCAGCACAAATATAGCTATTGCTGCATAATAAAAATAACGGGCTGTTTCATAAGAAAGGCCTGCTGCTTCCCGTCCGGCATACAGCAATAACGAAAGAAGGGCAATGATATAAAGGGCGGTGAAGAGTCGTTTTAGCTTCATGAGGCACAGGTTTAGTAGTTGCAAAGGTGCAAAAAACCACTCAAAATTGTATATCCTCCAAATCCTTTATATTTGTGGTCTTTTATCCCCGCTATAAATGGAACCTGCCCCCTCATACCGAAGAATCTGGCACATTGCCTACCCGATCATCCTGGGAAGCCTCATACAAAATGTGATCCGCATCACCGATACAGCTTTTCTGGGCCGGGTAGGTGAGGTAGAACTGGGAGCTGCCGGCATCGGAAGCGTATTCTATATGACCTTCATGATGCTGGGCATCGGTTACGGAGTGGGGGCTCAAATTTTGGTGGCCCGTCGTTATGGTGAAGGAACACACCACCTGATCGGACCTACCGTCGAACATGCCTTCTATTTCCTTATTGTCTTCGCTTTTTTAGTCATCGGTGTGCTGGAATTTTTTCTGGAGCCCCTGTTTCATCTGATCCTCTCCTCTCCCAATATTCATGAAGCAGCCCTGGATTACACCGCCATCCGGATATGGGGATTGATATTTGCCTTTACCAACTTCACCTTCCGGGGATTCTATGTGGGTATTGGCACCACTAAGGTAATCACCCTCACCACAGGGGTTATGACCGGTGTCAATGTGTTTTTGGATTACGTGTTGATCTTTGGGGCATGGGGATTTCCTGAGATGGGTATCCGCGGTGCCGCCCTGGCTTCTGTGATCGCAGAATGCATTGCCATGCTGGCCTTTATCCGCTATACCCTGAAACAAACCGATTACAAAAGTTACAGACTTTTCCGTTTCACCCGCTTCAACATCAAGCGGTTTGTACACGTCTTTCATATTGCCATGCCCGTGATGGCCCAGAATTTTCTCTCTTTCGCAGGATGGATGATTTTTTTTGTGCTGGTGGAAAAGATGGGCGAACACCCTCTGGCCATCTCCAATATTATCCGGAGCATTTATGTGCTCATGCTGGTACCCATCATGGGCTATTCCTTTGCCGGCAATTCGCTGGTCAGCTATGTGATCGGCCGTGGAAACCCGGAACAGGTGGCTCAGGTGGTGAGCAGAACACTCAAGCTATGTATCTTCAGTGTAGCTGGCATTGTTGCCATCTTGATGATCATCCCCCAATCCATCCTCTCCATCTTCACCGACGATGCCTCCCTTATCCGCGACAGCCTGCCCGTGCTGCGAGTGATCGCCGGCACTTCATTTTTCATAGGCCTGGGCTTCGTCTTGTTCCATGCGGTATCCGGTACAGGCGCTACCCGGGCAGCCTTGTTGATTGAAGCCGCGGTTTTTGTGGTCTATGTGGCTATGACCTATCAGCTCACCCTCGTCTGGCAGGTGTCCATATCCGGTGTATGGGCTGTTGAATTTCTCTACGGAGGCCTCATCGCATTGTCGGCCGGATTGTTTTTGAAATATTTCAACTGGAAGAAGAAAGCCATTTGAGGGTGATAGATGCATGGATCAGATGAAATTCTTAATTTTGCCGATGAACTTTCAATGCAGATATGGAACAATACGAAGTGGTTGTCGTGGGCGGAGGTGCTTCAGGATTGATTGCTGCCATGCGGGCTGCAGAATGGGGCTGCCGGGTTCTGCTCGTTGAGAAGAAAAGACAGGCAGGTACCAAGCTGCGTATTACCGGCAAAGGTCGCTGCAACCTGACCAATGCAGCATCGGCAACAATTTTTTATAAACACATCTATCCCCAACCCCGGTTTCTCAAGCATGCTTTTTCCCGCTTCTTTTCGGACGATATCATTGAACTGCTGAATCAATTGGGGGTTGCCACCGAAGAAGAACGGGGCGGCCGGGTTTTCCCATCCAGCGGAAAAGCCTCAGATATACCGGAAGCCCTGATGGGAAGACTTAATGAACTGAAGGTAGCTTTTCGCTTCGGGAGCCGGGTAGAAGCTTTACTTTCCGGCAATGATGGTATAGAAGGGGTAATCGTGGATAGTGGTAAAGGAAAAGAAGAGATAAAAGCCCAAAGCGTCATACTTTGTACCGGGGGTAAGTCCTATCCCGCAACAGGCTCTGAAGGCGATGGATACCAGCTTGCCCGTTCAGTGGGGCACTCTGTTACTCCTCCGCGTCCAGCCCTGGTTCCGCTGGAGACAAAAAAACCTATACCTGATAAAATGGTAGATCTGGTGCTTAAAAATGTCCATGCGGTGGTTTGGTGCGACGGCAAGAAACATGCAGAGGCTTTTGGTGAGATGTTCTTTACAGTCTATGGACTGTCGGGGTCCATCATCCTTACTCTGAGCCGAACGGTAGGGGAACAAATCAACCGGAAAAAATCCGTTCAGATAGCCATTGACCTGAAACCGGCATTGGATGATAAAAAACTAGATAACAGGCTATTAAGGGACATAGAAAACGGGAGCAAGAAACAAGCCCTCACCCTGTTCAAAAGCTGGCTTCCTTCAGCATTGATCCCATTTTTTATTGATCACACCGGCATGGATCCCGGAACACCGGCTCATCAAATCACCTCCGGGGAGCGAAAAAGGATCCGGAAGCTGATGAAAGGCCTTGTCTTCACCATCAAAGGCCCCCGGTCATTCAAAGAAGCCCTGGTCACAGCCGGAGGTATTCCCACCGGCGAGATCCATTCCCAAACCATGGAATCCAAGGTTCTCCCAAATCTTTATATTGCAGGTGAACTGCTGGATCTGGACGGAGACACCGGGGGCTACAATTTGCAGATAGCCTACTCCACAGGATGGCTTGCCGGAGACAGTTGTGGCCATGCTACGGGGGACTGAACATCAGTCCATTTTAAGTACTTTCGCCCCGCGTATCTTGCTTTGCTTGATTTCCAGCAAGGCTTGATTGGCTTTTTCCAGGGGATATTCCTGGTAATCGGGTTTGATGGGTATCTCAGCAGCCAGCTCAAGGAACTCGCTCACATCGCGTCGGGCCACATTGGCCACCGATTTGATCTCTTTTTCCAGCCACAGATGCCTGGGATAATCGATGTTCATCAGGTAATCCATATCCAGATGCTCCTTTCGAATGGCATTAATCACCAACCGGCCCCCGGCATCCAGGTTTCTGAGTGCCTCTACCACCGGTTTCCACACGGGTGTGGTGTCGATAATGGCATCCAGCTTTCCGGGGGCTCGCTCTGTGGTATCACCTGTCCATGCAGCACCCAGTTGCCGGGCAAATTTGCGCTCTTCCGGATTGCGGGCAAAAACATAGATCCTGGATTTGGGATAGGCATGTTGGGCCATCTGAAGCACCAGGTGCCCGGAAGCGCCAAAACCGGTTAACCCCAGCTTGTGACCATCCTTCAGGTTGGTCAGCCTCAGCGAACGATAACCTATGGCCCCGGCGCAGAGAAGGGGGGCTGCCTGCGAATCATTGAAAATATCGGGAATGGGATAGGCAAATTCCTCGGGCACGACCATATACTCTGTATAGCCCCCATGCTTATCCTTCCCGGTGGCTTTAAATTTTTCACACAGGTTCTCGTTGCCATTGCGGCATTGTTTGCACCGCCCACACGCTGAATAGATCCAGGCTACTCCTAGCCGGTCGCCCTCACTAAAACGTGCGGCGTGCTTACCCTTACGTTCAACATAACCTACCACCTGGTGCCCGGGAATAATGGGGAAGCGGCTTGGCGGCGTTCGTCCTTCTATCTCATCCAGTTCCGTATGACACACCCCGCAGCGGGAAACACGCAGTAGCACCTCTCCCTCCAGAGGCTCGGGAGCCGGCCAGTCAACCATCTCCAGGGGCTTATGGTCCTGTTTCAAATCAACAATACCTCTTAATACCATTGCTCTCATAAAAAAAATTTTGGTTGTCCGTAATTCATTATAAGGCGGACAATTAAAGAGAAGACACCTGTTATAGCTAAGAACTGACTCTAACTGTCCGCAGTTTCTTTAAAGATAATGCATTATCACCAGGCGATCAAGATCTTGATACATAAAATCCCGCCATCTCCATAGCTCACAATATGCCCCGCGGCCGGCTGTCTGCCCGCAAGCTTACCCATACTGCGCTGAGCCATCGTCAACGCTCTCATTCTGTTGCTGCCAACGGGGATCTATATTTTTCCGGCGGTTGCAACGAACCAGGTTAGGCAGACATTTACCGGGTTTCTTCACCTATTATTGACTGGTGCATAGATCAGCTGATCCGAGGCGAAAATGCCGGGCTCCAGGGTCCAAAAATTTCAGATCAAGGGTTTCGCTTGCAGCCAATAAAAAAAATGCGTATTTTGGCGGAAATTCGAATCCACCCAACATGAATGTCGATCAAACCGCCAGGATACACGATCTTATACACAAGATCAATGAGTTATGGCTATCAGGTTCTACCCGGGAGCTCTATGATTATTTTTCGAATGACGTGGTATTCGCGGCTCCGGGTTTTAATAAATATCTGAAAGGAAAGGACCTATGCATCAACAGCTATAAAGAATTTATCCAACAGGCGGATGTAGAGGATTTTCAGAGCGATCAGCTGAATGTGGATTTTTTTGAGGATACCGCCATCGGTACCTATCATTTTTACCTACGTTACCGGATGCAAGGTGAAACTTATGAGGAAGAAGGATATGAAATCATGGGGTTCCGCAGACCCGACAACCATTGGTTATTGATTTGGAGAACCCGGATGCCCATTAAGATCTAGTGGTCGAAAATGAGGGTTTCTTCAATGCCCAATTCCCGGGCCACATATCGGGCCATGTTTTGATTCAGCCAAAGGGGCTGATGGGCATCTGAACCCATCACAAAACGGAAACTTTCCGTATGAGGCCCAATCTTTCGTTTCCAGTCATCCCGCCATACATACCGGTTGTTGATCTCAACGTAACACGCAGGCGGTATCCTGTTCAGATCCGTTTCCAGGACCATTGGATGGGGTATGATCACGGGCTTACCTGTCAACAGGAGTCTGTCGATGGCCTGGTACTCTCTGGTGCGGTTGCGGCAATGATAGATGTAATATTCAAAGTCGAGCTGCGATGCCTCATCCACATATTCGGCGCCGTCCACCTCCGTGCCAACATGAAAACCCCATTTTTGAAGGACTTTCTTATAATGGTCAAAACGATCCGAAAAGTGCTCAAAATGATCGCTGATACCAATCACCCGGGCGTGGCGCACATGGCCTATCAGCTCAGGAGTTTGTTCTTTCACCACCGCACTGTCCAACCGCGAGAAAGTGGTATGGATATGCAAATCCTGCGGAACTTGAGTTGTTATGATGCCCATTATAATTTGCTTTTAAGAAAAGAAAGCCATAGCATCCTCTATAGCAATTACATTCGTTCTGGCAGATCAATGCCGAGCAGCCACATGGCTTCGCGAATAACCCTGGAAACCTGAACGGATAAAAGTATTCGCAACTGAACAACTTCCTTGCTTTCAGCACTCAAAACCGAATGATCGTGGTAAAACTGATTGAACTCCCGGGCCAGTTCATATATAAAGTTGGCCACCTCAGCCGGATTCATCTCTTCAGCGGCTTCTGCTAATATAGAAGGGAACTGGTGAATCAATTTGATCAACTGAATCTCTTTATCATTAAGGTTGTTATGGATATTGATCTCCCGGGGAATGGATATGGATCTTTCGGCAGCCTTGCTCAGCAAGGAGTTGATGCGTGCATAACTGTATTGGATAAATGGCCCGGTATTGCCGTTGAAATCAACGGACTCCCTGGGATCAAAGGTCATGTTCTTCTTGGGATCCACTTTCAGGATAAAATATTTCAAAGCTCCGAGTCCGATGGAGCGATAAATTTTTTTCTGTTCTTCTTCAGAGAAATTCCCCACCTTACCCGATTCCTCGGTCATCTGCCCGGCTGTGGCAAGCATCTCCCGGATCAGGTCGTCGGCATCCACCACCGTGCCTTCCCGTGATTTCATCTTTCCTTCCGGCAATTCAACCATCCCATAGGCCAGGTGATGCAGATGTTCTGCCCAGGAATAGCCCAGTTTGTCCAACAAGATCTTCAATACCTGGAAATGATAATTCTGCTCATTGCCCACCACATAGATGTGCTCATCAAACTCAAACTCCCGGTAACGCTGGATGGCTGTGCCAATATCCTGAGTGATATAAACGGACGTGCCGTCGCTTCTTAGCAGCAATTTCTGGTCCAGATCTTTTTCCGCCAGATCGGCCCAGACAGAACCATCCTGCTGTGCAAAGAAAATGCCCTGATCCAGCCCCTTTTTTACCTCTTCCCTGCCCAGCTTATAGACTTCCGATTCATAATAGACCTTGTCGAAATCAATGCCCAGTGCCTGGTAAGTCTCGTTGAAGCCTTCCAGCACCCAACCATTCATCTTCTTCCACAACTCCATGGTTTCCGGATCATCTTTTTCCCAGCGGTTAAGCAGTTCCCGGGCCTCTTGTATTATTGGTGCCTCCTTCTCCGCCTCTTCCTTTGACTTACCCTTTGCAATCAAATCCGCCACCTGTTTCTTATACTCCTGTTCGAAACGTACATAATAATCGCCCACCAAATGGTCACCCTTAATACCTCTTGTGGCCGGTGTTTCTTCTTCCCCCCACTTCTGCCAGGCCAGCATAGACTTGCAGATATGAATGCCCCGGTCATTGACCAGGTTCACTTTCCTGACCTGGTGACCGGTGGCCTGGAGTATTCTGGAGACGGAAAAACCCAGCAGGTTATTGCGAATATGGCCCAGATGAAGGGGTTTGTTGGTGTTGGGCGAGGAATATTCCACCACGATCTTACGATTGCTGGGCTCCGTATACAGATCATAAATATGGTCCCTTTGATTCATGCTGTTTAGAAAACGAACCCAGAAGGTATTGTCAATGGTCAGGTTTAAAAAACCCTTGATCACATTGAAGCCGGATATCTCATCCAACTGATCCTTCAGGAAATTGCCGATCTCCTCACCCGTCTGTTCCGGCGGAAGCTTGGAAAACCTCAGGAAAGGAAAGACTACCACTGTAAAATCGCCGGTAAAATCTTTCCGGGTACGCTGTATCTGTATTTTATCCGGAGAAATTTCCGTATCATAAAGACGGACAAGGGCTTTTTGGACTTTGGCAGATATACGGGATTCAATGTTCATTGTTGGGCTATTTCAAATACGATGAAAGGGAGAAATAAGGCACAAAGATATATAAGACAATGAAAACAGATGAAGATTATAAGATCTTTTTGACAGGGCCCCCACAATTTCATGTTATATTAAGTAAATTAGCAAATTAAGAAGAAACAAAAAAATCATGCCCCACTGTAATAAATGGGTCATTTTGGTGTCCCATCCCCGGATTCAATCTATATGTAGCTGCATTCCATGAGGGACGAACAAATCATTCAAGGCATCCGCAATGGGGAAGAAGCCGCATTCAAGGAGCTGGTAGACAAGTACCAGGAACTGGTAATCAATGTTTGCAACCGTTTCCTGCATAACAAGGACGATGCCCTGGATGTTTCCCAGGATGTTTTCATTAAGGCCTATCATTCCATCGACCGTTTCCGCGGGCAGTCCAGGATATCCACCTGGCTGTATCGTATTGCTGTGAACGAATCGCTGAATTACCTGCGTGACAGAAAGAGAAAGAACATCTTCAGCAGCCTGGATGTGCTGTTCAGCAATCCGGGCTCCGATCCGTTGGAGAAGGTGGAGGATAACGATGATATAGCCCCGGCGAAAATGGAACGTCAGGAACAAAAGGACCTTCTTTACAGGGCCATTGAAAGCCTGCCCAAAAAGCAAAGGGTGGCCCTTACCCTTAATAAGCTGGAAGAGTTACCCTACAAAGAGGTAGCCGAGATCATGGATATAACCGTATCAGAGACCGGGGTACTGATCAATCGCGCCAAAAAGGCATTACAGAAAAAGATGGTAGCCGAGCTCAAAAAAAATTGAAGCATTGTAATAAAATCACTTTATGGGTGTCCAAGAAACAGAAAATGATCCATCATGAAACCCGCATGCACGAACTCACACAACAAGGACATGTTTAAGCATGGGGGTTACATATGGCCGTAATAAAAAATAATGATGATCATATGAAACCTGCATCCAAGAACTTACACAACAAGGACATGATTATTTCATGCAGGTTCCATACGGCCAAATTATTAAATAAAAGATAACCGTATGAAATGCAAAAAAGTACATACCCGTTTGCTGAGTTTTTACGAGGGAACTTTACCCCAAGGGGAAATGGAACAGGTGAAACGGCATTTGGACCAATGTGAAACCTGCCGCCAGCTGTACCATCAGATTCTGGCTTCCTGGAAGATGGCCGGGGAAGAGAGAATTCCCTATCAGCCTTTCTTCTATACCCGTGTTCGCCAAAGAATGGCCAACCAAAGCCGGCCGGCCGGATCCCGTGTAAGGCACCTGGCCAGAACAGCTATCCAGCCGGCTTTATTCTTTGTGGTGTTGGGCTTGGGCATCACCATCGGCATCCAGCTGGGTAAAGGTATCGGCAGTCAACAGACTGCTCAGGTAGAGAATCAACAAAACGAATACCTGGAAGCCTATGCCGAAAATCAATTCTGGAATGGTTTCCAACTGGAATCACTGGAACAGGAGCTTTTCTTTGCCGATACGACAAGTCTTACCCGTTCCTTAAACAAACAAGAAGACAGCCATGAATAAATTAAACAGGAAACAACTGCTCATCGGTGCCTTGATTCTGCTATTTGCCATCAATCTGGCTGCCCTGGGAACGATCATATATCAGAACTACCAGAGCAATCAAAATCCTCCGGGTGTTAGCCGGTTTCAGCCCGGCGACAGGCCCCTTCCATCCGGCAAAGGAACGCCCGGGAGAAGAACACCAGACAGGAGGATGAGAACCAGCGACCCGGCAGAGAGGCCGGGCACCGGCAGGCGATTCGATCATTTTGTCAGGGAAAGACTGGAGCTCGACGAGAGACAGTACCGGCAATATCAGGAGTTGGTGGAAAAAACCCGGGAGGAAC
>JAGXLL010000046.1 GCA_018334675.1 Bacteroidales bacterium | reverse complement strand
CCCAGACCGATCTGACCAAAAAACTGGAGGAAGCCCGGGAAGAAGTAAAAAGGCGTTTCAGGGATATGGAGAAGGAAAAATTACGCAATGAGCGTACCCTGGAAGGTGCTTCTGATGCCATCGTAACTATTGATCAAAAAGGAACCATCAAATTCTTCAATAAAGCAGCTGAGCAGCTGTGGCAGATTGAAAAATCCATGGTTCTGAACAGAAACATCAACAAACTCTTCCCTGATGAAAAAAATAAGCGGGAAGAATTTATTGAACGGTTGCTGGATCCCCAAAAGGATAAGATTGTGGGAGAACGCAAGGAGGTCACAATCGTCAATTCTAACCATGAAGAGATTCCTGTGATCATCTTACTCTCTATGGCGAAGGTGGAGGATGAAACCACCTATACGGCCTTCATACAGAATATTTCCGTGGATCTCTTCTGATACCCGCGAGATAAATGGATTGAAAAGGCCAGATCAAGCGATCCGGCCTTTTTTTGATTTGACAGTTTTTTGATGCAAAAGAGCCATACAGTTCTTTTTTTATACCTATTTTTGTTCAAAACAAACCTATTACTATGAAAAGGATATCATTAATCACAGCTATCGTATTGACCATCTCCTTCATGGGGCTTGCATGCAAGAGCGATTCCGGCACTCAGGCAGCCGGCCAGGCGGACCAAAAGAGTGATCAACCCAAAAACATCATCCTGATGATCGGTGACGGGATGGGCGTGAGTCAGATCTATGCCGGTATGACGGTGAGTGAGCAACCCCTGGTATTTGAGCAATTCAAGAACATCGGTTTTACTAAGACCTTTTCAGCCAATGATTATATCACTGATTCAGGGGCCAGTGGTACGGCTTTGGCCACCGGTCGGAAAACCAACAACGGACATATTTCCATGTCGCCCACTGGTGATACCCTGACGACCATCCTGGAATTGGCTGAAGAAAATGGCCTTTCCACCGGGCTGATCAGCACCAGTTCCATCCTTCATGCCACTCCCGCATCTTTTATAGCCCATAGCAAGGACAGACATGATTATGCCGGCCTGGCCCGGGATTTTATGAAGACAGAGGTAGATGTATTCATAGGTGGAGGCTACGGTCAGTTTGGCAACAGAAAGGACAACCTTAATTTGGTGAGTCAGCTCAAAGAAAAGGACTACCAGGTATTGAGGGACATGACAGCTATTCAGTCGGTAAGCGAAGGCAAGCTGGCCGGTTTCACAGCCGAAGGGCATAATCCTAAATATTCTGAAGGACGTGGAGATATGCTGCCCAATGCCACTCAAACGGCTTTGAACATCCTGGACAACAACTCCGAAGGCTTTTTCCTGATGGTGGAAGCCTCACAGATTGACTGGGGAGGACACGACAACGATACCGAATACCTCGTCAACGAGTTGCTTGATTTTAACCGGGCCGTGGAAAAAGCCCTCGATTTTGCCCGCAAGCATCCCAACACGCTTGTGATCGTTACGGCTGACCACGAAACGGGTGGCATGGGCCTGAATGGTGGTGACATGAAGAAACATCAGGTAAAAGCTTCCTACACCTCCAAAGGTCATACAGGGGTGATGGTGCCTGTTTTTGCCATAGGTCCCGGTTCCGGACAATTCCGGGGCATCTACGACAATACAGATGTCTTCAAGAAAATGAAGGCCCTTTATGGTTTTTAATCACCGGCCATTTTATACCAGCGGTTTATTCCATTAGTCATATGCATTGGTTGTCACGTATTTGTATCGAAATGAGCCCTCTTTATCCATTCCAGGTATCGGCTCACCCCTTTATATGGGCGCCATGCATATGAGGTCCTTGAACCCTTGAAGTCTGTTTATCTATGACATGAAAAAAGAACACAAAAGGCTGTCTTGCTGTTCAGGCCTCTTGTGTTCCTTTTTTCCTCAGCCTTCTTCATCTAATCCAAATCCACATTACCATACCGGGTTTTTATGCGGACCTCCGACTTGGGGTTGCTGTCTGAACCAACGGTGCCGGATATTTTTACCTCGGTGTTTCGTTCTATCCGGTTGACGCTACCCTCTTGCGGCAGATCGATGTCGGCATATTCAGCTTCACCTTTGATCTTGTAGCTGGCATCGCTGTCGATGGCGATGTCGATTTGCCCGTAAGAGTTATCTACCTTGATCTGCTCAAAGGATTTGGGTACGGAGTTGACATCAAAATCCCCATATTTAGATTTGACATCGATCTTTTTCTTGATCGTGTTCACTTTGAAATCCGTGTATTTGGCCTCACATACCAGGTTGGAGAGGGTGCCGATGCGGTAGTTGTCATATTTTGATTCACAAACGATCGAGCTGCTCTCTTCAACCTCAAGCCTGGAGTATTTGGTGAGGGCTATCAAAGCGGTGCTTTTGCCGATTTTACACTGGTCGGGAGTATATTTCAGTGTCAGTTTAAGCCAGTCGACTTCTTCGATGTTTCCATTGGAATAGGCCAGATACACATGACTCAGGGGCTTGGAATTGTCGCGCAGGATCTTTTTGGCTTTCAGGTTGCCGTATTTGACGGCGATATCAGCCCTGCCGGTTACTTCATTGATGAAGACATCCCCGTATTTATTCTCTAGTTCCAGGTTGAGGAACTTGGGCATCTTGATGGTATAATCGATGCTGAATTCCTTGGTGTCGCTATCGAAGTCGAAGATGCCACCGGAACGGTTGAAACCCTTGTCAAAATCCGTCTCAGCCTTTATGGTGCTTCCCTCCTGAGAGAAATTGATCAGGATCTCATCGAGCAGTTCCCTGGCTTTTTCCTCATTGCGGTGATCAACTGTCACGGTTACATCGATGGAAACCCGGTTTTGCTCCCAATTGGTGATGTTTACATCTCCGTATTTATTGGTTACTGACAATATGGTTTGTTCATCGACCTCGTATTCCTTGTGTTTATTTTTGGAATATTCATCTGAGGCGGCCTGTAAAGTTATACTTCCCAGCAGCATTGCCACGAAGAGGCCTGTAAATTTACATCTGAGTGGTTTCATAGCTTGTATCCTTTTGGTCATTATTGATTGATTGGGTATTCACTTTTTCAAGTTGATTAACGATTTGATTCATCACTTCCAGCTTCATCTGGTAATGGCGGATCAAGGCACCCACTACCCTCGGATCGTTGGGATTGGCCCGCAAATCCTCGCGTATGTTGGAGTAGATGGCATCCATTTCCTTGAGTTCCTGAAGCAACATCTCTTTTTGGTTTTCATTCTTAAAATTGAATTCCTGTATGCGTTCATATTTTTTCTGCATCAGGGAGGTGTAATAGATGTGTGCTTCTTTCACCTCGGGGGATACTTTTTCCAATGCCAACCGCTCTTGGGTCGGATCACTGTGTAGGTTTTCGTAAACCCAAAGGCCGGAGAGTACTACCAGTATTGCTACGGCTGCAGCTTTCAGCAACCTCGTCCAGGGAAATTTCCTGTTTTGCCGGTGATATTGGGACAGCTTCTCCTGAAACCGGTTTAAGTGTCCATCTTGCGGCTCAAGGTCATCAAACTGATCCCTGTTGGATTGAATAAATTTTTCCAGTCGGTCCATTTTGGGTATTTATTTTTTTTTTGCGAGTTGTTGTTTCAGCTTATTTCTGGCTCTTGTATACTGGGATCTGGATGTAGAGCTGGACATATTTAGTATCTCCGCAATCTCTTCATGGTCATATCCTTCCAGCAGATAAAGCGACAGAACGATGCGGTAGCCATCGGGCAACTCGTTGATGGTTTCCTTGATTTCCCCGACTTGCTCATGGATCTCACTTTCATCCTCATCCTCCTGCTCTTCTTTTATTTCCCCGGGCCGGTTGCCTTCTTCCACCGACTCGAAGTCCAGTTTCTTTTTTTTTATCTCATCCAATGAATGGTTGATCACAATTCTCTTCAGCCAGGCACCAAAACTGACCCTGCCACTGTAGGTATGGATCTTGTCAAAGGCTTTGAGAAAGGCTTCCTGCATGGCATCTTCAGCTTCCATCCGGTCATTGACGATCCGGTAGCTGGTGTTAAACATTGCCTTGTAGTACAACTTGTAGAGCTGAAACTGAGCCTTTTGTTCGCCTTTTTTGCACCTATCGATGATATCCTGATGGATATTCTGATAGAGTGTTTCTTTCTTTTCATTTTGCATAGAAAAGACGATTAAGTATTTGTTTTGCTGCCTATAAAGGTAATCTTTTCATCGGAATGATTTATTTTCATCGATAAAGACGATTGTAAAAATTCTTCTGCTGCATTTTTCTTTTTCTGCTTTTTGATACCGTTTTATTGAATAATTTTGCAGCCATTTGGATACAAATAACCTTTGCCAGCGAACAACAAATGGCAGTTGCGATATGTAAGAGATGCATGAAGGAAGAAGTAGCGGCGATGAAATTTACAAGTGTAAAGATATTATTGAAGGGTATACCAGGCAGCAGTTTATCAGTCGGGATTTACCCGTTATATCTGACTTTTTTCCTGATTGGGATACAGATGTTGCTTTTTCCCCTGGTTTCCACAGGGCAAGGGGATACGCTTACTCTTGGAGATAAGCTGGAGATTGATGAGGTGGTAGTGAGTGCCCGGAGGACACCTGTGGTTTACTCACGCCTCTCGCGAATTGTATCTACAACGGAAGAGGAAGAGATTGATAGGTTACCCGTATCGAGCATTCATGAGGTGTTGGATAACATCAGCGGTGTTGATGTTCGACAGCGTGGTCCTCTTGGCATCCAGTCGGATTTGAGCATTCGGGGCAGCTCTTTCGATCAGAACCTGATCCTCTTAAATGGCATCGATATCACGGATCCCCAAACCGGCCATTTTGCCCTGAACCTGCCGGTAAACCTGTCGGATGTAAAGGAGATTGAAGTACTGAAAGGACCGGGCTCCCGGGTCTTTGGTCCCAATGCCTTTGGAGGGGCGGTGAACATCATTACCTCCCCGTCCGATTCCAATCAGTTGCAGCTCAAAGGGATGGGAGGCAGCCATGGGCTCTGGCATACTACTGTTCTTGGGAGTTTCGGGCTTGGCAAGATGCGCAACCATATTTCTATATCCCGGTCATCTTCGCAGGGCTATATGGAAAACACCGATTTTTCCACTTACAGTTTATACTATCAGGGGCTGAGGAAACTCGGCAACGGGCGGCTGCAGGTACAGATGGGCCATAAAGATAAGGCCTATGGAGCCCAAAGTTTCTACACCCCTCAATATCCCGACCAATATGAGCAGGCCCGCGTTACTTTGATGAGCATAGGGATGAAAATGGAGGGTATCCTGAACATTCATCCGGCCATATACTGGAGGCGCCATCGCGACCGTTTTGAGCTTTTCCGGGAAGGACCTGGTTGGTACCGGCGGGAGAACGGATACTGGGTTAGGGCAGAGCGGGATACAGCCAAATATGTACCTGGTGTATACACCCCGCAAAATTACTATTCCGGACACAATTATCATATGACCGACATATATGGGGTAAAGCTGAACAGCTCGTTCCGCTCCGGGTTAGGGAAGACTGCCTTTGGCTTTGATCTGCGCTCAGAGCAGATATGGAGCAATGTGTTGGGAAGGCCGATGGGGGATACCCTCCAGGCCAGGGGAGAGCCTCACGGATACTACCACAAGCAATACCATCGCACGTTGGTCAACTTTTATGGCGAGCACAATGTGTACATCGGTGGGTTATCTGTTTCGGCCGGGGTGCTGGTTAGCCGAAGCAATGAGCACCAGCCCGGCTGGAAGTATTATCCGGGAGTGGATCTGAGCTATCAGTTTAATCCCTGGTTGACTGCCTACAGTTCCTATAATCGGTCGTTGAGGGTGCCTACCTTTACCGATCTTTTTTACAGCGGACCATCCAATGTGGGCAATCCGGATCTGAACCCTGAGAAGATCCAGGCATACGAGGCCGGTGTGAAGGTCCACTCGGGGAGGATCAGGGGGCATGTATCATGGTTTTATCATGATGCCGATGACCTGATTGCCTGGAGCCGGAAAGATGCTTCTTCCCGTCAGGTAAGATGGAGAGCCCGGAACCTGACCCAACTGATCAACCAGGGTCTGGAGATCTCTCTCAGCGCAAAGATGGATAAGCTTATCAACCTGGGTATTCCCATCGACGGGATATCTCTTCATTATACCCATATGGATCAGCGAAAGAACGCCCCGGGCCATCAATCGAAATATTCTCTGAATTATCCGGATCATCAGCTTAAAGGCAATCTCTCCGGGCACGTTGGCCGGCTTGAGTATTCCATTTCAGCCAATTACCACGACCGGGCCGGCAGATATTTAAATTATGATTTTAACAAGCAGCAATATACCGGTGAAGTCGTCTTTAAACCTTACTGGATGTTTGATGCGAAGCTGGCATACAGGTGGGATCGCTGGAAGTTTTATCTGAAGGCCAACAATGTATTCGACCAGCAATACAGCGATATTGGTAACATCCGTTTGCCCGGACGGTGGATCAAGGTGGGTATCAACCGCACCATACCACTGGCCAGGTTGGACAATAATTAGGATGATGGTGCGCTGGGCTCAGTAAAGATTTTTGCCCTGTTATTCAAACTTTTAAAACAAAGCAAGATGAAAAAGATCCGCTTATTGATCATGGCATTGGCCATTGCCGCAATGGCCGGACTTTATTCCTGCGGACCATCGCAGGAGAACCAGGAGCAGGAGGGTGAGCCCTCCGAAATGGAAGAGATGCAGCAGAACAACGAAGAGAAGGCCCGGGAGATGATCGAACAGGCCGAAGAGATGGAAGAAGCTGACACCATTGGGTATTAACCCGGGAAAAACGAGATCATTCCTGTTGTCACCTCCCCCTTGCTGTAGTCATATTCCGAGCCCATCATGCTGTGGGGTATGGAATAGACCACCAGTAAGAGGACCGCTGCGATCACATAGTCACGCGGTCGATATTTCTTGCGGTTTGAGATCACTGCCGTGAGCCATCCCAGGAAGGCTATCAGCGTTTTGTTATCGGTCAGGTCCCAGCCGAAGGGAATGCCGGTCCAGGCATCTCCGAAAGCCTGATATTGCATCAGTGGGCCGAATATGAACCCGCCTACTGCCAGCAAAATAAGGGTGACGAGTCCGTATAACCGGAAACGGTTGATTTTAAAGAGGGCAAACAATCCCGCCACGGTTGAAAGAAGCATGGCACTGAACATGATCAGCACATGAGGAATAAGCACGGCATCTGATACTTCACCTTTGAACCGTATGATGATGGGCTCATTGCGGGCAATGTATATTTTCTTTTTGTTCGACTGGATTTCAATGAAATATTTGATTTTACCGGCCGGAGGCTGAGGAGGAAGAGCAGCTGTTTGCCTGCCATCCTTTTTACGAAAGCCTTGTACCTGGTATTTTTCACTGGTGGGAAATTTTTTGAACCAAAGCCGGGCGTCCGCCTGGTTGGGAATATCCAGGGTGATCAGGCAGCTGTCGTTGCCTCCATGGCTTCGTGGAAATTCCTGTGTATATTGATCGCCCATCAGCTTGAAGCTGATCTGCTTTGACCAGGTCGGTCCGGTGGTGCGCTGATAGATGGCGGCTGCCAGTGTGATCGCCACCGCCAGGATCCAAAGCCAGGTGGTTTTTTTCATTGTAGGGATATTTTTGTTTATGCTTTGGTTTTTATCCCTGGAACCTTATCTTTTTAACGGTAAGCGCTCTAAAAAGGCTGAGCGCTCTAAAAGACGCTTGGTGCCAAATAGTAAGTTTACAACTGCACCATCAACACTTTTTGCTTCTCATCCCGCAGTATTTCCAGGGTAATGGTTTCGCCGGGGCGGAATTCCGACATGCGGTCCATATAGTCGTATATGTCGCTGATCTTTTTACCTTCAATGGCTGTTATGATGTCGCCATTCTCCATGCCGGCCCTGTCGGCAGGTTTATCTTCTATCACCAGGTCGGCGCGCAATCCTTTTTTTACTACTCCGGCGAAATCGGGCATGATGCCCAGTGTCACCTGCATCTCTTCTCCATGTCGCGCCTGCTGTTCTTTCATCTTGGGTCCGGCCTGGCGGAAAGTCAAACCGGAATCGAGGTTGGCCAGTTGGAGGGCTAGCCGGTATACCAGATCCGACACCTTTTGCAGCCCCCGGTAATTGAGTTTTTCGGCATCATCTGCCGGGGTGTGGTAATCCAGGTGGGGACCGGTGGAAAAGAAGAAAACCGGTATGTCCTGGCTGTAGAAGGAGGAATGGTCGGATGGTCCATATCCTTCGCGGGTGAGGCCCAGTTGAAAGTCGGAGGTATCATTGAGCCGGTGAATGATCTTCTCTGACTCTGTGGCCGTGCCGATGCCACCTACCTGCAGGCTGTTTGCATCCCGCAGCCTCCCGATCATATCCAGGTTGATCATGGCCTCCATAGATTGTTTGTTTACCGGGGGATGGCTCATGAAATAGCGGGATCCCAGCAGACCCATCTCTTCGGTGTCGAATGCCACGAATATAAAGTGGCTTTGAAGGCTGTCGCGTTTTTCAGCCATTTTTTCAGCTATCTCCATCATGGCAGCTATTCCCGATGCATTGTCGTCGGCTCCGTTGTGAATGGCCGTAGTATCAGGCCGGCGGGAGCCTGTTCCTTCACCTCCCATACCCAGGTGGTCGTAATGGCCTCCCACAACGATGTAGCGATCAGGGGCCTGTTCAGCGGTCGATTTCAGCAGGCCGATCACATTCCTGGCTGTGGCCTTTTTTGTCTCCAGATCACAGGAGGCGGTGATTTCCGTCTTGAGTTTGAAGGTATGGGGTTGGCCCCGACGGGTGATCTTTTCTTCCAACTCACGAATGGTTCTGTCAACCAGTATCTTGTTGGCGGCATCACGGGTGATGTGTAAAGCAGGTATCTCGATGTTGCCCTTTTTGAGCCGGGGATTAACAAGCCTGTCGGTGGAATCATAATGAAACCCGCTGACAAACAGGATGCCAGCAGCTCCCTGGTCTTTCGCCGTGAGTGCTTTCTCCCGGTCCCTGGTCTTACCCATGAAATATCTTTTTAGCTGATCTTTGTCAGGGGCTCCGCGAAGAATCATCACCCAACGGCCATTTACATTATTCCTCGAATAATCATCCCAGGTAAATCCGCGGGCCTTAGTCTGTAAACCATATCCTGCAAAAACCACCTCTCCGCTATGCTTTCCATTACCTGAAAAGGGCAGTGGGGTGAAGTCCTCACCCATTCGAAGTCTTTGTTCTTTCATGGACAGGGTGTTGTTGCTACCGGGCTCCTGGCCCATGGTAACGGAAAAATTTTGATATCCGGAATCTTCGAAAAGCCTCAGCCCGGCTTCCTCGAAGCGATCCCTGATATAGCCCGCTGCTTTTTCTGCCCCCCGGGTTCCGGGATATCTGCCTCCCAGCTCGTCGGAAGCCAGGTAGGTAACATGATCTCTCAACTCGTTCACGGTGATCCCGGGATTTTCCTCCGGGCTATTACAACCTGCTGCTGACAGGAGGAGGATCAGAATAAAAAATGTGTATGATTTCATGCTTTTCTGCTGTTGCAGGGTTCAATGCTCTTCTGATGGTTCCTCATCGGGTTGAATGACATCATAATAAGTGGCTACATTGTTAAGGGCATCACTTACATAAAGCTCCAATTCATAGCTGGAAGCCTTTGGAAGCCGCTCGGGATCTATCCGGTAGATCAGTAGATCGTTTTTGGGATCGTATTCGAACAGCACCCACCGACCATTGATATAACCATTGTAGCTGTTGATGCCGCTGAGTTCGTCCTCAATCTTAAAGCTGATCTTCCGGTTGTTGATAATAAAAGGCTTAATCTGGGGAGGCTCGTGGTCGACCATCACCACATATTTCCCGAAAGATCTGACATTGGTTGATATGAAGCCATTGATGAATTCACCACCGGTGTATTCATAGCTTTCATCTTCCTCATCCACCCGGGCAATAAAGGTTTTGTCTTTTAGCATATCGGGGAGCCCATGGGGATGGATGGATAGCGAGAAATTCTTATGTACCGGTGTATATCGGTTGTGGACCTGATGCAGGTCGGAGTAGAAAGGTTTTGTTTCATCCGCCATCTTCTGTTTTTGGTATTCGAAATATATTGTATCGTAGAAGGCATGGGAAGGAAAGTCCAGTCGTATATCCGAACGGCGGAAGCTGTTGGCCTGATCGAAGGCCATAGGTACGGCCCTAAGCGTGTCTTGTGGGGTTGTTGTATCTGACTGATTTAGTTTCCGGGGCGGTTGCTTCCTGCTTCTTACCTGAAAGGTTACCTCCGAGGTATTTCCATAGGTATCGGTGATGCGGTAAAGGATGTTGTGCAGGGTATCGTTTTGAAAATGATAGATCCCGTTGTTTCTGAGGTATTCGTATATATCCAACTGGTTGTTGGGCTCCCGGAAGGATTTCTGGAAGCTCTGATTGTTGCGGATCTTTTCTTCATAATCGATCAGGCTGTTGATATAGCGTGTTTCATAGAAAGAGAAACGGTCCATCTGGTGGTGGTACATCAGCGTGCTGTCGACATATAGCTTGACAGTATATAAACCACACCAGTTGGGAGTACTGTCAAGAAAATCAAAAGACCGCAGGGCAAATCCTATGCGTCCGTGCAACCGGGGTGTTTCTTGCCCCATCAATTTATACCGGCCCTTGCCCCGGGCAACTACATCCAGGATTTGTTTGCGCCCTTCTCCGTTGACCGAAGCTTTGGGGCCCAGAGGGTACATGGCGACGTTAAAGATCTTCGGGGGGATGCGATCGGGAATATCCAGGTTGAAATGCAGTGGGTTCAGCGGTTCCTGGCGGTTGAGGTCGCGGATCTCGAAATGCAGGTGGGGACCTTTGGAACTGCCCGTATTACCGGATAATCCTATTACTTCTCCTTTTTGCACCTGAAATTGTTTGTCTTCGGGGAAAAGTTGTATCTCAAAGGTTTCTTTTTTATATTGTTCTTCTCTCACGTACCGATGCACCTGCTGGTTGAAGGCTTGGAGATGGCCGTATACCGAGGTCAGCCCCTGGTCGGGATGGTCAATGTAAAGGGCATGGCCGTATCCGTTGGCTGATACCTTGATGCGCGAGACATAGCCGTCGGCGATGGCATGGATCTGCTTGCCTTCTGCTCCTGCTGTCTTGATATCGATGCCGGCGTGAAAATGATTGGAACGCAACTCTCCGAAATTGCCGGACAGGCGCATGGGGTAATCAACCGGGGGATGAAGGGGTTCGTCCAGATTTACAGACTGTGCGAAAATCGCGCATGGACATGCTGAAAGAACAAAGGCAGTGATCAACAGCAAAAATCTCATATTAAAGTAAGGCATCAATGTATTTTACATAAAAACAACAAAACTAATATTATTTTGATTTGTATAAAAAAGGACGCCTTTATTTTTTTATTTGCAAAACCTGTATTAATTTTGTAAATTAGAAACATTGTGAGAATGGACAATGACGGCAAAAATACGGTTCATGAACTCAAATCAAAGTTCGAACAACTGATGGAACTTCATGAAGCTTCAAAATCCGAAAATGTCCGGCTCAACAATGAAAACAAACAACTTAAAAAAGAGTTAAAACAAAAAGAAGAAGAACTGGCTGGTTGCCGCGAAAAAATGTCTAATATGGAACTAGCCAAAGGTATTGCATCTGCGGAATCCAACCATGATGCAAAAATAAAAATCAACCGGATTGTGCGGGAAATTGACAAGTGTATAGCTCTTTTGAATAAGTAAGATAGGTACAGAGATATATGGGGGAGGAGGAAAAATTATCAATCAGGATAAATCTTGCAGATAGGTATTATCCGCTCAAAATTGAAGCCAGGGATGAGGAGCGGATACGTGGGGCTGCAAAGTTGATCAATGAGAAAATATTGCAATACAAACAGCGTTATGTAGACAAGGACAACCAGGATTTTCTGGCCATGGCCGCATTGCAGTTTGTAATACGATATTTGGAGATGGAAGAGAAAGTGGACGACCAACCTATTCTGGAAGATCTGAAGGAGTTGAATGAAGAATTGGAAGTGTACCTGAAAAAAGAGACTTAACATACGTTCTTTAAATAGATGAGATTGCCCGCATAGTTCCTTAATGGCTGAAAAACTCAACACTTATCAAAACGGAGTCAAGCTCATTTGAGTAAGAGCAGGCCTCATTCCGCCTACGGGCGGGAATCCCGCCAGGTGCGGGAGCAGAGGAAGGTCGACCTCGAATGGCAGCTCCACCCATGTCAATACAGGGGTTTTTTTACAGCATTAAGGTTAATTATGCGGGTTTTTTTATTATGGTTTAATACTTAAATATAAGCAATATGGTAACAACACAAATATTTGGCACCATCTCCCCGCTTACCCTGAATCTAATCATCGGAGGCCTTGCTTTTCTGGCCGGCGGCTTTTTATCCTACCTGCTTTGGCAGAAGGCATTGAAAAAGAAACGGGATGAGATCATAGAAGATGCAAAGAGCGAAGCTGAAGTCATAAAAAAGGACAAGATTCTCCAGGCCAAGGAGAAGTTTCTACAGCTTAAGGCTGAGCATGAGAAACAGATCAACGACCGCAATAACAAGATTGCTGCCTCTGAGAACAAGCTGAAACAAAAGGAGCAGAGCCTCTCACAGAAGATGGAAGAGACTCAGCGTAAGCGCAAAGAACTGGATGCCATCCGCGATAATCTTCAGTCGCAGATGGATATGGTGGAGAAGAAGAATGAAGAGCTGGATAAGATACACAAGCAGCATGTAGAACAGCTGGAAACCATCTCGGGTATGTCGGCCGAGGAGGCTAAGAATCAGCTGATGGAATCTCTTAAGCAGGAGGCCCGTTCGGAGGCCATGTCCACCATGAATGAGATCGTGGAAGAGGCCAAGATGAATGGCAACAAAGAAGCCAAACGCATCATTGTCCAGACCATTCAGCGTGTTGCTGCGGAAACCACCATCGAGAATGCCATTACAGTATTCAACATCGATAACGATGAGATCAAGGGTCGGATCATTGGCCGTGAAGGACGTAACATTCGTGCCCTGGAAGCTGCCACCGGTGTGGAGATCATTGTAGATGATACCCCTGAAGCCATTACCCTCTCTGCTTTCGATCCCATCCGAAGAGAGATAGCACGCCTGTCCCTACACCAACTGGTGACCGATGGAAGGATCCATCCGGCACGTATTGAAGAGATCGTAAACAAGACCGAAAAGCAGATCGAACAGGAGATCAATGAGGTGGGTAAGAAGACAGCCATTGATCTGGGCATTCATGGGTTGCATCCTGAGCTCATCCGTTTGATCGGAAAGATGAAATACCGTTCTTCATACGGTCAGAATCTGCTGCAGCACTCACGCGAGGTGGCTAATCTCTCCAGCATCATGGCCACCGAGCTCGGGCTGAATTCCAAGGTGGCCAAACGGGCCGGATTGCTGCATGATATTGGTAAGGTGCCGGATGATGAACCCGAACTGCCTCATGCCATGCTTGGTATGAAGATGGCCGAGAAATACAAGGAGAAACCCGAGGTAGCCAACGCCATTGGCTCACACCACGAAGAAGTGGAGATGGCCAGCCTGATTGCTCCAGTGGTCCAGGTATGTGACGCCATCTCCGGCGCCCGTCCTGGCGCCCGTCGTGAAGCCGTGGAGTCTTATATCCAGCGCTTGAGAGATCTTGAGCAACTGGCTCTTTCCTTTGAAGGTGTAACCAAGACTTACGCCATTCAAGCCGGACGAGAACTCAGGGTTATCGTGGGCGCCGATCAGGTGGGCGACACCCAGGCCGATAAACTCTCTTACGACATATCCAAACATATTGAAAGTCAACTGACCTATCCCGGTCAGGTGAAAGTGACGGTTATCCGGGAAAAACGGGCTGTCAATTACGCCAAGTAACCGGCTGTTTCTTTCATTATCAACGATTGAGGAGACTGTCTGAGAGGCTTCAGGCAGTCTCCTTTTATTGGTCCCTGTGGAATGAGATAAATTGTGTATTTTTGGTGTTTAAACAAATGTATTGCCCATGAAACCAATTCGAATGGTGGATTTGAAAACCCAGTATGAGCATACCCAGGGCGAGATCGATCGGGCCATCAGGCAGGTACTGCAGGATACTGCTTTTATCAATGGCCCACAGGTTAAGGATTTTTCCCGCAACCTGGGGAATTATCTGCACGCCGAACATGTGATCCCCTGCGCCAATGGCACCGATGCCCTGCAAATTGCTTTGATGGCCCTGAACCTTCAACCCGGCGATGAGGTCATCACTCCCGACTTCACCTTCATCTCTACGGTTGAAGTGGTGAAGCTGCTGGGCCTTCACCCCGTGCTGGTGGATGTGGATGATACCTACTATACGCTCCGGACAGATCAGCTGAGGGAAGCCATCACCAGCAGAACCCGGGCCATTGTACCGGTCCACCTTTATGGTCAGTGCGCTCCGATGCAGGAGATCCTGCAACTGGCAAAGCAACATGAGGTGGCCGTTGTAGAAGATGCCGCCCAGTCACTGGGAGCTGAATACAAGCTGGACGGTGACATCAAAAAAGCCGGTACCCTGGGGGATATTGGATGCACCTCATTCTTTCCTTCCAAGAACCTGGGATGCTATGGCGACGGAGGGGCCCTGTTTACCAACAATCCGGATCTGGCCGATGAAATTCGAACCATTGCCAACCATGGCTCTCATCTGAAATACTATCATTCACGCACAGGTGTCAATTCCAGACTGGATACCCTGCAGGCTGCCATTTTGGATGTCAAGCTGAAGTACCTCGACCAATACAACAAAGCCCGCCAGAGAGCAGCCGCTTACTATGACCGGGCTCTTTCCGGCATCCCCCAGATCCAGACACCCCAGGTACACCCCCGATCCTCCCACATCTACCACCAATATACCCTGAAAATCAGTGCGGAGGTCTCGCGCGACGATCTGAAGAGATATCTGAAAGACCGGGGCATCCCTTCTATGGTGTATTATCCCGTACCCATGCACCTGCAGCAGGCTTTCAATGAAAAGGAGCGTTTCGTCGAAGGTGATTTCCCGGTCTCCGAAAGGCTCTCGCGTTCCGTGTTGTCTCTACCCATGCATACAGAGCTGGAAGAAGAACAGATGCATTACATTACTCAAACCCTCAAACAATATTTTCAATCATGAATCAACAAGATTATTTTGCCCATGAAACGGCAGTGATCGATGAAGGATGCCAGATAGGGAAAGGAACAAAGATCTGGCATTTCAGCCATGTCATGTCGCGAGCCCGTATAGGCGAACATTGCAATCTGGGTCAAAATGTGGTGGTGGCCCCCGATGTGAAATTGGGCAAAAATGTCAAGGTTCAGAACAATGTATCTCTTTACACCGGAGTGATATGTGAGGAGGATGTTTTTCTGGGCCCCTCCATGGTATTCACCAATGTGAGCAATCCCCGCAGCGCCATAAACAGAAGGGGAGCATACGAGCGGACCCTTGTTAAGAAAGGAGCCACCATCGGCGCCAATGCCACCATCGTGTGTGGCATTGACATCGGAGAATATGCCTTTATCGGTGCGGGTGCGGTGGTGACCCGGGAAGTGAAACCCTATTCCCTGGTGTTGGGCAATCCGGCCCGGCATGCCGGATGGATGAGCGAGTACGGCCACAGGCTTCGCTTTGATGAAGATGGCATAGCTGTATGCCCGGAAAGTAATGAGAAGTATAAGCTGGAAAACGATCAGGTGGATAAGATCGGTTAACCCTCCCGGCTGGTGTTGTCGATCAATATCCTGTAAAGCTGATTCAATTCCTTGATCTTATCCGGATAGCCCAGCCTGTCATATGAATAGATCAGGTTGTTGATTAGCCTTTGGATGATCTCGATATGAGAGCAGGGTAAATAATATTCTTTCCGGGGCTTGAGGGCCTGTTGTTTAATGAAATAGTCGATTTCTTTCTTGCCGAGAATCGCCCCCTTGTTAAAGGGATTGATATAAAAGAGCACCTGGTTTTGGGGGTCTTCTTTCCGGGTGAATTCATTCTTATAGGCTACGATAAAGTTTTTGGGCAGGTTCACCCCATAGATGGGTATATCCAGTTTCTGAGCCAATGAGGAATAGAGAATGCTCAGGGTAATGGGATTGCCTTTTTTGGTTTCCAACACGTGGTTGATATAATTGTTTTGTGGGGCATAGAAGTTGGCTGCATTGCTGGAGAAGCCGTATATCTTGAAAAATACATGATTGATGATGCGTACCTTTTCCAGAGCAGTAAGGTTCTCATTCAGCTCGAGCCATACATCCCTTTTGATCTCTTCCAGTTTTTGGTTGTAATAATCGAAGCTTAGCTCCGGATACTGATGTTTGGCAACTAAAAAGGCTCCCTCAAAAAGGTTTTGGCCCCCTTCGTGAACCCACTTTCCCAGGTTGGTGGTGGCCGAGTTAAGTTGTATCTCCTGGATGAGGCTCTCGAGCCGGGTCTGTATCTTCTCATTGAAAGATCGCTCCCAGGCTTGCTCCAAGGTGGGTATTACATCATACCCCTGACTTTTAAGCTGATCGGATACCTGTTGATATATTTGATCATCAGGGTCGTCCAGGAGTTTAACCAACGCCTTTATCTCTTGTTCACTCAGTGCTCCCAATATGCCTAGCAATTTAGATTTTATCCAGTATCGTTTTCACCAGCTCCTTGATTTTCGGTTGATAATCACTAAGATGGTCTCCCCTTAACCTGTTGGCAATGATGGCGCATACCGTTACCGCTTCATGACCCAGGCTTGACGCCAGGGCATAGATGGCGGAACTTTCCATCTCATAATTGGTGATCCTTAAATTATGGAACCGGAAATTCCGGATTTTATTGTTCAGATGTTCATCAGCCAGCGGAATACGTAATTGTCGCCCCTGAGGCCCATAGAATCCGGGAGCTGAAATGGTCGTGCCCGGGATAAAGCCTTTGTTATCGATTTGGGATATCATTTTTTTTGAAGCATCCACGACATAAGGATAACTGGATGCGGGGGGCCAGCCCAAATGCTCCTTGAGTTGCTGCTCCATCTTCAAAGAGGATTCCGGCCGGGGAATATTATAAAATTGCATCAGGTTGTCAAATCCAATGGATCGGGAGGTCATCACAAAAGACCCCGATGGGATGTCTTCCTGTAAAGCACCTGAGGTGCCCAGCCGGATAAGCCTGAGGCTCTGCAGTTGCTTTTTTACCTGTTTCGTGGCCAAATCAATATTTTTAAGGGCATCCAGCTCATTGATCACGATATCGATGTTATCGGTACCTATGCCGGAGGAGAGGATGCTTACCCGTTTGTTGTTATATGTACCGGTAATGGTTTTGAATTCACGGTTTTGCCGTTCCACTTCTACTTTGTCAAGAAAAGTTGCAATCAGGTCTACCCTGCCTGGATCTCCCACCAGGATAATATCATCGGCGATGTCTTCCGGCTTCAGTTTGAGATGGAAAATGCTCCCATCCTGATTGACAATGAGTTCAGAGGGTTGAAATTTCATGGAATCTGTTTTTAATGATCAAAACTATTCATTTTTCGCCAATTCTACAATATTTTTTGCCTGGTGTATCATTTGGTGATTTTTTTATGATATTTGCATACGAACCAAAAAATACTGAAAAATGAGATCACCCAAAATTTTTTCCATCTTATTATTTGCCGTTCTTTTCAGCTTTTCCAATGCCTTTTCCCAGGATGAAGGGAAGAACGGTTATGAATTCACCACCGTTAAGCGGCTGGATGCTACTTCCGTCAAAGATCAGCATCGTTCTGGTACATGCTGGAGTTTTTCTGCCCTTTCCATGTTGGAGTCGGAGATGTTGAGGATGGGTAAAGAAACGACCAATTTATCGGAGATGTGGATTGTGCGTCATGCTTATTCTGATAAAGCCAGAAAATATGTTCGTTTTCATGGCCATCTCAACTTTGCCGCTGGAGGGGCTTTCCATGATGTCACCAATATGATCCGCGACAATGGTATTGTACCAGAAGAGGCCTATCCCGGGCTGAAATATGGTACCGACCAACACGTACACGGTGAACTGGATGCCGTACTGAAAGGGTATGTCGATCAGGTATTGAAGAACCGAAACAGCGAACTTACTCCGGTATGGCATGAGGGCTTCGATAAGCTGTTGGATACCTATCTGGGTGAAACCCCGGAAACATTCACTTATAAAGGCAGGGAATATACCCCCAAAACCTTTGCCAGCGAATATGTTGGGATCAATCCCGACGATTATGTTGAATTAAGCTCTTACACCCATCATCCTTTCTATTCCCGTTTTATCCTGGAGGTACCTGACAACTGGGCTTACGACAGGGTTTACAATGTACCCATGGATGAGCTGATGGAGGTGATGTACAACTCCATTGAGCAGGGATACACCATTGCCTGGGCTGCAGATGTGAGCGATAAGGGTTTCTCCTGGAATAATGGGGTTGCGGTTGTCCCGACCCGGGATTTTGAGGATATGAGTGACACGGAAAAGGCCAAATGGGAGGAGCTTACAGAAGAAGAGAAACAACAGATGCTCTATAATTTTGATGGTCCGGGGGAGGAAAAGAAGATTACCCAGCAGATGCGCCAGCAAGCTTTCAATAATTACAATACCACGGATGATCATGGTATGCACATTACCGGCATTGCCAGGGATCAAAACGGAACCCGTTATTTTATCGTAAAGAACAGCTGGTCGGATGAGGATCACATCTACGACGG
>JAGXLL010000122.1:2618-5055 GCA_018334675.1 Bacteroidales bacterium | reverse complement strand
TTGCTGATGGGCTCCTGACAAACCTGTCCCTGACAAATATAGATCTGGGTCTTGCCCAGTTTGAAACGGTTTTTCAATATGGGCAGGTTGCCTTCATGGGTGCCTCCTGCCAGGATGATAGCCGGGTGGTACAAATTCTCGAACCGGCTGCGGTATTCTTCGGCTTTTCGGCCCACGATGGCAATCTCATAAGGCGGATGGACAAACCAGGTCATCAGACTTAACCAGTTGGCAAAATAAGAGGGATCCCTTGGAATCATGGTGTTTGTTGCAGCCAGCATCTTCCGCGCCCGGTCGATATATGATTCGGAGGCAAAATATTGACCCAGGATAAATAAATTCCTGGCGAACACCGAATTGGAAGAGGGTAATACAGCATCGATGAGCTCCTTGGGGTTGGTTGTCAGCCTGTGATCCATCCTACGGGCATAATTCAAAAGATGGCTCCCGGAGTCGACAAACTGCTTCAGGGCATAATCAGTTATTTTGGCGGCCCAGTCTACCCATTTATCATCAAAAGTGATCTGATAGACCTCCAGCAATGCATCGCCCAGATAAGCATAATCATCCAGGAAGCCGTCCACCGATGACTGGCCGCCGGCATAGATGCGGCTGAGCCGGTAACCGCTCTCGAGTTGTCGGGATATGATGTTCTCGGCACTGCTCAGGGCTATCCTCAGGTACTCGCGTTTGCCTGTAGCCTGATAGCCATGAATGAAGGCTTTAATGGCCAGGGCATTCCACGAGGTGATGGCCTTTTGATCCTTGGGGGGCGGGGTTCTTTTCTTCCGCCTGTTGAGCAACAGGGTCTTGCCCTTATTGATGACTTCCCGGATCTTGCTTTCGGCCTGGTTGTATTTGATGGCCAGCTGGGGGATGTCCATGTTTTTTTTCAGGATGTTGACCTCTCCCCAATTGCCTTGCTCACTCACCCCGAAATAATCACTGAATATCCCGGCATCATTATACAAGGCCAGATCAATCTCATATCTTCCCCATGTATAATACCGCCCTTCTCCCCCTTCGCTGTCAGCATCGATGGAGGAGTAGAACATAAAATCCTCCGAAAGCATCTCATCCTTCATGAAGTTTAATGTTTCAATGGCCGTTTGCCGGAAAAAATCCTGTTTGGTATGCATATAAACCTGGCTGTAGAGGCTGGCCAACAAGGCATTATCGTAGAGCATCTTTTCAAAATGCGGGACCGTCCAGTTCTTGTCGGTTGAATAACGGGCAAATCCCCCACCCAGGTGATCGTAGATGCCTCCTTCAGCCATTCGGGTGAGGGTGCGTTGGATATGTTCAAGCAAGGATTCATCACCTGTTTCAAAATGATACTTCAGCAGAAAATGATACAACAAGGGCATGGGAAACTTGGGGGCTCCTTTCAGCCCGCCGTTTTCATCATCCAGGTTCTGCCTTATACGCTGAACATATTGATCGAGCTCGTCTTGTTTAAATGAGTCCAGTGTTTGAGAGAGATGGGTGATCTGCATCTGATCAAGCCCCTGTTCGAGCTGATCGGCTTGCTGGTTGAGTTTTTCGGGTTCCTGCCGATAGGCTTGGGCCAGGAGGTTGAGCACTTGCTTCCATTTGTCGGGGGGGAAATAGGTACCTCCGAAAACCGGCCGGCCATCGGGCAGAGCAAAACAATTCAGAGGCCATCCTCCGGAGCCCGTGATCAGCTGTACCGATTCCATGTAATAATGATCTATGTCGGGGCGCTCTTCCCTGTCAACCTTGATGCTGACAAAGTGTTTATTCATCAGGGCTGCTACCTCAGGATCGCTGAAACACTCCTTCTCCATGACATGACACCAATGGCACGCCGCATAACCAATGCTTACCAGAACCAGTTTGTTCTGCTGCCTGGCTTTTTCAAAGGCTTCATCTCCCCATGGAAACCATTCCACGGGGTTGGTTGCATGCTGTAACAGGTAGGGACTGGTCTGGTCCCGAAGATGGTTATAAGATCCTGAATGGGCATTCATAACATTTAATTTTGACAAGTGTAACAATTTAAACTAAATAAATGTTGAATGCCCGGGGGGAATAAACCGTTGGTTGCCTGGGAGGCACTTATTCTACCGCAACCCGGAAATGCTTGACTTGTCCGGGTTCCTTTTCACCTGCCCGCTGGTAGACGAAAGTCAGGATGGTCTCTCCTTTTTTCTCCGCACGAAACCGCCATGATTTGGTGCCACCTGCTCCAAGACGGGGTTTATCGGTGGGATTGGGTTCAGGCTCATAGGATTCTTTCATAAGAGACAACCCGGAATCAATCAGCCCTTCTTTTATCTTCCACTGGTAGCCTGTGGAGGGATTGGCTTTAAGTTTAATGACAAATTCTTCTCCCTGTGAGATGTTGTAGGTACGATCGGGCTTGATGCTGGCACAGGAAGATAGGAGCAGGAGGAGGATTAGTGGCAGTTGCAGT
>JAGXLL010000122.1:0-2605 GCA_018334675.1 Bacteroidales bacterium | reverse complement strand
GCAGTTGTTTTTGGATGGTTTTCATGGCAACATAGAATTTTATTGATTAATTGATTAAAAATGATCAGGCAGGCAAATGAAAGTACAAGATACTATATATTCCGGATTGCGTGGTCCAGATTCTCCAAAACCTTTTGCAAAGTGGAACGCGGGCATCCAAAATTCAACCTTTGAAAACCCTGTCCGTTTTCCCCAAAGGAGGCACCGTCATTGAGACCCACCCCGGCCTGTTCGATCATGAAACGGTTGATCCGGTCATTTTCAAGGGGCAGCTCGCGGCAGTCGAGCCAGGCCAGATAGGTTCCTTCGGGACGGATCAGTTTGACGCCATCCAGGCGCTCATGGATATAGTGCTCGATCAGCTCGAGGTTTTGCTTCAGGTAAACCAGCAGCTGGTCGAGCCATTCTCCACCATGGTTGTATGCCGCCTGAAGGGCTACAGTACCGAAGATGTTGCCGTGACCGATATGGATGCGATCCAGCATCCTGTTGAATTCCCGGCGTAGGGAGCTGTCGGATATGATACCTACCGAAGTGGATAGCCCGGCAATGTTAAAGGTTTTGCTGGGGGCTATGAAGGTGAGGGTTTGAGAAGCGATCTCTTCCGAGATGGATGCCATGGGCGTGTATCGATAACCGGGAAACACGATATCGCAATGGATCTCATCGGCAATGATGGTGGCCCCGTATTGCAGGCACAGATTCCCCATATCTTCCAGTTCCTGGCGGGTCCATACTGATCCGCCGGGATTGTGCGGATTAGAAAGAATGAACATCCTCACCCCTCCCTGCAATTGCCTTTCAAAATCCTCCAGGTCCACATAGTAGCGGCCGTTTCTCAATATCAGCCTGTTTTCGGCCAGCTGCCGGTCGTTTTTTTTGATGGCATCAAAGAATGGGAAGTACACGGGCGGCTGTATCATGATCTTGTCACCCGGGGCCGTCAGCCCCATGATGGCCAGGTTGACCCCCGGAACGATGCCCGGGGAAAAGGTCAGCCAATCCCGGGCAACCTGCCATCCATGCCTTTTATCCATCCATGATATGGCAGAATCATAAAATCCTTCGGGGCGGATGCTGTAACCGTATATTCCATGGTTTGCCCGCTCATGTATGGCTTGCGAGACGGCAGGCGGAACCCTGAAGTCCATGTCAGCCACCCACATGGGGATTATATCCTCTCTGCCAAAGAGTTTCTCTCTCAGGTCATATTTTACACTATCTGTATTTTCTCTCGGTACGGCTTGATCAAAATCAAATGGCATGCATCATCATTTTGGCAATCCAACAGACTGACTATACATTACATGCTGATCTTCGGAAAGATTCAGTACTTCTGCTATTTTGGCCTTGTCGATCCAGCCCCGGAAAACCGTGTTAAGTCCTTCAGAAGCACAGAAGAGATATACGTTTTGTCCTATAAAGCCGCAATGTGTGGCAGCCGCCTGCTGTTTAAGCTGTTGATCGTCGCCTGAGTATTTGGAGAAATCCGATACATAGACCAGGTTCACACCGGCATCCTTGACGAATTCCTGCTTGCCCATAGCAGCACGCACATCTTTGCTGTTCACCTGGCGCAGGGTATGTTGTTCAGGCAGATACCGCCAGGCCCCTTCAGCGGTGACCGCATACAGCTGGATATCCTGTACATTATGGGAGGAAGGGGCTGTACGTTTGCCGGATTCCGGCCGGTTGATGCCGAAGGCCGCCCAAAGCAGGTTGCTCATCATCTGGTCGCTCAGGGTCTTGTCGGCGAATTCCCTGGAAGAATGGCGCTCACTCAGCACCTTCATCACCGGGGCTCCCCCCGTTTTCTGAGGTTCGGGCAGCTTTTTAATTTGTTGGGCCTGAAGGGCCGATCCACTTAAAAACCAAAGGGCAAGAAGAGAAAGAATCATACCTTTTTTCATAACTAAGGATTTTATAAGTTCGACATGAATTTTTCCTGGTTGATCATATAGCGGATGTGGCTTCCCTTGCCAATGACACCCTCTTCATCGCGTGCTTCTAACTCAAAGACCAGCTTCTTTTCCTCTACTTCGGTCAGGGTGGCCTTACATTCCACCTGTTTGCCAACCGGGGTGGGCTTCAGGTGCCGGATGTTAACTTCAAAGCCCACTGTATCATAGCCTTCCGGTAAACAGGGAAGCACGGTCTTTAATGCCGTGTGTTCCATCAGGGCAATCATAGCCGGGGTGGCCAATACCTCCAGGGTCCCCGATCCATACCGGGCTGCCGTGTCGGCACGCTCCACCTTTCTGGTCTCCCTGTGGGTCATGCCTGCTTCCAATTCTCTTTTCATGGTTCTGTAGCTTTGGAATTCTTGGAATCAATCAGGAATCAATGTATAACCGTTACCCGAATGCGTTAAGTTTGACTGCCATGCCATTGGCTAGTTCCTTACACTGACGGAAAGCCGCCTCTCCGGGAATACCTTTGATATCAACAGGTTCACCAACCATCTCCCACTCTCCTTTCTCGGCAAACTCGCGGAGTTTTTTTACACCCCCTCCATTCCAGCTATAGGAACCAAACAGGCCAAGATAATGGTTCTTAACACCAATATGCTCCAGGGTTCGGGTGAGATCCTCCATGGTGGGAAGCA
>JAGXLL010000121.1 GCA_018334675.1 Bacteroidales bacterium | reverse complement strand
ATCTGAGAAGTTCAGCACCACCAACGTTTGTGTATCATCCTGCTCACGGATAAAGGCAAATACATCGCCGGGTTGGTCGGTGTCGATTTGGATGGTTTCTCCTCCAAATTCTCCGTTCCAAAGGGTGGGGTTATCCTCCTTCAGCTGGTTCATCTTCGTGTAGAACGCATCCATATCACAATCCGTATCCCAGTCGATGGGATCCTTTTGGAAGAATTCCAGCCGCTTGTCCATACAGGCTTCCTGTCCGCTGTATATCAGGGGCATTCCCGGGAAAGTGTAGGTAAAGACAGTGAATGTTTTGGCTCCTTCCCCCATTCTTTCATATACGGTTCCGTTCCAGCTGTTCTCGTCGTGGTTGGAGGTGAAGCTCATGCGGTAGGCATTATCAGGATAATGCTCCTTTTCCTTTTCCAAATATTCGGTAAGTACCTGTACTTCTTCCTCACCCTGAGCCACCTGGTTCATCAGGTGGTGCAGCTCCCAGGCATAGCTCATGTCGAAAGCCCGGTGGTATTCAGGTCCTTCAGCTTCGGCCAGCATGAAGACATCCTTGATCTGGTCGAGCTCATTGTGTACGCGCTTCCAGAAGTCTACCGGCACCATATGCGCCACATCGCAGCGATAGCCGTCGATATCGGCTTCCTTAACCCAATATTTCATGGCTTCAACCATATAGTTGCGTACAGCGGGTACCTCATAATTCAGTCCCGCTACATCCGACCAGTCTTCGACCGGGGCACGGATGTTACCGGTGGAATCCTTCAGGTACCAGCCGGGATGTTTCTCGATCAGGGGGTTATCCCAGGCTGTGTGGTTGGCTACCCAGTCGATGATCAGTTTCATATCCATTGAATGGGCTTTGTCCACCAGGTCTTTAAAATCCTGCATGTTGCCGAACCGGGGATTAATCCCATAATAGTCCCTCACTGAATAATAGCTGCCCAGCTTGCCCTTGCGGTTTTTCTCGCCGATCGGGTGAATGGGCATGATCCAGAGGATGTCCACGCCCAGCTCCTTTAAGCGGGGCAGGTGTCCGGCAAAGGCATTGAAAGTGCCTTGTTCGGTATACTGACGGATGTTGACTTCATAGATGGTGGCATCCTTACTCCACTGAGGATGGCTGACCTGAGCGATCGTGTCTTTTTCCTGCTGAGCGGTCTTTTCTTGGCTATCCTGCTGACAGGATGCAGCAGCTATGAGCAGGGCGAGTGCCGATATCCATACAATCGAGAAATTGTGCATAATGCTTCTTTGTGGTCTTTTCATAGGTTTTTCTTTAAGATCGTTTGAAAAAGATGCTGTTAATCCCGGAAATGATACATCACCAGAGGTTATTAAATTAATTCAAATCGCGGCCAAGCCAAAAGATTTTGGGGTTTTTTTTCATATGTTTTAGGATCAAATCATATATTTTTTACTTTTGCTTCGACTTAAGTATGTAGAACCAAGATTAATTTAAGATTAATTAAAAGAAAGATTTATGAACAGAGTATTAATAGCCACTGCAGGAGGTGATTGCCCAGGACTTAATGCAGTCATACGGGCTGTTGTTAAGAGAGCCTCGAAGGAAAGAGACTGGGAAGTATTAGGAAGTGTGCAGGCTTTTAATGGTATCCTGTGGGAGCCCAGTGAGATTAAGGTGTTGGATGAGCACACCGTCTCAGGCATCCATTTCCAGGGAGGCACCATTTTGGAGACCACAAATAAAGGGGGGCCTTTTTCCTGGCCCGTCAAAAATAAAGATGGATCATGGGGAGCCGTTGACCGTTCGGATGAGATGATTCGCAAGCTTCAATATATGGGTGTAGATGCGGTAATCAATATAGGAGGCGACGGATCCCAACAGATTTCACAGGCATTATATGAAAAAGGCCTTAATGTGATTGGGGTACCCAAAACCATAGACAACGACTTGTCGGCTACCGATTCGACCTTTGGTTATCAGACCGCCGTACAGATTGCCACCGAGTCGGTGGACAAGCTTGTAACCACTGCAGCAAGCCACAACCGTGTGTTTGTCCTGGAGGTGATGGGCCGCGATTCGGGCTGGATTGCACTAAATGCTTCCGTGGCGGGTGGAGCAGAGATCTGTCTGCTTCCTGAGATACCCTATGACATTGATAAGGTGATGGAACGTATCAATTCCAGGTTCCGAAAGGACCGCGGTTTTGTTATTATCGTCATCGCTGAGGGAGCCCATGCCAAATCAGGTGGTAAAGCTACCGAAAATACCGGTGAAGTGGGCCGCGGAAATGTGAAACTCAGCGGTGCTTCTGCCCGTCTGGTGTCAGAACTCAAGGATGCCGGTTGTCCATACGACATCCGCAGCACAGTATTGGGACACCTTCAACGTGGTGGTGTACCTTTGGCTTATGACCGGGTGCTGGCCACCCAGTTCGGTGTGAAAGCCTTTAACATGGTGAAGGAAGGCAAATTCGGCGAGATGGTTTCCTATCAGCACCCTCATATCACCTCCGTTCCTTTGAAGGATGCCATCAGCCAGCGCAACTTCGTCAGTGAGGATTCCGATCTGATCAAGAACGCCCGCGGGGTAGGCATCAGTTTCGGTGACTGATCTGAACGGTTCTTTACAGGTACCACCAAGACCCATACAAAAAAGAGGACTCGATATTCAAGTCCTCTTTTTTATGGTTTGCTTCACAGGCTTATTATTCTTTCCTCCTGGATATTCCAGGCTCCAGATGGAATGGGGCCTGTCGGTTATTCTATCAGGAGCCGGGATGGGCAGCTTCTGAATGTTCCTGTTCGCCGATGGTATGTTTTTGACCGAACAGGTAGAGGGTGATGGGATCGCCCGACTGGTTGTAGATGCGGGCTCCTTTTTTGTCTACCTCCAGTTTGAGTTGGCGGCCCCTGAATTTGATGATAAACGAATACAGATTCCATTGATCCGGTATGAAAGGATTAAAATGCAGTTCCTTATCCTGTATGCGCATACCACCGAACCCTTCAACGATGCTCATATAGGTTCCTGCCATGCTGGTGACGTGGCAGCCTTCGGCTACCTCATTGTTGTAATCATCCAGATCCAAACGGGCTGTTCTTACATACAAGTTATAGGCTTTTTCGGTATAACCCAGTTTGGAGGCGAGTATGGCATGTACGCAAGGAGAGAGGGATGACTCATGAACGGTTCTGGACTCATAGAAATCGAAGTTCCGCCGTATGGTTTCCGGGTCGTAGTCATCTTCCAGGAAATAGAGGCCCTGTAGTACATCAGCCTGTTTGATGAAGCAGGAGCGCAGGATGCGGTCCCACGACCAGGTTTGATTCAGGGGCCTTTCTTCGGGCTTCAGGTCGTCGGTGGTTTTTTGTTCCTTGTCCAGATAACCTTCCTGCTGGAGGTATATTTTTCTTTCCGGATCATAGGGGAAGTACATGTTCTCAATGATCTCCCTCCACTCATTGGTTTCGGTGATGTCGTTAAAATGCAACTTATCCACGATTTGTTGGTATCTCTCGGGGTCTTCCCGGTTGACCTTATCGATGGCATACATGGTATATTCCATGGTCCAGGTGGCAATCAGGTTGGTATACCAGTTGTTGTGGACATTGTTCTCGTATTCGTTGGGCCCGGTTACTCCGAGCATCACGTACTTTTGCTTGGGTTCCGACCAGTTCACCCGCTGGCGCCAGAACCGGGAGATAGAGATGAGCACTTCCAGGCCGTAATCGAACAGGTATTGTTCATCGCTCGTATAGCGCATGTAGTTGAAGATGGCATAGGCGATGGCCCCATTGCGGTGGATCTCTTCAAAGGTGATCTCCCATTCATTATGGGACTCTTCGCCGTTCATCGTCACCATGGGGTAGAGGGCTGCCCCGTTGGTGAATCCAAGGTTTTCTGCGTTTTCAATGGCTTTCTGAAGGTGTTTGTACCGGTATAGCAGCAGGTTCCTGGGTACCGACGGATCGGAAGTACGCAGGTAGAAAGGCAGGCAATAGGCTTCGGTATCCCAGTATGTGCTTCCTCCGTATTTTTCACCGGTAAATCCCTTGGGGCCGATGTTGAGCCTTTCGTCTTCACCGGTATAGGTTTGATTCAGCTGGAAGATGTTGAAACGGATGCCTTGCTGGGCCGCCAGATCGCCATCTATGACGATGTCGCTGTCTTCCCATTTCTTTTCCCAGGCATTGGCTTGTTCCTGAAGCATGCGTTCAAAACCTTTTTCTACGGCCTGATCCAGTTGTTGCTCTGCAGCCTCGGTCAGCCGCTCTTTTTCGTGATTCAGGGTACTGACGATGGCTGCATGCTTGTAAACCGTTAGCTGATCGCCCTGCCTGACCTGAAAAGCTGCTTTTTTGGCAATGTATTTTTCTTTTTCAACCGGCTTCGCCTCAGGCTCCATCTTTTCATCGTTGATGTACATGCTGAAATCCATTCCCAGGCAGACCCGGAAATCCAGTTTTTTGGTCTTTGCCGTGAGGGTGGCCCGGTTGGCCGCAGAAGCGGATTTATCCACTTCATCCCAGAATTTTTCATTATAATTGGCATCCTCGTTCATGATGTCGCCATCGAGGTCGAGGGTGACCTGGAAATCGCCGGTGAAGTTTTCCGGGATGATCTCGTAGCGGATGTTCCCTGTTTCATCATCCACAATGCTTAGGAAACGAGTGGTTCGCACCTGAACGATCTTGTTGCCGGGCAGCACAGCCCGGAAGCTTCTCTCTAGATGGCCCTGCCGCATGTTAAGCGTGCGCACGAAATCTTTAACCCCGCAACGGGCCAGATCCAACTCATGGCCATCAATGGTAAAGCGGATACCGATCCAGTTGGGGGCATTCAAAACCTTGGCATAATATTCGGGATATCCGTTCTTCCACCATCCTACCTTGGTTTTATCAGGATAGTAGATGCCACCTATGTAGTTGCCCAACAGGGAATCGCCCGAATAGGTCTCCTCAAAATTGGCCCTTTGCCCCATTCGGCCGTTACCTAAGCTGAAGATGCTTTCGGAGGCCCGGTTATTGGCCGGGGTAAACCCCTCTTCAATGATTTTCCAGCCATCATGTTTCAAGTAACTATTCATACGCTTATCTTTTATTTAATGATTTGGCCGTATGGAACCTGCATGAAATAATCATGTCCTTGTTGTGTAAGTTCTTGGATGCAGGTTTCAT
>JAGXLL010000120.1:1662-5186 GCA_018334675.1 Bacteroidales bacterium | reverse complement strand
GCTTTTCGTCTCGAAAAAACCGAACGCATCCCCTGGGTTCCTTTTGTGGGCGTTCACGGGGGATATCTGACCGGGGTGGACGCACGGGAATACCTGACTTCCCGTGAGCATTTGGTGAACGGAATTTCAGCAGCCATTGACCGCTATGAACCGGACGGAATACCCATCATGTTCGATCTTCAGGTGGAAGCAGAGATACTGGGATGCGGCCTGCAGTGGTCCGATGACAACCCGCCTTCGGTGATCTCCCATCCCCTAATGGAAGGAAAAACGGTGGATGACCTGCCGGAATTCGGCCCGGACAAGGGCAGGCTGCCTGTTGCCCTGGAAGCAACGAGGGAGTTGCGCCAAAAATATCCCGATACCGCCCTCTACGGACTGGTTACCGGTCCGTTTACCCTGGCTCTCCATTTAATGGGGACGGAGATTTTCACCACCATGATGATGGACCCCGACACCATCAACAGTTTATTGGCATACACCAGGGATATTGTCAAGAAAACCGCAGATTATTACATTGAAGCAGGAGCGGACGTAATTGCCGTGGTGGATCCCATGACCAGCCAAATTGATCCCGGTTCGTTTGAAACATTCGTAACCCCGCCTGCCACCGAAATCTTTGACCACATCAGGAAACAAGATGTATGGAGCTCTTTCTTTGTATGCGGCCACGCCCAGCAGAATATCGAGGCCATGTGCCGGTGCAGGCCCGACAATGTCTCCATTGATGAGAACATCCCCCTGGATTATGTCCGGGATGTGGCCCTGAAAAACAACATCAGCTTTGGAGGCAACCTGCGGCTGACGGTGGTGCTGCTTTTGGGCACCGAAGAAGACGCCCAGCAGGAAGCCCTCAGGTGTATGGATCTGGCAGGAGATAATGGCTTCATTCTGGCTCCGGGCTGCGACCTGCCCATGGACACACCGCCGGAAAATCTGCAGGCCATCACCCAACTGGTTCGCGATCCTTATCAACAGGATGTGATCCGGGCCCTGGAGCAGAAAAAGGATGCAGAAAAGCTGCTGAACCTGGAGGATTACGGCAACACCGACAAGGTAGTGGTGGATGTTATCACACTTGACTCCGAATCCTGTACCCCCTGTATGTACATGGTGGAGGCCGTTAAACAGATAGCCCCTCATTTTGAAGGCATCGTGGAATGGCGGGAGCATTCGGTGAAAGATGTAAAATCCGTTAACTTTATGTCGTCCCTGTATGTAAAGAACATCCCCACCATTTGCATTGACGGCAGGATCACCTTTGTTTCCCAGATTCCCCCGAAAAATAAGCTAATTGAAGCCATTCAGCAACGGATCAATGAAAAGCTGCGGCTGAAGATCAATGTCAACAAGGGCGAACTGTTGGTTCTAGGCAATAACCAACAGGAGTGCGATGAATTAATACCACTGATCGATCAGGCCCAATACGAGCTGGGTTCGGATATAAAGATCAAATCCGTCACGGATCCCAACATGGTGGCATCCTTTGGTGTTACCCAAACACCGGCTGTAGTAACGGTGAATTATCGGCTAAAATCCCAGGGCAACAAACCCTCTGTGGAGGTCATCAAAGAATGGATCAAAACAATCGAAGCGGTATGATACCCTTTTATCTGGTAACCGGCTTTCTGGGTAGCGGAAAAACCACTTTGCTCAGGCGCATCCTTGAAGATTATGCCGACAGTCAAAAAATCGGCATTATCCAGAATGAGTTCGCTCCGGCTAACGTGGACGGAACTGATCTGAAGTCATCCGGAAAGTCTTTTGAAATACTGGAGATTAACAAAGGTTCTGTGTTCTGCGTTTGCCTGCTGAGCAGCTTCATTGATTCGCTGGGCGCTTTCATTGACCAGGAAGCACCTGATCTCATCTTCCTGGAGGCCTCAGGATTGGCTGATCCTATTTCCATAGGAGAACTGCTGGATGCCCCTGAGCTGAACCAAAAAATCTACCTGGCCCATACCATGTGCATTGTGGATGCATCAAAATTTTTGGAGATGGAGCCCAGGATGACCCGCATCACCCATCAGGTACGTATAGCCGACACAGTGGTCATCAACAAAACAGATCTGGGAGGTGATATTGAGGCAATTCAAAGGCGCATCAAGGAATTAAACCCTTATGCGGAGGTTGTTAATGCCACTTACTGTGATATAGCCTTTCGCCGGATACTTCAGGAGCAGCCTGCTGATCCGGTAGCTGTGAAACAGAGCAGGGATCTGTCTGCCCTTGAGCCGGGCGGCAGGCCAGACATCCGCTCGGTAGTGATCCGAACCAGCCGACCGGTGGCCCGGGAACAGCTCGATCGGTTTCTGGAAAAATATATACCCAAAACATACCGGATGAAGGGATATGTAAAGCTTTCAGACGGCTCAGCACTGGCATTGCAGACCTCTTTTGAGCAGTACAGTTCGGAAACACTGCCGAATTACAACGGCAATACCGAGATCATTGCCATGGGGGACAACATTAGCCCACGCGAAATGAGAAAAATGTTCATACCATAAAAACAAGTAACTATGAAAAAACTATCCCAACTGGTAAGCAACAAAAGCACGGTCCTCTCCGATGGCGCCTGGGGCACCAACCTGCAGCGGAAAGGACTGGAAATCGGAGAATGCCCGGAAGAATGGAACATTAACCATCCTGAGCTGGTGGAAGAGGTAGCACGGGATTTCATTGAAGCAGGTTCGCGGCTGGTCAAGACCAACAGCTTCGGCGGCAGCCGCTTTAAACTTGAGCAATACGGGCTGGGCGAACGTACATCGGAGATCAACCGGCTGGCCGGTGAGTTATCCCGAAAGGCTGCCGGAGAAGATGTCATTGTAATGGGATCCATTGGCCCCACCGGCAAGATGCTCATCACCGGGGAGGTCAGTGAAGACGATCTTTACGAAGCCTTTAAACAACAGGCAACAGCCCTGGAGGAAGGTGGCGTGGATGTCATCCTGGTGGAGACCATGTCGGACCTGGATGAGGCCAGGCTTGCCGTTCAGGCTGCCAGTGACAATACCGCCTGTGAGATCGCCTGCACCATGACCTTTGAGAAAACGGTGGACGGCGACTACAAGACCATGATGGGTATAGCACCGGCGCAAATGTTTCCCGTAATACCCGATGCAGGGGCAACGTTGATCGGCTCCAACTGTGGCAACGGTATCGAACGGATGGTTGAAGTGGTCAGGGAGATCCGGGCCGTCAACAGCGAGATGCCGGTAGTCGTGCACGCCAATGCCGGTATGCCGGTTTATGAAGAAGGCAAAACCATATTCCCGGAAACTCCGGATGAGATGGCCAGCTATGTACCTCAGCTTGTAGAGGCCGGAGCCAATGTTATAGGCGGATGCTGCGGAACAACTCCCGAACATGTAAAGAAGATCGGGGAAAAGCTGAAAGGATAGCAGAGAGCAAAGAGCGAAGAGCGTGTCCCGGGTTCTTGCCCCGCAAGAGCGAAGCGGAGGCGGGGTCGGGTCCCGCGTTACCGATAGCAACAGCAGGTAGATGGGAGAATGGGAAAACGAGAA
>JAGXLL010000120.1:0-1427 GCA_018334675.1 Bacteroidales bacterium | reverse complement strand
AGTGAGTTTTGAGTAGTGAGTGCCCAAATTTAAGCTAACGGTCAATTCATCTAGTATGCAATTACCTGGCTTCTCAACGAATACAATGAATGACCATGAATGACAATTGAATGACAAAAAACGAAGGCACGAGAGATAAATTTTATACAATTCAGCTGGAACCTCTCCACCGCAACTTCACCGTTGCAGAAGGTACACCCCTGATCGATGTCCTGCATGAATATGGCGTGGAGTTTCCGTGTGGAGGGAAAGGCACCTGCGGGGGATGCAAGGTGCGGATGCTGGAAGGCAACATTCCGCTGGATAAGGAGCACCGCCAGGCGCTGAGGGACCTGGGATTATCCGAAGAATGGAGGCTCGCCTGTATGAGCCGGGTATCTGAAAACGTAACCCTGGAAGTGGATCAATGGAAAACCATTATCCTGGCGGACAACACACCATTTCAGTTCACCCCGCAGGAAGGTTACGGCATCGCCGTTGATGTGGGCACGACCACCCTCGTTGCCCAGATTATTGACCTGAAAGAAGGGAAAGTGCTCGGCGCTGCCACCGCCACCAATCCCCAATCGCGGTATGGCGCAGACATCATGTCGCGAGTGGAATACGCGGTAAAACAGGATGAAAAGATACTTACCCGGTTAATCCGGGAAAAGGTCCGCGAGCTGATCGCTCAGCTCCTCTCCCAACACAAACCGGCCGTCAAGAAAATTGTGCTCGTAGGCAACACGGTGATGCACCATCTTTTCTGCGGCATCGACCTGACGCCCCTGGCCACTTACCCGTTCCAACCCGAAGATATGGGGCTTCAGCAATTCACAAAGCAATCGCTGGAGTGGAACATTCCGGGCGATCCGGATATTCTTTTCATGCCATGTATCGGAGGTTTTATCGGAAGCGACATCCTGGCAGGCATACTGGCAGCCCGCGTCCACGAAAAAGAAGCAATCAACTGCCTGATCGACCTCGGCACCAACGGTGAACTCCTCATAGGAAACCGTGAAGGGCTGATCTGTGCCTCAACAGCAGCCGGTCCGGCCTTTGAGGGCACCAACATCTCCATGGGCATGACAGCCACCACCGGAGCCCTCTCCTCGGTATATATCGGCACGGAGCCCCTCCAATACCACATCATCGGCAACAAGGCACCAAGAGGTATCTGTGGGAGCGGACTGATCGATGCCATAGCCTGGCTGCATGCCAGCGGATATATAGATATGTGGGGACAGCTCACCGATGAGCAGGAAAGCATAGAGATTGTTCCGGGAATTGAACTCACCCAGCAAGACATACGTGAAATGCAGCTCGCCAAGGGAGCCATTTCGGCCGGTATCCGTATCCTGTCGCAAAAGATGGAAATCAAACCAGAAGCCATAGAAGAGATATTCATTGCCGGCGCTTTCGGCAATTACATCAACCTGGCCAACGCC
>JAGXLL010000045.1 GCA_018334675.1 Bacteroidales bacterium | reverse complement strand
AAACTGGATCAGGCCCGGAAAAACAATATCCCGGTCATCTCCGAATCCGATTTCTTAGATATGATCGGACAATAGCATCTTTGATCAACTAAATATTGTGCATATTGGCTAATTTTATTAAACTTGTAGAGTGGATATTTTCAGGAAACCAAAAGAAAAAATAGCCGATTGGCTATTGAGGAAGAAACAACAAAAGATTAACCGGGAAAAGACCGTGCATAATTTCGATACGGCTTCCCGGGTGGGGGTCATATTTTCCCTGGAAGAAGAAGATTCATTCGATCGGACCAATCAGTTCCTGAATTTCCTGGCGGGCCAAAAAATCAAAGTCTATGCCCTGGGCTACATCCCCTTCAAAGAGATACCTCCCAAAGTGGCACCCAACAGCAAAATCAACCTTTTCACACGCAAAGATCTGAACTGGTACTACATGCCCATCCACAGCATTGTGCAACAATTCATTGGACAGGATTTTGATATCCTCATTGATCTGAGCTCCCACAGGCTGTTGCCCCTGAAATTTGTCAACAACCTCTCCCGGGCAAAATTCAAGGTAGGTAAAGAATCCAACAATGGAAGAGCCTATGATCTGATGATCCGCATCGGGGAGGAGCAAAACCTCCAATACCTCATCGACCAGATTAAATACTATTTAACTCGAATCAATAAACCCCAGTAATTATGGCTGTTCAAAAATTTACCGGGACCGGTGTGGCAGTCACAACACCTTTCAATCCCGATCAATCGGTGGATCACGACTCATTAAAGAAACACATCCAATTTCTCGTGGACAATGGGATCGATTATCTGGTGGTGCTTGGCACCACTGGTGAATCGGTTACCCTGAACGGCGAGGAGCAACGCGCCGCAGTCAATACTGTCTTGAAAGCCAATGACGGCCAACTGCCCGTTGTTCTAGGACTTGGCGGCAACAACACCGCTGCTGTGCTGGAAAAGATGAAGCATTTCGATTTTCAAGGCATCGATGCCATCCTTTCGGTTGCCCCATATTACAACAAGCCCTCTCAAAAAGGTCTTTATCAGCACTTTAAGACTATCGCCGAAAATACACCTGTGCCCGTTATCCTTTATAACGTCCCGGGAAGAACAGGTGTAAATATCGCCCCCGAAACGATCGTTTCCCTCGCCCACGATTTTGACAACATCATTGCTGTCAAAGAGGCTTCCGGAAGCCTGACCCAGGCCATGCACATCATCGATCACAAACCTGAAGATTTTGTCGTAGTCTCGGGTGAGGACAATATCACCCTTCCCCTGATGTCCATAGGAGTATCGGGGGTGATATCCGTGGCAGCCAATGCGTTCCCCCATGAATGGTCAACTATGGTAAACGATGCCCTGAAAAACGATTTTTCCTCGGCCCGGCAGGTTCATTATCAAATGATGCCCATCGTGGAAAAATTATTTGCCGAAGGCAACCCGCCTGGCATAAAATGTGCATTGAACATAAAAGGGATCATCCCCAACCGGCTCAGGCTTCCCTTGGTGCCTGTAAGCCAGGAACTGGAGGAAGAGTTGAAGGAACGCATCAGCAATATGAAAAAAACATAATCGACCATACAAAACACAAACCCCATCTTAAAAGCCACAGCATGAAAAAATCGTTTGCCCTTCTGATTTTGGCATCCCTGGTGATGCAACTGAACAGCTGTAGTCCCAAACGGGAAGTAACCAGAATCAACACCGATCAGCAGGTAGATCTAAGCGGACGTTGGAACGACACCGACTCCAAGATGGTGGCCGGTGCCCTGATGGATCAGGTGCTCAATGCCCGCTGGCTGGAAGATTACAAGCAAAAACACAACGGGGAGCGTCCCATACTGATCGTGGGACTGGTGAGAAACAAAAGCCATGAGCACATCAACGCGGAAACCTTCATCAAGGACATTGAAAAGTCCATCATCCAGGATGGTTCGGCCCGCCTTGTTCAGGCCGGGAGCCAGAGGGAAGCACTTCGCAGGGAACGTGCCGACCAGCAGGATTTTGCCTCATCACAAACGGCTAAGCAATGGGGTTTAGAACTTGGAGCCGACTTCATGATGCAGGGGAACATCAATTCCATCGTAGATGCCTACCGCAATGAAAAAGTGGTGTATTACCAGGTAAACCTGGAGTTGTCCCACCTGGAAACCAACGAGATTGTCTGGATCGGCGACAAAAAAATCAAAAAGTTTATTGAGAATTAGAGCGATCCCTATACAACGTATCCGGCATTCATGAGGCACTTTTATACAAGCAAGCGCTTTTTGTTGTTTCTGCTCTTTGCCGTGGTCTTTGCCGGGTGTGCCACATATTACCAACAGACTCAACAGTTGCAGGCATATATTAACCGGGGCAATTTTCAAAAAGCTGATCAGCTGCTCACCCAGGAGACCAGGAGCAAAGAAGGTAAGAACAAGCTTCTCTCTTACCTCAACCATGGATATGTGGATTGGATGCTCGACAATTACCAGGAAAGCAACCAGCATTTCTCTCAGGCGGATAGAATCATAGAAGACTATATGAAGAATTATGGTCTGGAGGCATTGGCCCTGCTCACCAACCCCAATGTCAAACCATACCGGCCAGAGGATTTTGAAGCGGTGATGCTGCATTACTTTACCGCCCTCAATTATGTTCAGTTGCAGGATTACGAGGATGCCCTGGTGGAGTGCCGCCGGATCAACCTCAGACTCCAGGCCCTGAACGACAAATATGACGACCACAAAAACCGGTATCAGCGGGATGCTTTTGCCCATAACCTGATGGGCATGATCTATGAAGCCGTTCAGGATTACAACAATGCCTTCATCGCCTACCGCAACGCGCTGGAGGTCTATCAGGAAGATTATAAGAAGTACTTTTCCATGAGGGTACCCGAACAACTGAAGCGGGATATTCTGAGAACAGCCTACCTAACAGGATTCCGTGATGAAGTGCGCCATTATGAGAAGCAGTTCAACATCGATTACCGGTACGAACCCAGGGAACATGGGGAGGTGATCTTTTTCTGGCTCAATGGTTTTGGACCGGTCAAAGATGAATGGAGCCTGCATTTCTCCAAAATCCCTTCTCCCCGGGAAGGATATGTGATCATGCGCAACGAAGCACTTGACCTTTCTTTCCCTTTATACATCGGTAACAAAAGCGAAGAGGAAAAAGATGCCTTCGCCCGGCTTCGATTCTTCAAAGTGGCCTTCCCCAGGTATCTGGAACGCAAACCCGTATACCGCGGGGCAACGATCCGTTGCAACAACCACCCCTATTCCATGGAAAAAGCACAGGACATCAACGAGATAGCATTCAAAACCCTGCGCGACAGGATGCTGCGGGAGATAGGAAATGCCATTTTAAGGATCGCCACGAAAAAAGCGCTGGAAGCAGCCGTCGATCACGAAAATGAGAACCTGGGAACCCTGGTCAACATCATCAACACCCTGACCGAACAAGCTGATACCCGCAACTGGCAGACCCTGCCCTACTCCATTCATTACTGCCGCATACCCCTTGAAGAAGGAACGAACGTAATAAAATTGCAACCGCAATCACCCCGCAACTCCAGCAAAACGCAAACCTACCGGTTCGAGGGCAGAAAAAACAAGATCTATTTTGCTGCCCGGCATACCACCGCCTCCTATGCACCCCGGAACCGGTAACAGGGGCCCCGAAGATTTATTCCTGATAACGGTGTTGATGCACAAGTACCACCTGCCCACGGTTTTTCTTATCGATCATCCGTTGAATAGCCTGATCCAGTTCCTCAAGGGTTACTTCCCGGAGAATGGGAGAAACATCGACCTGCCATTCACCGGACAGCTTGTTCCAAATGGTCTTTCTATATTCCCAGGGGCACTTGGCGGCATCTACCCCCAACAGGCTTACGGCATTCAGTATAAAGGGATAAACGGTTGTATGCAATTCATCCGAGAATATGTTCCCGCAGGCCGTCACATTGCCTCCGTAATCACAGGTTTTCAGAACGGTAGCCAACACATTGCCGCCTACCACATCAATAGCTCCTGCCCAGCGGGGGCGGCGCAGCGGTTTGCCCGACTGATCGTCGGTCACCTTTTTGTCCACATGTTCATCAGCCCCCAGCTTGCTGACGAAAGAGGCAGAATCATCCAGACTGGAAGTGGCAGCAATCACTTTAAAACCCAGCTTCTTCAGCATCAAAACGGCCATGCTTCCAACACCACCGGCCGCTCCTGTTACCAATACAGGTCCCTGCTCAGGCTTCTGCCCGGCAGAAAGCAAACGATGTATCGATAAAGCGGCAGTGAATCCGGTAGCTCCCAGTGCCATGCTTTGACGAAGGCTCATACCCCCGGGCAAAGGCATGACCCACTCAGCCGGTACCCGGATATATTCGCCAAAGCCTCCATCCGTGTTCATACCCAAATCAAAACCCGCTACTATAACCCGATCACCCGGATGAAAATGTCCGCTGCGATCCTCCTCAACCACACCGGCCGAGTCAATGCCCGGTGTATGCGGATACCTCCGGGTGATACCCTTGTGACCCGAAGCCGACAAAGCATCCTTATAATTCAGTGAAGAATAATCCACACGTACCAGTACATCATTATCCGGCAGGTCATTGAGCGAGCGCCGCACCACCTTGCGTGTAAAAGTGCCCCCGGGCTCTTCGAATACCCGGTAGGCTCTAAAACTTGTTGTATCCATATTAATCCTTGTATTGTGATAACCAACCGCCTCCTGTCCCATCCTTTTATGCATACCTTCATGAACCAGACATGCTCAGGGGACTTGGATGGCTGATACAGATTAACACAAATATGCAATAAAAAGGTTCATTTATAAATACTTGCACGCTGGCCTTTTTTCATTTTTCCGGAAATTCTGCCCCGGGTGGCTTTATATAACCCTGTCATGACTGAGGGTCTGAGAAAACTCATCTCTCAAAGACCACTCAACCATAAGACTATCGTGAAGGACCCTGTGCATGGTTGCCGGTTTATTTTCACCTTTGATTGACGAGAATAACTTCTTTTATTGTTATATTTGGTTGATCACTCAATGGCTTGCTGTATCCTGAATAGGACCAAAATGAAAAAAAATGCCTTTTCCTGGCTCTTTTTGTTGACGTTCGTCCTGCTTCTTTCCTGCAACCCCCAAAAAAAGGCCTTGCGGAATATGATGGAAGGGTGCGATACCCTGGAACTGAGCACTACGAAATCACCCGGAGCATCAGGAGATAAACCTCTCTACACCTCAGATGCATTGATCAACAAGGCCGCGGAAGCTTTTACCATCTCATCCCTGCAGGAGAACCACTCCAGTTTGCTTTCCCTGCGGAAAGAACCTTTCCAGAACATACATGATACCTCCCGCATCGACACCATTTATCACTTTTCCGGCAAAAGGGACAGCATCAAGTTTTACCGGAGCCAGGAGAAAGATCTGATGATCTACCTCAGCATTGCGGATCCCAAGCTCGACCTGCACCGTTGTGTGAGACCCGGCATGAGCAAGGATGCCTTCCTGGATCTGTTTGACATCAACCCTCCGGTGGGCGATACCATCAGAATCGCCAACCCCGATCAAACCCTGATCTTTATTTTTTACTTCCAACAGGATAAGCTGCAGCGGATCCGAAGCGATATATATTTCGGTTAACAGTTTGGAAAGTTGAACGTTGGAAAGTTGAACGTTGGAAAGTTGAACGTTGGATAGTTGAACGTTGGATAGTTTGACGGTTGGATAGTTGAACGGTCTAATAAGAAAAGCTGACCCAACAGCAGGCCAGCTTTTCAAAATTTCAATGAGAAGGCTAACGGTTCTTAGTTCAGCCCCCGGTTGCGGAGCAGGGCATCTTCCCTGGGCTTGCGGCCACGGAAGTTAACATAAAGCTCCATGGGATCCTTGATGCCGTTTTTAGCCAGCAGGGTGCGGAAGGCTTCAGCGGTTTGGGGATCATAGATGCCGTTTTCCTCAAATGCTTCAAAGGCATCGTTGTCCAGTACGGCCGACCAGATATAGCTGTAGTATCCGGCTGCATATCCACCGGTGATGTGGCTGAAATAGGTGCTGTGGTAACGTGGTTCGATCTCAGGGATCAGGCCGATCTCATCAAGGTATTTTTTCTCAAACTCCATCACATCCAGATCCTGGGATTCAGAAAGGTTATGGTAAGCCATATCCAGCATGGAAGCAGCCAGGTATTCCACATTATCAAATCCCTGGTTGAAGTAGCTGCTTTTTTCGATCTTCCGGATCAGCTGATCGGGGATGGTTTCACCTGTGTCATAATGCCTGGCATATTCCTTCATCACTTTGGGGTGGGAAGCCCAATGCTCCATGATCTGCGAGGGCAGCTCAACAAAATCGCGGGCTACAAAAGTCCGGGGATAGGTATTCTCTGCGAACAACCCGTCCAGCGCGTGTCCAAACTCGTGGAACAGGGTCTCTACCTCATCCATGCTTAAAAGCGCAGGTTTATTCTCCGTGGGAGTAGTGAAGTTACATACTATAGTCTTTATCGGATGAACCTCCCTGCCTTGTGGGCTCTTGTAATGTCTGCGGTAGCTGCCACACCAGGCACCCCCGTTTTTGCTGGCCCGTGGATGAAAATCCATATACAGCAGGCCAAGATGCGAGCCGTCGGCTTCTTTCACTTCCCAGGCGCGGGCATCGGGATGGGGTTTGGGAATGTCCTTCACCTCTTCAAATGTGATGCCGTAAAGTTGGGTGGCTACATCAAATGCACCCTGACGCACATAATCCAGTTTGAAGTAGGGCCGGAGCTCACTGTCATCCAGATCATACTTGCGCTTGCGCAGTTTTTCCGCATAATACCACCAGTCCCAGCTCTTGAGCTCAAAGTCCTTGCCTTCCTCGTCAATGATCTGCTGCATCTGCTTTCGCTCCTCTTTGGCAACCGGCAAAGCGGCATCCCACAGCTTATTGAGCAGGTCCATCACATTCTGCGGCTCCCCGGCCATGCGGGTCTCCAGCTGATAATCGGCGTAGGTATCATATCCCAGCAGATTGGCTTTCTTGACCCGCAAATCCACAATGTTGGAGAGTATTTCCTTGTTGTCATAGGCATTGTTGTTGTTGCCGCGGTTCAAATAAGCCTTGTACAGCTTCTCCCTTAAATCACGATTTTCCGCATACCGAAGGAAAGGCAGCATGCTGGGTTTGTGGGTAGTGAAGACCCATTTGCCTTCGAGTCCTTTGCGCTCGGCTGTCTCAGCAGCAGTCTGAACTACCGAGGCGGGCAGCCCGGCCAGGTTCTTCTCATCTTCGATCACCAGCTGAAAATCATTGGTCTCCTTCAGCTCGTTCTGCTCAAACTCCAGGGTCAGCGAAGAAAGCTCCTGGTTGATCTGCTTCAGCTTCTCCTTGTCAGCATCCGACAGGTTGGCGCCGTTGCGTACAAAATTTTTGTAGATTTTTTCCAGCAAATAAGATTCTTCCTGATTCAGGTCAACCTGATCCCGGTTCTCATAAACCAAACGGATCCGCTCAAAAAGCTCAGTATTGAGGGCAATCTCATCCCTGTGCTCCGACAGCCGGGGCGAGACTTCCTTAGCCACTTCCTGCAGTTCATCGCTGGTGTTGGCACTGTTCAACCCGTAAAACACATAGCTGATCCTGTCCAACAGCTTTCCACTGCGAACCATAGCTTCTACTGTGTTTTCGAATGTTGGCTGCTCCGTATTCGATACAATGGCTTCGATCTCCTCTTTGTGCTCCTTCATGCCTTTCTCAAAAGCAGGCATATAGTCACTGGTCTGGATCTGATCGAATGGCGGTACCTGATAAGGGGTCTGATACTCCGCGAAGAAAGGGTTATCCTGCGAAGACGAAGGTTCTTGTTTTTGTGCACATGATGCCATGATGATTCCAATTGCGATAAATAAAATTCCTGTTTTTTTCATTTGCGTCTGTTTTATATTTAATTTATTGGCCGATGGAACTTATCCCGCCAAAGCGGGGACGTTTCAATGATTTATAGGTTTAAGGAGTTATACAAATTTGAGGTTCATGTATTTGGATGAAAAATATAGGCCCACGTTTAATAAAGAAAAAAAGATTTATCCGTCTTTTCCTTTAAGTGCTATATCTACAGCTTTTTGGCAGTGGATCAGAGCGGCATCATAAGCCGGTTGTTCAAATGGCTGCAGCATACCCAGTTCGGTACAACCCAGTACGATGGCTCCTGCTCCCCGCTGCATCAGGTCATTGGCTATCGAATATACACAGGATGAAGCCTCTCCGGTTACCCGGCCATGTGCAAGGCTGCCGAATATTACCTCATCGAGCCTCCCGGCCTGATCCCCGTTTGGCAGGAGGCTCCCAACCCGGAAATACTCTCTGAGCCGGTCCTTGTATAACCCATGCTTCAGGGTATAACTGGTACCCAGGACACCCACCTTTCCCTTTCCGTCAAGGTAAAGCCGCTCACCAACCGCATCAACGATATGAACCAGGGGTATCTTTATATCTTTCGACAATTCATCATGGATCAGATGAACGGTGTTGGAAGCCATGATCGCAAAAGCGGACCCGGCCGTTTCCAGGCTTTTCAGATGGGTGGAAAGGTACCGGACCAAACCCTTCCAGTCGTTGTTGCTTTGAAGATCAACCACCCGCTGAAAATCGACTGAATGAACCAGACATTCACCGGAATACAAACCTCCCAACCGTTCGTTTATCATTCGATTGATGTGCCGGTAATAAAAAACGGTTGACTGCCAGCTCATACCCCCAAGGATACCAATTTTCTTCACGTGAACAGGGTTTAGTAAGGATTTAAAGGATGATCAAAATATTGAAACTCGATCAGCCTGCCCTCCGGGTCTTCTGCATAGAAATGATAGATGTTAAAGCGGTCATTCATCTTAGGCTCTTCCCTGGCAATGGAGCTGAAGCGCTCATACATGGAATCCACCTGTTTCCGGGAAGGATAAAAGAAGGTGATCACCCCCTGCATATCGGCCTCATCGGCCCGGCAAAAGCCAAAAAGCATGTTCCCATGGCGGAAGATCTTACAGGCTCCCTGATCCAGCCAAAGAGCGCATCCCACCCGATCGGTATAAAAACTGGCGAGACGATCCAGCTTGGTGGTTCGAAAGAAAACAATCCCCCCATTTTTTGATGAATCCATTTGTGTTGCCATAGGGTATAACGGTTTATCCGCACTTATTTTGAACGAATTTAAAAATAACAAAAAAAGTAGGGACAGAATCAAAAAAGCGTATTTTTTCATAACTTGGAAGAGTTTGGTCGGTATGATTCATCAATGACTGGAAAAAGCCAAACCACAACACGTATTTCCCAACTTATGAAGGCGGGATGCATCCGGCCAAAGGCCTTGCCTGGTCGGCACGCACAGATAAATCTGCCGAAGTTTATTATTCATATCAAATGTACCGAAAACATAAAGATTCTGAAAATTTTAAAACCTCTTTCTGACTGCCTCTCACCTCCCGGAATGAGATATTGGGTGTCCGGCTAAAACATCAGGCAGCAGGCAAAGGTTTTTTAAACCCTTAACGCATGAAAAAACAGGTACTACTATTTTTCTTTGCCCTGAGCATGATAACCGCTCAGGCTCAGGAGCCATTGCAACAAGCTCCACTCAATCCCGATTTCAAGCAATACCAGAATGATCTGAAAAAATCCGGTGAGCCTGGCGACGGCCGGCTGGGTTATGTTCCTCCGCCCTACCGGGTTTATTTTGGGAATTACCCAGGTACCCCTCATACCAAATCGGCTCAGCAGCTTCCCTCAAGCTACGACTTGAGGGAAGAGGGTTACGTTACACCCGTGAAGGACCAGGGCCAGTTAGGTACCTGTTGGGCTTTCTCGTCGATCGGCGCCATTGAATCGCGGTGGAAGCGCCTGGAAGATGAAACGGTGGACCTCTCAGAGAAAAATATGGTCACCTGCCATGGTTTTGCCAATGGCCCCGACGATGGCGGCAATATCTACCTGGCAGCCGCTTATCTAAGCCGTTTACAGGGTCCGTTGCTGGAAGACACCGATCCCTATGATAACCTTACGGACACCAGCACCTGCTATATTCATGGCCAGCCTCCGGCTTACATTCCCGAGGTGCGTTTCCTGCCCAAAGACCGGGATGAGGTCAAAAGAGCCATCATGAACTACGGAGCCATCAGCACATCCATGTATGCCGATAGCGTAAGCAAGTATTACAACCCTTCCGATGATACCTGGTATTATAACGGAGATGAAAACAGCAACCACGGTATTCTCATCGTTGGCTGGGATGATAACAAGGTAGTGACCGGAGGAAGTGCCGTGGAGGAGACCAGGGGTGCATGGATCATCAAAAACAGCTGGGGAACGGGATTTGGCGAAGCAGGTTATTTCTACCTGGCGTACGATGACACCCGCGTACTGACTTCCAATGGCTTCTATCCGCGCAAGGAGGATGTGGAAAACATCGATTCCCTGCACTATTATGACAGGCTGGGGATGGTGACTTCCCTGGGAACCGGCGGAGAAACCCTCTATGGACTGACCCGTTTTGAGTTGCAGGAAGGGGAATCGGTTCAAAAGATCGGCACCTATGTCAGTTCATACGGTACGGAGGTGGAGGTCACCATTTACGACAGTTTTGATAGCGAAGCAGGTGAGCCCGCCGATCAGCTGGAAACACTACCTGACAGAAAACTGATCTATCCGGGCTATCACACCCTTGACCTGGCCAGTGAAGCTACAGGTGAGGTTTATGTTCAGGTTCGATACCATACTCCGGGTTACGGCTATCCCATGCCCGTAGAGATGGCCATCGCCGGCTATTCCAATCCCAGCATTCAAACCTCGGGCACCAACTGGTACAGCTCCAACGGTGCGGATTGGGTGGCCATGGGAAGTGACACCGAACGGAATCCTTACGACCTGACCATCCGGGCTTATACCAGTAAAAGCTCACCGGTAGCGGCTTTTGATAGTAAGCGAACCTACTATTGTATCGGGGAGGATGTCACGTTCCAAACCCGTTCCAGCGGTGAGATCAACAGTTACAACTGGGACTTTGGATCCGCAGCAGATCCGCAGCAAGCCACCGGCATGGGTCCCCACCAGGTAAGCTACAGCAACACCGGCACCAAAACCGTAAGCCTGAAGGTGGAAGGTCCGGGCGGTCAGGACTCGACCATCAAGCAGGATTATATAGTGGTATCGGATGACCTGCACATCTTCTTCGGCGATTCTGTCCGTGAAGCCTCCCTGGGCGACACGCTCAATCTGCAGGTAAATGGCTATGCCGAGACTTACGAATGGTCCGGCGAGGGCGTCTTTTCCTCTTCCGGCAACACCGCCCGCGTCTCGTTGGATGGAGACCAGGAACAAATCACCCGCATCGTGGTGAGGGGACACACAGGCACCTGCTCTGATTCCGACTCCATGAAGATTCGATTCATACCGGGGCCCGACAACGATGATGTATGCGACGCCATGGAGCTGGATGCCGGCCTCACCGAGAACCTGACCAACGAACACGCCACGGTGCAGGCCAACGAGCCCATGCCCGACACCACCGGCGAAAACGCCTGCACCGAACCCATGAAATGGTGCGCCGAAGGCGGGCTGCAGCATACCGTATGGTTCGCCTTTGAAGTGCCCCTGGAAGGTAAGCTATCGGTCATCACCTCGGGCATGGATACTCAAATAGCCTTATACGAGGCCGCCCGTTGTGAGGATATCCTGATAGAAGACCAACATACCCTGTTGGCTGCAAACGACGATTACTTCAAGCAAGAAAATGATTTCGCCGCGGCCATCATGGATTATGAAGGCCTTACTCCCGGTCAAACCTACTGGCTGCAGCTCGATGGCAGCGCAGGCGGAGTCACCGGCACCTTTTCCATAGAGTTGAGCGGAACAGCAGTGGGAATCGATGACGATCCTGCCGCCCAGGACCGGGGCGTAAACATATACCCCAACCCCTCCGATGGAAGGATCACCCTCAGCTTCTCGAAAAACATTGAAACACCCGCTTACCTCGAAATATTCACCATGGATGGAAGAAAAATCGGCTCACAGCAGATTCATAAAGCCTATGCCGGCTCTGTGCAGCAAATACAACTGCCTGTAAATGAACCTGGGATATATCTCCTGCGCCTTACCCATCCGTCTGATTCCCTGACACGACGCATCATACTTCGCTAAGTATAATAAAGCCCTCCCGCCAGAGACGGGAGGGCTTACCATTACTCAGTACAAGACAACTAAAAAATATATCTATAATCTACCCTAAACCTAAAATTTATAAACACATTATTCCTTGTCCTGATACTCGGCTAAGATATCCTTGACACCATCGGGAGCCACCCGGCCATAAGTCTTGTCGCCTACCAGTACAACCGGCGCCAGTCCGCACGCTCCAACACATCTGAGACAATTCAATGAAAACTTGCCATCTTCCGAAGTTTCTCCGACTTCTATTTCCAGCTGACGTTTAAATTCCTGAAGCACATTGTCAGCCCCCCTTACATAACAGGCTGTTCCTGTGCATATGGATACCGGATATCTCCCCTGCGGGATCATGGTAAAGAATGAATAGAAAGTAACTACCCCGTAAACCTTGGCAACGGGCAGCCCCAGCTCATTGGCCACGGCTTCCTGTATCTCGGCCGGCAGGTACCCGAAATGTTCCTGGGTCTGTTGCAGCACATTGATCAGTTCGCCGGGCTGATTGCCATGAGCCTGGCATATATCGCGGATCTTATTGAGATCTTGTTCCTTTATTTTAACTTTTATTCTGGACATGGACGATTCCTCCTGATTTTTGATGTTGTCTTAACTGATTTCAATTTTGCGGCTCACATCGAAATACTTGGTATGCAGAAGCTTGTGAGCTTTCTCTCCCATAGCCTCTCCAAGGAACTCCTTGTAAAGGGTTTTTATTTCAGGATTCTCATGGGATTTGCGGATCGGCTTGTTCTCATCCTCTTCATAGATAGCTTTCTGACGTGCCTTGAGGATGGCCGTATCGTTGTGGTGCAGAGGTTGTCCGCCTCCACCGATACATCCCCCGGGGCAGGCCATGATCTCTATGGCATGGAATTCCGATTCCCCTTCTTTGATCTCCTCCAGGAGTTTCCGGGCGTTGCCCAGTCCGTGGGCAATACCAATATTAATGGACGTTCCGTTGAAATCAACCGTCGCTTTTCTTATGCCCTCAAAGCCCCTGAGCTGCTCGAAAACAATCTTCTCATCCAGGTTCTCTCCGGTATGCATCTCATAAGCCGTACGGGTAGCAGCTTCAATCACACCACCGGTTGTACCAAACATCACACCTGCACCTGTGGATTCACCCATCGGGCGGTCAAAATCTTCACCGGGCAGGTTCATCAGATCAAAGTTGGCTTCTTTGATCAGGTGGGCCAGCTCCCGGGTGGAAATGGAAAAGTCGACATCGGGGTTGCCATCCACAGCGAACTCTTCCCGCTGGCTTTCATATTTCTTTGCCAGGCAGGGCATGATGGAAACAACCACCATGTTTTCCCTCTTGGTCTGGATCTTATCGGCGAAATAGGTTTTGGCTATGGAGCCAAACATCTGTTGAGGTGAACGGGCCGAAGAGGGTATGTCCTTCATCTCCGGGAAATGTTGCTCAATAAAGCGCACCCAGGCCGGACAGCAGGAGGTCAGGATAGGCAGTTGCACATCGGGATCGCCGTTCAGGTGTTTCTTCAGGCGATCCAGCATCTCCGTGCCTTCCTCCATGATAGTCAGATCGGCTGCAAAATCGGTGTCGAACACATAGTCGAAACCCAGTCTGCGCAGGGCGGAAACCATCTTGCCGGTGACCAGCGTTCCGGGTTCCTGTCCGAACTCTTCACCCAGGGCAGCCCGTACAGCCGGAGCTGTTTGTGCCACTACCGTGGTGTTGGGATCGGATATGGCATCGATCAGATCGCGGGAATGGTCCACCTCGGTCAGGGCACCGGTAGGACATACGGCCACGCACTGTCCGCAGTAGGTACAGGGTGAATATTGCAGGTCCATCTCGAAGGCCGGAGCCACAGCAGCATCAAAACCCCGGTTAAAGGCATTAAGGGCGCCAACGGTTTGAAAATCGTTGCACATGGCTTCGCAACGCCGACACATGATGCATTTATCCAGCTCCCTGACAATGGAGGGCGAATAATCGGTTTTATAAGTGGACATCTCAGCGTACTCCTGTCCGGGTATCTCGCGGATGCCCAGCCTGATGGCCAGGTCCTGCAGCTCGCAGTTGCCTGATTTCTTACAGGTAAGGCAATCCTTGGGATGGTCGGAAAGGATGAACTCCACCACCGTTCGGCGGGCATTGATCACCCGCATGGTGTGTGTTTTAACAACCATGCCATCGAATACTTCCGTGGCGCAGGCTGGGGCCAGGTTCTTGCGGCCTTCCACCTCCACACTGCATACCCGGCATCCGCCCGGTTTGTTCTCGACTCCGATATCCTCCAGGTTCATGTAACACAACACGGGAATATCGATGCCAATCTGCTTGGCCGCTTTATATATGGTGGTTCCCCTGGGAACTTCTACCTCTTTGTGATCTATGGTTAATTTTACTTTTTCCATCGTCAATCCGTTATTTTATGGTTACAGCATCAAATTTACAAGCTTCCAGACAGGCACCGCATTTGATACATTTATCCTGATCGATCTCATGCACCTGTTTGCGTTCACCGGTGATGGCTCCTACCGGACATTTGCGTGCACAGGCCGTACATCCCACACAGTTTTCGGGGATGATCTCATAACGCATCAGATCTTTGCAGGATCCGGCCGGGCAACGCTGGTCCTCAACGTGGGCCACATACTCATTCCAGAAATTCTTCATGGTCGAGAGCACCGGGCTTGGGGCAGTCTGTCCCAGACCGCAAAGCGAAGTATCGGCGATCACATGGCACATGTTATTGAGGCGCTGCAAGTCTTTCTTTTCCGCCTTGCCCTGGGTGATGCGCTCGAGGAGCTCATACATCCGCTTGTTGCCAACCCGGCAGGGGGCACACTTACCGCACGATTCCTCGACGGTGAACTCCAAAAAGAACTTGGCCACAGAGACCATACAGTCGTCTTCATCCAGCACGATCATACCGCCGGAGCCCATCATAGAACCTACAGCCAGCAGGTTGTCAAAATCGATGGGGGTATCCAGGTGTTCTTCGGTCAAACACCCGCCGGAAGGACCACCCGTCTGCACAGCCTTGAACTTCTTGCCGCCTTTGATGCCCCCTCCGATCTCAAAGATTACCTCCCGCAGGGTGGTTCCCATGGGTACCTCGATCAATCCGACATTGTTAACTTTTCCTGCCAGGGCAAAGACCTTGGTTCCAGTCGATTTTTCTGTTCCAATCTGGCTAAACCAGTCGGCTCCCTTGTTAATGATCACCGGCACGTTGGCATAAGTCTCCACATTGTTTACATTGGTGGGTTTGCCCAGGTAACCCGACTCGGCAGGGAAAGGAGGTTTAAAAGTAGGCTCTCCCCTTTCCCCTTCCATCGAATGGATCAGGGCGGTTTCTTCACCGCACACGAAGGCGCCGGCTCCGTAGCGCAATTGTATATCGAAATTGAAAGGGCTGTCGAAAATGCTTTCTCCCAGCATACCATATTCACGTGCCTGTTCGATGGCGATCTTCAGGCGCTTAATGGCCAGGGGATATTCGGCACGGATGTAAATGAGCCCCTTGTCCGCTCCGGTGGCATATCCGCAGATAGCCATGGCTTCCAGCACAGCATGGGGATCCCCTTCCAGGATGGAACGGTCCATGAAGGCTCCGGGGTCACCCTCGTCGGCATTACAAACCACATATTTCTGGTCGGCTTCATTCTTAGAGGCAAACTCCCATTTCAGTCCGGCAGGAAAACCGCCGCCACCGCGTCCCCGCAAACCGGATTCCTTGATCTGATCGATCACCTGCCGGGGCTCCATCTCATTGAGTGCCGTGCCCAGGGCAAAATAACCGTCGCGGGCAATATATTCGTCAATGCTTTCCGGGTCTATAAAGCCACAGTTGCGCAAAGCAATACGGATCTGTTTCTTGTAGAAATCCATGTGCTTGGAGTCCTTCACGCGACCTCCCTCGGGGGCCTGATACAGCAGACGATCTACCTGACGCCCCTTCACCAGGTGCTCCTCAACAATCTCCCGGGTATCCTCCGGGCTGACCTCAGTATAAAAGGTATTATCGGGCAGTACTTTGACTATGGGACCTTTCTCACAAAACCCAAAGCAGCCGGTCATAACCACCTGTACCTCATCCTGGAGGTTGTGCTCCTGAAGGCGCTCCTTTAAGCTTTCGGTGATGGAATCACTCGCTGAGGCCCGGCATCCGGTTCCCCCACAAACGAGTAAATGCATTTTATATTTTGTCATATGCTTGTCCTCCTGCTTTTAATTATTCCTCATCAATGGTTCGGTAATTCTGCGGCAAAATGCCATCGACCAGCTCACCGCGCTTGATGTATTTCTCAATGATCTCATCGGCCTTCTCTTTGGTTACATAACCAAAAACAACCGGCTCTTCCCCCGGCTTGGTCACTTCAATGGTGGGCTCGGCAAAGCTGTAGCCCATATCACCAGCCTGGGTAACCACGGCTTCCACATTGCGTTTGTCCAGGTTCTCTACCAGGAAATCATAGATTTCCTTAGCCCCCGAAGCAATGCCGCTGGTGGCCATTCCTACCTTAATCTGAACATAGGCTTCCGCCTGATCGGCCCGCTCGCGCAGATCTACCTTCTTCTGCAGATCCTGCTTCTTCTTTTTGAGGTCTTCGAGTGATTTAATTTTTCCCATAGTACTTGTGGATTTGAATGTTCTATATGTATTTGATGTATCGTAGGGCTGCCTATACCTCTGTTTAACAAAATGCATTGCAAATATAATAATAATTGTTATTTTTTTAACACTGTTAAACAGATAACAGTTTATTTAAAAAAATTCTAAATAGTCGTCTCCCCGTATATAGAACGTGCTGATAGTTAATGAATGGCCACCCCAACCACACGGCATCAAAATTAGGCTAAAAGAAAAACGCCTCCAATGGATCAGGGATGTTCTATAACCGACCCGCCGGAATCCTGGATCATCTGATCGAAACAACAGCCGATCAGCTCGCGGATATCCCCTTTGATCCGGGGATGATCCAGGGGCCATTCCTCCAGGGCTTCGCGGATGTGCCGGGTATCCAGGTCGAATCCCACTGTGTTGATCCGGTGGTGATAAATAAAGTCCCGGTCGGGGTTACCCACGATGATCTGGTATAAGGTGCCCGGCATATCGCCTATAGCTGGCAAATCCAGGTGCGACTTGACAAAATCGGCCCGAACGGTGGTTCCTGCACCGGGCCGGGAATGGATGCGCATACGCCCGTCGGTACGCTCGCAGTTTTGTTTGAGCAGGGAAAGCCCCAGTCCTACGTGCCTGGTCTTGCGGGAGGTGTAATAGGGATCGATGGCCCGCTGAAGGGTGGCCCCGTCCATGCCGGATCCATTATCGGAGACCTGCAGGCGCAACAGGTCGCTGTGATCATCCTCTATCAGGGCAATATCCACAACTGTAGCCTTGGCCCTGAGTGCATTGTGAACGATATCAAGCATATGATAGGCAATGGACTTCATCTTACCTCCATTTTTCTTTGGTTCAACCCGTGCATCGCCATGCGGATCTCATGCCATGTCAATGCTTCCAGATGGAACTCAGTATAGCCTGCCCCCACATCTTTGGGGAAGTGGGCGTCTGATCCACGGAGAAAAGCATATCCTTCCAGATACGGATGCTGACCCAGCAGCTCCTGCCTGCTGCTATGGCGGGACACCTCCAGGGCATCGCATCTCAGACCGGGCGGAACGAAACCCAGCTGAGCAATGATGCCGTTGCGCATCCGGTCGATGTGGGCCGGGACAAACAATCCCCCCAGCTCATGAACCTTTTGCTCCACCTCCTCTATACTCATATCCACTGCAGAAATCAATAATTTACGGGGTTGATCCATGATCTGTTCGTGTTCGTCCACCACCACCTGATAGCCAAAGCGCTCCGGCTCGTTGGGTATATCGGCCAGCCGCTCATACAGGAGTCGGTCAAACTCCCCGAGCTGATCCGGCCACTGGAAGTAAGCCAGACAATGAACTTCCTCACGGGTATTGACCTCCACACCACAAAGCACACTTAATCCCTGATCCTCGGCAACACGCTGAACGCTGCGGCACTGCAGGGTGGAATTGTGATCGGTTACCGCGATCATATCCAGCCCCCTGGCTACCGCTTCGCGAACGATGTTGCCCGGACTCATCTCCAGGCTGCCGCACGGTGAGAGCACGGTATGCAGGTGCATGTCGGCTTTATAGGATTTCATGATCCCTGAAGGCTTGATAAAGCTCACCCACCATCTCGAAGGTCTGCCGGGAGGTACCCAGAATGGGCACCCCTTCCTCATCGCTTTGACGGGCCGCATCCTCATCCGGGGCATTGTCCTTGACCAGGATCACAGCAGCCAGGTCCTTCAAGGAGGCAATGGCCATCACATTCTTGTGGGTCTGCAGGGTGATCCAAACCTGGCCCTCACGGGCATGCCCCATCACATCGCTAAGCAGATCCGAAGCATAACCGCCGGTTACTTTACGGTCCACTCCCTGCTCACCACTGTAAGTGGTTAAACCAAATTCTTTGATCAAATCTGAAACTATCATACTTAATGCATTTATTGATTGCCTGTAAGTTTATCGTCTCCCCAAATCCTTTTCATAATGTCAAATGACTCATCGGGCCGCTGCACGTTTTTTCGTTCATATTTGCGCTGAATAAAGATGCAATCGCGCAGGCTGCCCTTATTGTTGACAATGTCTTCGGCCAGGGCAGAACAGGAAGGGGCCCCGCAAACACCACAGTCCACCCCCGGCAGGGTGTTCATCAAATCCTTCACCCGGCGCATCTTATTCAGAGCCCGCGTCATATCCTCATCCAGCTTCATGATGGAACGCGGCACGACAGGTTTAAGGGCCAGGTTGTCTTTCAGGAAGGGCCGGTAGCCGGTTATGCCGGCTTCAAAGGCAGTGGATTTATCCCTGCGTTGTTCCTGCTCACGGGCCTTGTTGCGCAAACGCTCTACGGTAAGAAACCGGTTGGCCGGATTCAGTATCCCTCCGGCACACGATTCATCGCAAGCCCGCAGTTCCAGGAAATCCACTCCGCTCATCTCCTCGTTCTCCACTTTTTCCAGAAACTCCATCACATTGTGTATGCCATCGATGGCCAGGCAACGTCCTTCCACCCGGTCGGCCTCACCATGAGTCAAACTCCACAACACCCCTTCAGAGGGAAGATCATCATCACGGGAGTCGGGTGCTTCGCCAATAGGTTTTTTCTGAGTCTTGATGGTGGAATAGACCTTATTGTATATATAGTCCATGTTGATCACCCCGTCGATATAAGAATGGGTCTCCCCAACCGGACTTTTTATGGCAGCTATCTTAGCCGCGCACTGGGTGACATAAAATATACCAATATCGCCGGGATCCACCCCCTCCTGTTCCAGCTTGCGGCGGTAATACATGGCCGTAATATCCAATGGGGGTTTTTGCAGGATGATGTGGTCAACCAGGGCCGGGAACTTCACCTGTATCAGACGAACCACTGCCGGACAAAATGCAGATATCAGGGGACGTTCCTGTCTGGTTTGCTGCAGGTACTCCCGGGTGGAATCCTGCAGGATGGAGGCGGCATGCTCCACTTCCACCACCTCGCTGAAACCCACCTGCTGCAGGGCATCCTTGATCAGACCCTTATCCACATCCTCAGGAAACTGACCAAAAAGAAGCTCAGGAACCAGCAAGACAGAATGCCGGAAATCAAAGACACGGCTGAAGTCATCCTGCTCAACGGTGATGGCACTCACCGGACAGGCGCGGTAACACTCCCCGCAATCAACACAACGTTCGGCCAACAGCTTGGCCTTGCCATTGGTCACGCGTAGTGCCCCGGTGGGACATACATTCATGCAGTGGGCACATCCAATGCAGATGTCTTCCTGTATCTTCAGTGCGTGGTGAAAAGCCTGTATACTCATGGTTACCTGAATTTTTTTATGATGGTCAGTTCGGTGCCCTCATGAACGGTGCTGGTAATCTCCAATTCATCGGAGTTGTTCTTAATATTGGACAATCCCATGCCGGCACCAAAGCCCATTTCGCGAACCTCCTCGGAAGCCGTAGAATAACCGTCCTCCATGGCCCGATTGATGTCCTCGATACCAGGCCCCCGGTCCCGGATCTCCAGACGGATCTGCCCGGGCTCGATCTGAACATGAATGTGCCCCTCATAGGCATGCGCCACAATATTCACCTCCGCCTCATACAGGGCAATAACGATCTTCTTAATCAACTTGGGATCGATG
>JAGXLL010000119.1 GCA_018334675.1 Bacteroidales bacterium | reverse complement strand
ATCAGCCTTTTTTTATGGTTTTTTCTGTGGCCCGGATCGCTTCAATCCCCGTGGGCTTCAATTCCCGTGGGCTTCAATCCCCGTGGGCTTCAATCCCCGTGGGCTTCAATTCCCGTGGGCTTCAATTCCCATGGGCTCAATTCCCATGGGCTCAATTCCCGTGGGCTTCAATTCCCATGGGCTCAATTCCCGTGGGCTCAATTCCCGTGGGCTTCAGCCCACGGTGAGTAAACCTAAATATAATCCTCCCCCTTCGTCTTCTTGATCTCCTCCACCACTTCTTTAATCTCCTGCTCATCCTTTTTATTGTATATGATCAGCTTGTTTTCCGATTCCACGATGATGTAATCCCTGAGGCCTTTGATTACCACCAGCTTGTCGCCGGGAAAGTGGATGATCGAATCCTCCACATCGTACAACATCACATTCTCCCCCTTCACTGAATTGCCTTTTTCATCCGTATCCAGGAATTCCTGAAGAGAACCCCAGGTACCCAGGTCGGCCCAGCCAAAATCGGAGGTGTACACATACACATTCTCGGATTTCTCCATGATACCATAGTCGATGGATATGCTGTTGGATTCAAAGTAGACTTTTGAAATGAAGTCCTGTTCTTTATCGGTATGATACACGTCCTGACCCTGTTTGAACAGTTTGTCCATTTCAGGCAGGTATTTGCCGAAGGCTTTCGTGATGGCTTTCAGCGACCAGAGAAATATGCCTGAGTTCCAGTAATATTCACCACTTTCGAAAAATTTCCTGGCCAGCTCATAGTTGGGCTTCTCGGTAAAGGTCTTTACCTTGAAGATGTTTTCGTTTTGAGGGATTTCATCGTTGTTGTTGCGCTGAATATAGCCGTAACCGGTTTCAGGCCGGTGGGGTTTGATGCCCAGGGTGAGCAGGGCATCGGTTTGGCCGGTGAACTCCAGCCCTTCATTGATCACCCGGATGAATTCATCTTCTTTTTGGATCAGGTGATCGGAGGGCGAGACAACGATGTTGGCATCGGGATTGAGCTGCTTGATCTTATAGTTTGCATAGGCAATGCAGGGTGCCGTGTTTTTCTTGTGTGGCTCCAGCAATATTTGGTGGTCCTTTAACTCCGGCAGTTGTTGTGATACCACATCCCGGTATATTTCATTGGTCACAATGAACACGTTCTCCACGGGACATACCCGGATCATCCGGTCGAAAGTCTGCTGAAGAAGGGTCCTCCCGGTACCCAGGATGTCCAGAAACTGCTTGGGCTTGGACTTGGTGCTTAAAGGCCAGAAGCGCGTTCCGGTACCGCCGGCCATGATAACACAATATTTGTTTGACTTCATAAGTTTATATTTTATTGGTTCAAAAGGAAATCTTGCCGTTGTTTTTAAATCAAGTTAAAAAGGCCTGAAGCCTGAACTTTATCATTTATAAGCTGTTACAGATAAAAAGATGATCCAATTGTACGGATCTTTCATGGTTAACATTTCATTATCATGTTGGTTTTTAAATATAAGTAATTTTTCTTAATTTGGTTGAATTAACATTTTCATTGTCATGCGAATTTACAAGCTGAAGTACATTTCAATTATTATATTACTCTCATTAATAGGATCATCATATGCTTTTGGCCAGTATTTCGGACAGAATAAGGTCAATTATGAACAATTCAACTTTGAGATTTATGAAACCCCTCATTTTGAGATTTACAATTACCTGGATCAGAATGAGGCCATTCAAAGACTGGGGCGGCAGACCGAGCACTGGTACGACCGCCACTTCTCCATCTTTCGGGATACGGTAACCAACAACCCCCTGATCGTTTATAACAATCATGCTGATTTCCAGCAGACAACGGTCATCAGTGGGCAGATCGGAGTAGGCACGGGGGGTGTCACAGAAGGGCTTCGCAAGCGGGTGGTTATTCCATTTATGGTATCGAACCGGGAGACCGATCACGTGCTGGGCCACGAGATGGTTCACGTGTTTCAGTACAATTTGGTCAAGGTAAACGACAGCTTGGGTCTGGAATCCCTCCAGAACATTCCCCTATGGATGATTGAAGGTATGGCTGAATACCTCTCGATCGGTCCGGAGGATAACAAAACCGCCATGTGGATGCGGGATGCCGTGATACATGATGATGTTCCCTCCATAGAGGATATGACCCGCCGCCCCAACCAGTATTTCCCTTATCGCTACGGGCACGCTTTCTGGGCATTTGTCACCGGCATATGGGGCGATGCCATGATCAAGCCCTATTTGCAATCCACTGCTCGTTACGGGATCGATCGGGCTACCGAGAACATGTTCGGCTTGTCGGCCGACAGCCTCTCCAGTTTGTTCCAGAAATCGGTACGCAAGACTTACGAGCCCTATATCCAGGAAGACAGCATTCAACCCGTGGGGCGGGCTATGTTTACCCCCGAAAATTCAGGGGAGCTGAACCTTTCCCCCGTGCTGAGCCCCAATGGGGAATACATCACCTTCATCTCCAATAAGAATGTGATATCGGTGGATATTTTGATGGCCCGTACTGAGGACCGGCAGGTTATAAAGAAACTCAGCAGTGCCTTGAGGCAGACCCATATCGACAATTTTAACTATATTGAATCGGCCGGCTCCTGGTCGCCCGACGGCACCAGGTATGTGATGAAAACCTTTGCCAAAGGTAGGAACATGTTGCTGATCGCTGATGTGGAGGGCGATGATGTAGATGTAAGCCAGGAGATCATGATCAAGGGCGTGCAATCTTTTGATAACCCCGAGTGGTCGCCCGATGGAGAGAAGATCCTGTTAACGGGTTTGGTAGGTGGACAAAGCGATTTGTACTTATATCATCTGAAATCGGGCAAGGTGGAGCAACTCACCGACGACCGCTACTCCGATCTTCAGGCCACCTGGTCATCCGATGGAGAGCAGATCGTTTTTATTTCCGAAAGGGGCAACGATACCAACCTGGACAAACAGATATATGGCAACTACCGTTTGTGCAGGATGGATGTGGAAAGTCGCAATGTAAGCGTTTTGCCTGTTTTTCCCGGCAGCGATGTTTTAAGCCCCAGCTTTGGCCCCGAGGACGAGTCCATTTATTTTCTTGCCCATGCCGATGGTTATCGCAATCTGTATGAGTATAACACCACTACCGGTAGGGCTTATAAGCTGACCGATTTTTTAACTGGCATTTCCGGCATTACCGATTTGGCCCCGGCATACAGTGTGTCCAAGAAGACGGGAGAGATAGCCTATACCCTGTATGGGAACGACCGCTATCAGATTTACATGGCCAGGCCTGAAGAATTTGACAAACAACCTGTTAGTTTGACGCTGGCCGAGACGGGTCCGGCCCAGCTGCCCCCGGGCAACAACCGGGTATTGGGTCTGGTGGGCAACAACCTCAAGCGTTATCCCACCATGGAGGATACGGCCTTTGCCCAAAAACCCTATAAACCCCAGTTTGAACTCGATTACATTGGAAGTACCGGAGTGGGGGTGGGTACCAGCCAGTTCGGCACCTATGCCTCCGGTGGTGTAACGGCTCTTTTCAGTGACGTGCTGAAGCGCCACCAGCTAATCACCAATCTCCAGGTGCAGGGTGAGATCCAGGATATAGGTGGATATGCTTCCTATATCAACCGTGAAACCCGATTTAACTGGGGGAGTGCGCTGAGTCACATTCCCATACGTTATGACATTCCCTACGTGCAGTTTGACAGCCTTGAAGTGGAAGGGGGGAAGATACCGGTTACCCAGTTCATCATTGAAAGAATTCGGATCTTCCAGGATCAGTTCTCCGCCTTCGGTCAATATCCCCTGTCCAAGCAACTGCGCTTCGAGCTGGGTGGCAGCATCACCCGGTACGGATACAGCCGGGAACGGATCACATACAATTACAGTCCCTACGGAACCTTGTTGGGGACGCCCCAGAGAAAAGACCTGTCGGCTCCCGATCCTTTCTATGTGGGGCAGGTATATGGAGCCTATGTGGGGGATAACACCAACTTTGGCATTACCGGCCCGCTGGATGGGTACCGTTACCGGTTCCAGGTCCAGAAGATGTTTGCCGACTATGACCTGCACACCACCTTGGTGGATTACCGCAAGTATTTCTTCAACAAGCCTGTAAGCTTCGGTGTCCGCGCCCTGCACTATGCCCGCTATGGCCCCGACGCCGAGTCGCTTTATCCTCTGTATGTGGGCGACAATTATTACGTGCGGGGATATTCCTATGGTTCATACAACCAGGGACAACAATACAACGCCGATTATGCAAGCCGCGATGCACTGGCAGGCTCCAAAATGGCCGTGATCAATGCTGAAGTGCGGCTTCCCTTAAGTGGACCGGAACGCCTTACTTTTATTAAGTCTAAATATCTTTTTACTACTTTGGTGGGCTTTGTTGACGGAGGCTTCGCTACCAACAGCTATAACGACCTGAATTTTACATGGCAGCCCAGCAAACGGTCCACCTCAGGAACCATTGGAGATACCGGGGATGACATCGACAATTATCCGATTTATAGCACGGGCCTGGCTTTGCGGATCAACCTGTTTGGTTATGCCGTTCTGGAACCCTATGCCGCCATTCCTTTCCAAAGGCAGGACAAGGACATTACCTTCGGGCTGTTCATTCGGGGCAGCGGGTGGTAAGCATACCGCATGCCAACAGGAAAAAAACAATCAAACAACAGGATTCCTTGCCCAGGCAGCGGGATCCCAATTCAAAATAAATTATTATTTTCGGGCTGAAATCTATCACCCCGCTCCGGATAAACAGGATCCGCCAGTAAAAACCCTTTTGTAAAGATGAAGTTAAGAAAGATAGCCCTTTTTGTAATATTTTTATTGGGACTATTGGCCAGCCATACATATTCCCAGATTAAACACACCGGAGTCCCTTTCATCCGTAATTATGACCGGGATGAATATCTGGCAGGCCGCCAGATATGGGGCGTGGCCCAGGATGATCACAATGTGATATATTTTGCTAACAACTCTGGCGTGTTGGAGTTCGACGGGACCCACTGGCAGCTCTTTCCTCTATCTAACCGTTCGGTGGTCCGTGACGTGGCCGTTGGAGACAGCGGCCGGGTATATATGGGGGGGTTCAATGAATTTGGATACCTCCAAACCCGGGAAAATGGCAAAAGAGCCTACTACTCTCTCACTGATAAAGTCCCCCAGGGTTACCGGGATTTTGGCGAGGTGTGGAAGATACTGGTCACCGACAATGGGGTGATCTTTCAGTCATTCAGTTCAGTCTTTTTCTATAGCAACGGCGAAATCAAAGTGCTGGCTCATGATCGGAATTTTCACTTTGCCTTTTATGTAGGTGGCGATCTCTATATTTCTGAAAGGGAAGGGGGATGGATGAAATATAACGGGCAGGATTTTGAGACC
>JAGXLL010000044.1 GCA_018334675.1 Bacteroidales bacterium | reverse complement strand
GATTTTCCAGCCATCATGTTTCAAGTAACTATTCATACGCTTATCTTTTATTTAATGATTTGGCCGTATGGAACCTGCATGAAATAATCATGTCCTTGTTGTGTAAGTTCTTGGATGCAGGTTTCATAAGATTATATTTTATTTAATATTTTGGCCTTATGTAACTTACCATGACGAGATAATCATCTCCTTCTGTGATGTTAATGATTATTTTGTCATGGACGTTTCATATGCATCGTTTTTTATCTCGTTTGAAAATCTTATTTTTCAAGTGTTCTGAGTTTTTCCAGGTTGATGTGGTCCAGGCCGGGGATGACCATATCGGCTTGATGGAGCATTTGTTCCGACCCCACGCCTATGGCTCTCATTCCTCCGTTTTTAGCGGCCTCAATGCCGGAGCGGGCGTCTTCGAATACCACACAATCAGCAGGTTCCATCCCCATCTCCTCGGCAGCCTTGAGAAATACTTCAGGATTGGGTTTGCCTTTGGTAACCTTGCTGCCATCAATCAAAGCATCCAGATACCGTCCGATCTGTACCTGTCGTACAATGGTGGGAGCATTTTTACTGGCCGATCCGATGGCTACGAGGATATGGGCTTCGGTGAGCTCCTCCAGAAAATCCAACACCCCGGGCAGTATATCCTGGGGTTGCATCTCACTGATATAATCCCGGTACCAGTTGTTTTTCATATCAGCCAGTTGTTTTTTCTCCTTGCGGGTGGCTTCGATATTGCCCATTTCCAGCAGCATATCCAAAGACTCCATGCGGCTGATGCCTTTCATTTTTTCGTTTTGTTCGGGCAGCAGGTCAAAGCCCAGCTCATTGGCCAGCCTTTTCCAGGCTTTGTAGTGGAAGTTGGCTGTATCTACGATGACACCGTCGAGATCGAATATACAGGCTTGAATTTCACTGGAGTGACTCATATTGTTGGTTTTTTATTGTTGAGATGAATTAATCATTGGGCTGATCCTTATCGTAAACGAACAGCATCAGCACCCCGGCCAGCAGCCATGTGAAGCCCCCGAGTATCAATGCATAGATGGCCTGTCCGTCAAAAATACTTTTGGTGATGAACCCGAGCACCGTTGCAGCCAGGATTTGCGGGATGACAATGAAGAAATTGAAAATGCCCATGTATACTCCCAGTTTATGGGAGGGCAGGGCTCCTGTTAAAATGGCATAGGGCATGGCCAGGATGCTTGCCCAGGCCAGTCCCACGCCAACAAAAGGCAGGATCAAGATCGTGGGATCGTTGATGTAATAGATGGAAATGAAGCTGATGCCTCCTACCACCAAGGCGATCAGGTGGGTAATTTTCCTGGAGGTGATCTTGGCCAGAAATACCAGCAAAAAGGCAAATCCTATGGCTGCACCATTGTATATTGAGAAGCACACACCCACCCAGTCGGCCCCTTCATTATATTGACTCTGGATGCGGGTGATCTGCTGTTCTGCTGCTTTGCTCAGATCGAAGCGTTCTAATTTTTCTTCTCCGGAAAAATATTTGATCACTTTCATGCTGGCTGTTACCTCTCCGGCATCGGTGGATTGCAGCTCATTTTGATATTCACTGAGTTCCGCCCGAACCTGCTTGGCTGCCTTATAGTCGTTGGCTGCCGGATCAACCTGCTCAATGCTTTGTTGCAGTTCGGAAACCACGTTCTGATCCATGTTCATGTCGTAGATGTGGCTGGTTACACCTGCCGTGGTGTAGATCCACATGGCGAAAAGGGCAAACCAGGAGAAGAACTGAACAAAAGCCAGTTGAACCATGGTTTTGGGCATGACGTTGAAATCGTTAAAGATCTCCACCAACCCCAGCTTGCTCCGTCCGCTTTTCTGGAGGGCGGCTGAAGATAACTCGATGATTCCAAACAGTGTCAGTCCAATGGTAAGGATATACAACTCACCGGTTAGGTTCTTAAAAAAGACCAGGAGGGTCGTAGCCGCTCCCAGGACAAAGGAGACCATGCCCAGTTGAAAGGCTTTACGCACCAGTGAACGGGTTTGAAACTCCGTGGATGCGTGGGTTTTGGCCTCTTCGCTCTTGTACTCATCCAGCTCCTTAAGTTGTTCAGGCGAATATTCTTTGGTGGAAAAGACGGTCCAGGCTACCGCAGCGATGAAAATCAGCGCACCGATATAGAAGGAGAAGGTCACCGAATCGGGTATTTGTCCCTCCGGGGCGGTGTTGGAAATGCCTATCCAGTTGGTCAGGACATAGGGCAGGGCAGAGGCCACTACCGCACCGATACCGATGAAAAACGTCTGCATGGAGAAGCCCAGCGTTCGCTGTTCGGAAGGCAGCAGATCCCCGACGAAGGCACGAAAAGGTTCTTGCGATATGTTGATCGAGGCGTCCATGATCCATAGCATACCGGCAGCTATCCATAGGGTGGGGGAGTTGGGCATGATGATCAGTGCGATGGAAGCCAATATAGCCCCTACCAAAAAATAGGGCCTTCTTCTGCCCATTCTGCCCCAGGTTTTATCGCTGTAATATCCTACGATGGGTTGGACGATCAGGCCGGTAACAGGTGCCGCAATCCATAAGATGGGGATGGTCTCGATGTTGGCACCCAGTGTTTCAAAGATCCGGCTCACATTGGCATTTTGGAGGGCATATCCAAACTGAATGCCCAGAAATCCGAAGTTCATGTTCCATATCTGCCAGAAGGAAAGTCGGGGTAGTTTTTTCATGTGAAGCACATTTTAGATCAAGGTTAATCCAATCAAAATTAAGGAATAATTTGCAATACACGCCACTTTCATCATGCCAGCCCGGGGGATAAATATTCGTTATCCTCTGAGATGTACCCAAAATGCATTATTTGAAATATGGGGCAGAGGGAAAAAGTGCGGAGACCTTCTTCGAAAACGTTTTCAATGGCATGCCTTTTTTCTGTAACGAATGAGTCGGTAAAACAGCTATGCGGAGATATCCGATAACACGTACAAAAGGGAGAAGGGGATGGCCGGAAAGATGAAGATACCCAACCTGAATACATAGCAGACTGCCTGCTGCATGAGTTATTACCGGTAACGGTCGAGGAAGTATTTGGTGATGAAGATGGTGGCAGAAAAACTCCCTCCAATTAAAAGACCCGTGTTGCTGGAGGAAAAGAATCCTCCATCGTTCATGCTGCTGTTCAGATAGGCCATACCGCCTGTGACGGCCAAAAGACCACCGGCTACATAAAGCATGGTATAATCATCCTGACCTTTGTAGTTGGCTACTGGCAGGGGCTGGCCCTGGCTTTTTTGATTATGCAGGAACTGTTGTTTGAATTGCTGGTAGCTTGACGGCAGTTCATCGGCCAATGGTGCAGCGGGTTTACCATCGGTGGCAGAACCTGCCCAAGCCGGAACCACCAGGATAAACATTAAAACAAAGATAAGGCAGTTCTTCATGGCCCGTTTTTAGCATTTACATTTCTAAACGCCAAAGGTAATACAAAATATAAAAAATGTGCTTAAAGATTCCGTGGAGAGATCTATTTCATTGATAATGGGAATATACGGATGTATGAATGATGGGGCAAAAGATCAGCTAACCTGCAATTATCCCGGTGCTTTGTTTTTTTAGCCATTGATCCCATAACGGAGAAAGAAAAATACCAAAAGGGTATATTCTATAGAAAAATATGATTCTTTTTGATTAAATTCGTACAATGAATGATGAAAAATCATTTGAGAGGGGTAAACAATCCCAATTAAAATCCAATGCCTATGAACTGGAAGGACAAAAGGATTCTCATCGTCGAAGATGATCAACTCAGCAGTCGATTCCTGACCACCGTTCTCCGGGACTCTAAAGCAGATCTGCTATACGCCAAAAATGGAATTGAAGCCGTGGATCTGGTCAAACAAAACGGTGATCTGGACCTGATACTGATGGATGTCCAGCTTCCTGGCATGAGCGGCAATGAGGCTGCCAGCAAGATTCGCCAATTCAATGAAAGAATACCCATCATTGCCCAAACAGCCCATGCCATGTCTGAAGACAAGGACAGAAGCATCAATTCCGGATGCGATGATTACATCACCAAACCCATCAATATTTCCCTTTTGATGGATAAGATCAGCCAGTATATCTGATAAATTTTTCCTTCCCGGATCACAATGATGGTTCAAAAACATTCCGCCATGACCCGAAACCTTTTATATTCTATTGCGACTGTTTTGTTGCTGTTAGTTGCTTCCTGTGAAGAGATTCGCAATGAGCCCAATGATATATCTTCTCTGGAAGGGGAGTGGAAAGTGGAGGAGAACAGCGAGTATCTCAAGACCGCGGAAGACACCTATAATGTCTACATTACCTTTTCTACTGAAGACAGCACCACGATCTATATCAGCAACTTTTATCATTTGGGCTACGACAATGAGATCACAGGCAATGTGGAAGACAACCGCATTGAGCTGCCCTCCGGTCAGGAGATGGATATGTTGCAATCGGTATATGTTGTTTTAAGCGGGGTTGGCAATATAGCAACCGATTATCAGTCCATAAACTGGGAATATGAAATCGATGATGGCAGCGGGTTGGTGGATCATGTTACAGCCACTTATACCCGTGTCAGCAAATAGAGAGAAAGAGGATTATTTTAATTGACCGCTCCAGGTGTAACAGCCGGAGAATGCTTCCTGAAGCACCGGCGGGTCATTGAAGATCCCATATATGGAGGATCCACTGCCCGACATAGAGGCAAATAAAGCTCCTTTCCGATACAAATTATATTTTATCTCCTTCAGCTCCGGTTTTTCTTTGAAAACAGAAGTTTCAAAGTCATTTTGAATCTTTTGATGCCATTGCTCAGGGGGCGTTTGGGCCAGGATCTTATTCAGGGGCATTTCTCTTTTCCGGGGTTTAACATATCGATAAGCTTCTGGGGTAGCGATGCTGAAGGGAGGAACCACCAGGGCAAGATGCTTGCCTTGAATGGGTAATTGTATGGGCTCGAGCTGGTTGCCTTTTCCCCATGCAAAGGCTGGATGATTTTCGATGAAAAAGGGGCAGTCACTTCCCAATTGCAGGGCCAGTTCTTTTAGTGTATGGATATCCAGGTTCAGGTGGAAAAGCCGGTTTAATGCCTTCAGAGTGAAAGCTGCATCGGATGAGCCTCCGCCCAGTCCTGCACCGAAAGGTATGATCTTATGCAGATGAAAAGCCACCGGAGGAATGCGGTATTTTTCCCGCATCAGTTTTAAAGCCCGGTAACATAGATTTTGCTCCGGTGCACTGTCCACCGCAATGCCTGTATTGGCAAACCAGGGGTCGTTTGCTGTTTTTTCCTTGATCTCCAGTATGTCCGACAGGCCGACAGGATAGAACACCGACTCCAGGTTGTGGTAAGCGTCGTTTCTTTTGGATGTGATGAACAATCCAATGTTAATTTTTGCGTTGGGGAAAAATATCATACCAGCGTGTTTTAAAGGTACCACTAAAATAGAATAATTTTTTTAACAGGGTGTTGATATCCATTTGATAAGATAGTGATTTGAGGTGATGAAATAAGCCCTTCTATTATTACCTTTGATAACTCGAAAGATATAGGAGCAATGGCAGAAAATAAAAATCAAAAATACCGGTCCAGTTTCATTGAAGAGGCTTTGGATTATGGAAAGAAACCTCCCCAGGCTGTTGAACTGGAGGAGGCCGTTTTAGGAGCCATCATGCTGGAGAAGGATGCCATCATTTCGGTGATGGATATTCTGGCGCCTGAGAGTTTCTACAAGGATGCTCATCAAAAGATCTTTAAGGCCATCCTGCATTTATCGCAGAACCTGCAGCCCATAGACATCCTTACTGTTACCGAGGAGCTTAAGAAAAGGGAGGAACTGGAAGAGGTAGGCGGTCCTGTTTACATCACCCAGCTAACCAGCAAGGTCGCCACAGCCGCGCATATTGAATACCATGCCCGGATCATTGCCCAGAAACACATACAGCGGGAATTGATCCGTGTGGCCAGTGATATCCAGGGCAAAGCCTATGACGATAGCGTTGATGTGAATGATCTGATTGACTTTTCCGAATCGGAGTTGTTCAAAGTTACAGAATCCAATATCAAGAAAGAGACCTCCAAGATCAGTACCCTGATACAGGAGGCCATTGATCAGATCGAGGAGGCTTCAAAGAAGGAAGAAGGATTGAGTGGCGTACCTTCGGGGTTCACCAAGCTGGACCGTGTAACATCCGGCTGGCAGCCTTCGGACCTGGTCATCATAGCTGCCCGGCCTTCGATGGGTAAGACAGCTTTTACCCTGACGATGGCCAGGAATATGGCGGTAGAGCACGAACGGTCGGTAGGCGTATTCTCTTTGGAGATGAGTTCCTTGCAGTTGGTCAACCGTTTGATCGTCAGTGAGACGGAGTTGGCTTCCGATAAGATCCGCAACGGGAGGCTCTCGCATAAAGAATGGGAGCAACTGGAGTATAAGATCAAGAAGCTGGTGGATGCCCCCATATACATTGATGATACCCCTGCAATCACTGTATTTGAGTTACGTTCCAAATGCCGCCGGCTGAAAGACCAGTACAATGTAGAAGCGGTTTTTGTCGATTACCTCCAGTTGATGAGCGGACCGGGCGACCACCGGGGTAACCGCGAACAGGAGGTGAGCATCATCTCCCGCTCCCTCAAAGGCATCGCCAAAGAGCTGAATATACCTATCATTGCCCTGTCGCAGCTTAACAGAAGTGTAGAGCTTCGTTCGGGCGAAAAACGTCCTCAGTTGTCTGACCTTCGTGAATCAGGAGCCATCGAGCAGGATGCCGACATGGTTCTCTTTATCCACCGGCCTGAACGTTATGGCATCACAGAGGATGGCTATGGCAACTCCCTGATCGGTATATCCGAGATCATCGTCGCCAAGCACAGGAACGGCGCTCTGGCCGATATTCATCTTAAATTCCGCGAGGAACTGGCTAAATTTGAGGAGCTTGACAACACTTCCATAGGGGATCCCGGCACGGCGGATGATGGCTCTTCCATGATCCTGAGTTCGCGCATGAATGAGGAAGGCAATGAGAACGATGATGCTTCGGGAATGAGCAGCAATACCGATTTTGATGAAGAAGCCCCTTTCTAGAGGATTTGTTTAAGCTCCAAGAGTGAATGGATCTCATAGGTCGGATGGGCTTGGTGCTGCTTCCTTTGTGGATTGAAGTAAACCTGATCCAGCCCCAGGGCCTGAGCTCCTTTGATATCACCCTCTATATCATCGCCAATCATCAGCGATTCCTTCGCAGTGACCCCTGCTTCCTGCATGGCGTAGCGGAAGATCTTCCCATGGGGTTTTTGTACGCCGGCTTGCTCTGAGGTGATGATGCCTTCGAAATACTCTTCCAATCCGCTGTTCCTGATCTTTTTGTATTGTACTTCCTGAAAACCGTTGGTGATGATGAACAAACGGTAGCGTTCCTTCAGATAGGACAATGCCTCATGGGAATGCGGAAAAAGGCGGGTTTTGGTGGCACTGATCGCTACATAGTCTTCTCCCAGTTGCCTGGCCAACGGCAGGTCGTTTTTTCCGAAAGCCTCCAGGGTCATTTGAAACCGAACGTATTTGAGCGCTTCTTTGGCGATCTTGCCGTCGCGGTAGTCCTGCCATAGCCGGTGGTTGAACCTGCGATAGGTTTGATGAAAGGTCTCGAAATCAGGGAATATCCTTCCCAGCTCGTAGGTTTCATACAAGTCGAGGAAAGCATCGCGGGCGTTGGCTTCAAAATCCCAAAGGGTACGGTCGAGATCCAGAAAGATGCAGGTATATTGAGGCATTTGAATCAATTTTGCATTTGATAAGCGGGCAGCAAAGATAGGATTAATTTGTGAGAAATCCCGGGATGGTGCTTTTGCTGTTGATAATAAAACCCTTGCCAGGGCAAGCTCACAGCATCTCCACGAGCTTTTCCAGGGCCATTCCGCGGGAGCCTTTTATGAGAATGGAACTGTTGCGGATGGGATGATCCTTAAGCCATTTCATAAACTCATCGGTTTGCCGGAAAGCATGGATGGTGTTGCCGGCCTGTGTGAAAAAATGGTCTCCAATCAGGAACACATGATGAAATTTCATGGATTGGAGGGTTTCTATTATCTGCCGGTGTTCCTGCAGGCTATAAGTTCCCAGTTCAAACATATCGCCCAGTATCAGGGTTTTGTTTTTCCGTTCAAGGCGGGCAAAATTTTCAAGGGCGGCCTTCATACTGGTAGGATTGGCATTGTAAGCATCCAGGATAATTTCATTGGTATCGGTTTGGATAACCTGTGAGCGGTTGTTGTCGGGGATATAGTTATAGATGGCCTTATGCACGGATTCCTTACTGATGCCTGTATATTTGGCCACGCAAAGGGCCGCCATCAGGTTCTCAAAATTGTAATCGCCAATAAGTCGGGTTTTCAGTTTTAACTCATTGCTTTGTATCTCCAGGAAGGGGGTGTGCCTGGTGATGCTGCCGCTGCAAAATGCCTGAGGTGATGTTCCGTAGCCATAGGTTTGGCAGGATCTGTCGTTCAGCAAGTCCTGCAGCAGCTTATTGTCGGAATTATAAAAGATGATGCCTTCCCGGGAACAGATATGGTCGTAGAGTTCGCTTTTGGCTTGTATCACTCCTTCGAAGGATCCGAAGCCTTCCAGGTGGGCTTTACCGATGTTGGTGATGATACCGAAATCGGGATCGGCTATTTCACACAGCAAGCGAATCTCACCGCGATGATTGGCGCCCATCTCCACCACCGCATAGTTATGATGGTGGGTTAGGCGAAGCAGGGTCAGGGGCACACCAATGTGGTTGTTGTAATTTTTTTGGGTAGCCAGTATGGGATGCTCGCTGGCCAGTATACGGTATATCAGCTCTTTGGTGGTTGTTTTGCCATTGCTTCCTGTAATGGCCAACACCTGGACCGGAAGGTTTTTTCGGTGCAGGTTGGCCAGCTTCTGCATGAGATCCAGGGTATCTTTCACCAGGATACAGCCCCTGCTGTTGGCCAAAAGCGGGTCATCGACCAGGGCATAACGGGCTCCCTTTTGGATGGCCTCCCCGGCAAAGTGGTTGCCATTGAAGTTTTCTCCCCGCAGGGCGAAGAACATACAATCCTTTTCCACTTCCCGGCTGTCGATGACCGGCGCCGTGCACTCCAGGTAGCGGCTGTATATAGTTTGCAGGTCCATTCCGGCTAAAATAAATAAAAAAACCCCATTTTACAATGGGGTTTGAAAAGGCTTGACGGGTCGTTTTATTTACTTCATCCCTTGGGGACTACCTACGTGTGTCATGGCGCAGCGGAATCCCAGATCGTTGGTAGCATGGCTTTGATCCATGAACCTCCTGGTGGCAGGATTGAGCCAGTAAGCACGGTCTTTCCATGATCCACCCTTGTATACCCTTGCTTTATCGGATAGCAGCGAGGCATCATCGGTGTACATCTGGTCGGTGCTGTTTCCTTCGTCCCCTTGCTGGCTGTTATAGTCAATCCTGGAACGCAGGTCTCCATCTTTATAATTTCTGTAATCCGCCCTGGAGTAATTTCTTCTGTCGGCGGCATCTTCTTCGCTGATAGGTACTTCTCTGAGCCTACCCAGGCTGTCTCTTGCCGCTATGCTGCCGTCCTCATTGCGCACATATTTTTTGAAGACGTTGCCCCGGAAAGGTCTGAAGTCACTGACGTCTTCATGTGAGCTGGGACGGTATACGTCCTGAACCCATTCGTTCACGTTACCAGCCATGCAGTAGAGGCCATAATCGTTGGGCCAGAAGGAGTTGACCGGTGCGGTGATGCTGGCGTTGTCGTTTAGATCGCCGGCTATACCCATCATATCACCTTTGCCCCTCTTGAAGTTGGCCATCATCTTACCCCGGTTTTTCTTGTCGGAATTTCTTACGTTATGGCCATCCCAGGGATACATCCTTCTCTGGTAGATGTTTTCGTCGTATGTGTTGCCGACGTATCCCAATGCTGCAAATTCCCATTCTGCTTCTGTTGGGAGGCGATAATGGGGGAGCAGGATTCCGTCGGACATGCGTACCCTCCTGGTGTCCTGATTGGGATCCAGCGAGGGAAGGTTCTCCCTGACCACTCCCTCATATTTGCCGGCAAGATAGGCTTCGGTATTGAAGTTCTCGCGTCCTACCTGCTGCGGATCCAGTTCAAGTATACCCTGCTCTACCAGTCGCATCTCATTAACCCGGTCGGTTCTCCATATCGAATAATCTTTGGCCTGAACCCAGCTTACTCCAACTACAGGATAGTTGTTGTAGGATGGATGGCGGAAATAATAGTCCACATATGGCTCGTTGTAGGCCATCTCTTCTCTCCATACCAGGGTGTCGGGCAGGGCACTGTTGTGCACTTCAGGCTGATCTACGAAAACTCTTTCCAGCCAGTGCAGATATTCCCGGTAGTCAACGTTGCGTATCTCGGTCTGGTCCATGTAAAATGAAGTTACCGTAACCTTTCTGGGCTCCATATCCCATTGATAAAGCAGGTCTTCCTGGGTCCTGCCCATAGTAAAGGATCCCCCTTCTATATATACCAGGCCCGGTCCGGGTTCCTGTTCGTGGTCTGTAACGACTTCATATCCACCGTTTTCCGGATTATTGTATTCCCATCCCGTAGTGGGTGAGACATTGCCAAGCCCTTCGCTCTTGGAACCACCGCATCCGGCAAGAATCAACATTCCTGTAACAATGACCAACTGGATTTTGAGGGTTAATTTCATAATTGAGTGATTTTTATTTTGACTTCAAATATAAAAATTTTTTGCTCTCGCATAAAACGGAGTATTCAAAATTACATTAATATAAAACTACAAGCTCTCAGATTTATTGCCGATTTCTTCCCTTTATACTTAAATTCATTGATAAGGTTACTTCATGGGCGCCAGAAAATACAGGCGATGTTTTATAATTCAAGAAGCCAGCGTCATAGCTGTAGTCTATATTAAATTCCCCAAAGGCTGCCCCAAATTGAAAAGTCGGTATCAGGTAGTTTAATCCTGAGTCATGGCGGAGAAAAGCACCGAAGCGGATGCTTTTGTACTTCAGATAGGCTCCGTAGTGAAAGCGATCGGTCTTTTTTTGCAGTGAATAATAAAAAGCAGGGATCAAAACAGTGGATGAGCGGTAAGTTTCCAGTTGTTTGAGAAAGATCTCCATGTCGAAATAAACGATCATCTGCCGTGGGATGGCTTCACCGTCCCGCAGGAAAGAAGCTGGCTTATTCAGATGCCGCATTGCCACCCCCAGGGTCCAGTCGCGGTAAGTGCGCAGGTAATCATTGCGATAGGTAAGGACAAAACCGGTGTTGAATTCCAGGTATTGGTCTTTTTTGCCGGATATTTGCTCGCGAAGTCCGGTCAGCTCCCAGGTGCTGCGCTCGAACATGCCAGGAAGTACCAGGTCGTTGGTGTTCAGTGTGTAAAATGCGTACCGGGCTTCTAATCCGGGACGAATGGTCAGGTTTTGACGAAGCTGGATCCGGTAGGAATACATTCCACCGATATAGGTGCGGCTGATGGCACCCTGGCCCTGGTCATCGCGCATGATCTCCAGGGCTACACCTCCGTTGGCCCAGTCAAAATAGCGGTTAAAAGCAGCACGGTAAGTCAGATAATTGCCGAAATCGGTAGGACTGAAATTGCGGTGGCTCAATACGATGTCAGATACCTTGGGATTGCCTGCAAAACCCGGATTGAGGTGCAGCCTGGAATGGTTGATGTGAGAAAAGGAGATATCCTGGGGCAGGCTTTGCTGTGCAATCAGCAAAAAGATAAGTATCTGGAGGCTTTTCTTCATGAAATATTGGTATATTGGAACCCAAAAATAATGAAGATTAAAAATATATTGCTACCGGTTCCGTTAGAATAAATTTAAGTAACGCATTTGTTTTGAGCATTATTTTCTGAAAAGCCTTTTTCATGAAAAGAATCTATTGGGTCGTTCTTTTTCTGTTTTTTTCCGTTTCCCCCCTTTATTCTCAACAGGATCTCCCGGGCCGGCATCTTCAGTGGCAGGTTCCCAGAGATTACCATGTACGTATTGATCCCAACCATGAGCTTTCAGGCAGATCCTACTATTTTGAGGGAGCCAGGTATTTTGATCCACAAACCCGTTTGCCCTGGTATTATGAGCTGATTCCTGTGGAAGGTACTTCCCGGTACCGGGTGAATTTAAGCAACACAAGATTTAAGAGGCTCACTGGGGATGTATCTCTGAACGACACGGCCCGCAAGCAGATTGGAGAGCGGATAGAGGTTCATTCCCGGCTTAGTTTTGGAAGGGACCGGGCTTACCTTCAGGTTTACTTCATGGCTGTAAGGCGCAATCCTGCCACAGGCGAGTTGCAAGGAGTGGAAGATTTTGACTTGAATCTGGAGCGAAAAGATGGGGCAGTTAAAAAATCTCTAACCGCTCAGGAGGAAGCCGTGGCCTCGTCGGTTTTGGATCAGGGTCAATGGATCAAGTTGCGCATTGACAAAGAAGGTATTTACCGCATTGATTATTCCACGCTGGAGGACCTGGGCATGAGGGATGCTTCATCTTTGGCTCTTTACGGCAATTCTTCCGGATTGCTGGATATAGCCAATGACACCACACCGGAATACCGTCTGGAGCCCATCCCCATACACCTGGAAAAAGGTTCGGATGGAATCTTCGGCAAAGGCGACTATATTCTGTTCTTCGGCAGGGATCCCGATAGGTGGGTCTATCAGCAGGATCAAGGTCGTTTTATATGCCAGCCACATCCTTATACCGGTTCCGGCTATTATTACCTGACCCTTAACTCTTCCGGGGCTGACAGGTTAGAGAATCTGGATCAGCCCTCGGGTACTCCCCAGGCAGAAGTGACCACCTTCCCGGATTACCGGCATCATGAACAGGAGAAGCGAAACCTTATTCAGAGTGGTCAGCAGTGGTTTGGAGAATATTTTGACGTTCAAACCACCCGCACATTTGAATTTGATATACCCAACATCATACCGGATCAGCCTGTTCAGGTCTCCGGGCGTTTTGTGTCCCGGTCGGCTGCCCGGAGCACTTTTTTTGTATACCATGAGCAGGAACAACTGTTGGGTGCAAGCATCGATCCGGTTAGCTACAATTTTACCGGCTACTATGCCCGCAAGAGCAGTGGATCAGGCTCCTTTCTGCCTTCTGGAGATAACCTGAAGCTTCAGGTTGAATACCGCAAGGGAACCCCTTCGGCGGAGGGCTGGCTGGATTATCTCACTGTAAATGCGGTGCGGGAACTACGAATGACGGGCTCCCAGATGGTTTTCAGGCATAAAGGGACCCCGGCGAATCAGGTGGCCCGCCTGCATCTGAAAGATGCCTCTGAAGGACTGGAGATATGGGAAGTGACAGGCGACCACAATACCCGAAGAATAGATGGTGTAACGCGTCAGGGGGATGAGCTGCAGTTCTCAATCCTTTCCGGTAACCACTTCAGAAGCTTCGTGGCTTTCAACCCCGAAGATGTTTTTACTCCGGAGGTTGTAGGCCGGATAGAAAACCAGGATCTTCATGGTATGGGGTCTGTTGATATGCTGGTGGTCAGCAAGCACCGTTTTTTGCCTCAGGCAGAGAGAGTGGCCGATCTGCACCGCAGTCATGACGGATTGGAGGTAGGTGTGGTAACCGACCAACAGATCTTCAATGAGTTTGCTGCGGGCAAGCCGGATCCATCTGCCGTCCGGAATTTTGTGCGGATGCTTTACCGCAGATCTGACAGCCAGGATTCCCTTAAGTATTTGCTTTTGTTCGGTGATGGCTCCTACGATAACAGAGAGGCCGGTACAAGCCCCTATCTGATCACTTACCAGTCCGGAGAATCGCTCCATTACTCACGAAGCTTCGTCTCGGATGATTTTTTTGGTTTGCTGGATGCGACCGATCATATTGAACAGAGTCCTTCCGGCCTGATAGATATAGGTATCGGCCGGTTTCCGGTGATGGAGACTTCCGAAGCAAGACAGGTGGTCGATAAGATTGAAAGGTATCTGAACCGGGAGAACTGGGGTCCGTGGTTGAATAACCTGCTTTTTGCCGCCGATGATGAAGACAACAACCTTCATATGCGCGATGCCGACAGGCTGGCACAGCAGGTGGAATCGGATCATCCCAGGTTCAACATTCAGAAGGTCTATTTCGATTCCTACAGTCAGCAAATCACCGCTTCAGGTGCCCGTTATCCGCAGGTGAACCAAGAGATCAATGAACAAATCAATAATGGCGTATTACTTTTTAACTATACGGGCCATGGGGGTGAGCACCACCTGGCTCATGAACGCATCCTCACGAAGGATGATATTCGTTCATGGAGCAACAACAGCAGATTGCCGCTTTTCATGACTGCCACCTGTGAGTTTACCCGCTTTGATGATCCCGACTATACCTCGGCCGGCGAAGAGGTATTTCTTAAATCCGACGGAGGGAGCATTGCCTCCTTTTCCACTACACGCCTGGTATATGCCAGTTTAAACTATGCCCTCAACCGGATATTTTATGATTATGTCTTCGAGAAAGATTCGCGGGGCAATCCCCTTTGTCTGGGTGAGGTGATGCGTCTGACCAAGAATTTTGCCGGCACCAGCAACAACAAACGCAACTTTTCCCTGTTCGGAGATCCGGCCCTGACCATGCTGCTGGGCAGGTATCAGGTGCAAGCCGATTCCCTTACACCTGCCGATACCCTGAAAGCCCTCGACCGGGTAAGACTTCACGGCAGTGTAAGAAATGCCGACGGATCCTTTGCGGATGATTTTGGCGGAACCATGCACCTGAGGGTTTATGATAAGAATCGTAGCCGGCAAACCCTCAACAATGACGGTGACGGCATCTTCCAGTACCAATCCAGGGACAACCTGCTTTTTAGTGGTAAGAGCACGGTTGTTGATGGCACCTTCACCAGTGAATGGGTAGTGCCCCGCGATATCCTGCCTCAGGTAGCCCGGGGGAAAATGATATTTTTTGGTCAGGACCAGGAGCACCTGGCAAGAGGCAGTTACAGGGATCATTACGTAGGGGGATTTTCCGATCAGGTTCTGCAGGATCAGCAGGGACCCGTTATAGAGTTGTATATGAACGATCAGGATTTTGTGTCCGGAGGCATCACCGACGAAAACCCCACGCTTATAGCTTCTTTTACCGATTCCAGCGGGATCAACACAGCCCGTTCTGCCGCCGGCCACGACATCACGTTAACCCTCGACAACAACCCGCAGGATCAATATGTGCTGAATCGATACTATCAGGCCGAAGAAAATGATTACCAAAAGGGTAAGCTGCGCTATCAGCTTAGCAGCCTGGATAAAGGCCGGCACGAGCTGGTGCTGAAAGCCTGGGACATCAACAACAATCCCTCGACCCGTACCCTCGAATTCACCGTTTCTGAATCCGATAATCTGCAAATTCGTAAGGTGCTGAATTATCCCAACCCTTTTACAGAACGTACTGCTTTTTATTTTGAACACAACCGGCCCGATGAATTGTTGGATGTGATGATCCAAATCCTCACTGTATCAGGCAAATTGGTTAAGTCCATCCACACACAGGTTCAGACCACTGGTTTCCGTGCAGGCCCCATACATTGGGATGGAAGGGATGACTTCGGTGATCGCATCGGAAGAGGGGTCTATGTCTATAAGCTCAAAATCCGCTCCGCTCAAGGCGAAATAGCTGAAAAAATTCAGAAACTGGTTATTTTAAAGTAAACAAATACCATGAAGTCGATAGGAGCGTTAATAATATATTTGCTAACAGAAAAACAAAAGAATGATGAATAAGCCTATTCGTTTGGTGTTTGCCTCTTTATTGATAATAACGGCTAGCCCAGGATCAAATGCGCAGGATGAAAACCAGGATTTCCCCAGTGAGAACACGCTTAAATATTCCGTCCCCTTTTTAACCATTGCTCCTGACTCAAGGGCAGGTGCCATGGGGGATGCAGGGGTTGCTACCTCCCCCGATGTAAACGCTCTTCATTGGAACCCTGCTAAATATGCTTTTATCGAGAAAGATATGGGTGTAAGTATCTCTTATACACCCTGGTTGAAAAAACTGGTAAACGATATCAATCTTGCTTACCTGGCAGGATACAAAAGGCTTGATGATGAGCAGGTTATTAGTGGTTCCCTGCTGTATTTTTCTTTGGGAAATATTCAATTCAGGGATCAGTTTGGAGAATTCTACGGCCAGCATGCTCCAAATGAGTTTGCCATCGATGCGGCCTATTCAAGGAAATTTGGGGAACATTTTTCCGGAGGCATTGCTTTTCGCTATATCCGAAGTGACATCACCGGCGGAACCTTTATTGGGGGCAGCGAGTCCAAGGCCGGCAATTCGGTGGCGGGCGATGTTTCGGTATATTACCAGAATCCCGGCATCCAGGTTCAGGATAAGGAGATGGACCTGGCCCTGGGTTTGAACATCCGCAATATTGGCTCCAAGATATCCTATACCACGGTGAAAAAGAATTTCATACCCACCACCATGAGGCTGGGGGCTTCATTCAATTTTCATTTGGATCAATACAATTCGCTGATGCTGACCGCCGATCTGAATAAGCTGCTGGTGCCCACCCCACCTCTTTATGAGCTGGATAGCGACGGCAATCAGGTCACCGACGAAAACGGCGATTTAGTTATTGATGATGGTTATGATCCCAATGTTTCTGTAACCCAGGGAATGCTTCAATCTTTTTATGATGCTCCCAAAGGCCTGAGGGAAGAGCTTCATGAGATAAAATATTCTTTTGGTATGGAGTATTGGTACCAGGATGTCTTTGCCGTACGATCCGGCTATTTTCATGAACACCAAACCAAGGGCAACCGCAAGTATTTTACTGTCGGGGTTGGTCTGAAACTCAACGTTTTCCAGGCAGATTTTTCCTATTTGATCCCCCGCTTTCAGAACCATCCCTTGTCCAACACAGTGCGGTTTTCACTTACTTTAGATTTCGGTGCCCTTAGCCAGGAAAAGAATCAATAAAGCCTGTATTATGCGAATAGGATTCGGATATGATGTGCACCGCCTGGAAGAAGGACATGACCTGATCCTCGGTGGTGTAGATGTTCCCTTTGAAAAAGGCACTGTGGCTCACTCCGATGGAGATGTATTGATACATGCCATTTGTGATGCCCTGTTGGGAGCCGCCAATCTTGGCGACATCGGATACCATTTCCCCGACACCGACCCCGTCAACCGCAACCTGGACAGTACCCAAATTCTCCGGTATTCACTCAAACTGATCCACGATGCCGGTTACAGGGTGATCAATGTAGATACCACCATTTGCCTCCAGAAACCTAAACTGGCAGGGTACATCGAAGAGATGAAAAAAAGCCTTGGTCAGTGGCTCCCTTCGGAGGTGCTCTCTATCAAAGCCACTACCACCGAGAAGATGGGTTTTGTCGGTGAAGGACTGGGTATCTCCGCCTATGCCGCCGTATTGCTGGATCGATAACCTGTCTGTATCATTGGATTATATTTGCTATCTTTGCAGGCAATGATTTTCTATTAACCCCGATTCAAAACGATTTGTCTTATGCTAAAAATCATGGTTCTGGGGGCCAGCCCCAACAGGCAACGATTCTCGAATACCTGCGTGAAAAGCCTGATTCGGTATGGTTATGAGGTGATCCCACTTGGAATCAAAGCGGGTAAGATAGCCGGCAGGCCTATACGGCAAAATATACCGGCAGAAAAGGACATCCACACGGTTACCATCTATCTTAATGCCCGAAACCAGCAGGAATATTACGATTATCTGTTGAGCCTGCGCCCTCAAAGGATCATCTTTAACCCCGGAGCTGAAAACCCCGAACTGAAAGAAAAAGCCCAAAAAAAAGATATTGAGGTGGTGGAGGATTGTACCCTGATCATGCTGAATTCCGGTTATTTTTAAAGACTATGGATTATACCGATCTCAAATCCCTGGAGGAACTGGAGCAGAAAACTACCGATCCCGCCCCCAAGCTGGTGTATTTTTCGCATCTTCAGTGTAATGTGTGTAAAGTGCTTAAGCCAAAGATACGGGAACGGATCGAAAACAAATTCCCTGAGATGATGTTGTATTATGTGAATATCAGGGAGCATCCGGACATGGCCGGACAGTTCTCGGTTTTTTCTGTCCCCACCATCCTGGTGTTTTTTGATGGCAGGGAATACATCCGGGAAAGCCGCCATGTCAATCTTTCCACTTTTGAAGAAAGGTTGGAGAAGCTCTACCGGATATACTACGGATAAGAAAGAATAAAAACCGTATTATGGCTTTGATCAAACCATTGAAAGGAGTATCGCCCGCTTTCGGCAAGAGCTGCTACCTGGCTGATAACGCAACGGTAGTAGGTGATGTTGTGATGGGGGATCACTGCAGCGTATGGTTCAATGCAGTGGTTCGGGGGGATGTCAACAGCATCCGCATCGGAAATAAGGTTAATATACAAGATGGGGCAGTGTTGCACTGCCTTTATCAAAAGTCGATAGTTGAGATCGGTGATGAGGTGTCCATTGGCCATAACGTGATCATCCACGGAGCTAAAATTCACGATCATGTCTTGGTAGGCATGGGGGCTACCGTGATGGATCATGTGGAGATAGGAGAGAACTCCATCATAGCTGCCGGCGCCCTGGTGCTGAAAGACACGAAAATTGAACCCGGCAGCATCTATGCCGGAGTGCCTGCCAAACGAGTCAAATCAGTAGATCCCGTGCAAACCCGCGATATGATCAACCGTATTGCCGATAATTACATCATGTATGCGCGGTGGTACGAAGAATAGGTTGAATGTTATAATGTTGGGATGTTATGTTAGAATGTTGAACGTTAGGATGTTGGAATGTTTGTTAAATGGTATTAAATATTAAAGTTCATAAAACGGTCCCGTTAATTGTGTTAAAACCTTGTACATTGTCTACTGCAAACAGTCTGTTTGATAAAAGTTCATCAGCCTAAATTCTACTACTACTTGTCAGTCCCTTACAATGCAACAAAAAGCTCGAGTTTGCAAAAAAATTCTTTTCATAGGGCCACACCCTTTAACTCTTCAACATCCTAACTCTTTAACCTTCGACATTCCAACATTAAACTTTCAACATGCAACCTAATATTTAGGTAGTTCAATGTTGTCGGTTTCCGGCAGTCCGAATTCTTCCTGGAGGCTGATGCCATTATTCTCCAGCTCATCCAGGACCGGTTCGTAGATTTCCGGGATAACAGGACGATATACTCCTTTTAGATTGATCTTGCCCTCGAGGATCAGGCGCACAGCAATAGCAGCGGGAATGGCTACGGTACGGGCTACGGAAGTGTCGGTGTCGGGACTTCCATAGACCAGCATGCTGGATTTGATCACCTCACTGGCTTTATGGGGGTAACTTACCAAAAAGGTATGCTGCATGGCTACCATATCGCGTTCGTCATCCCCCAGCTTCATCTTTTCCAACATCAGGTCGGAGGTGACTTCGAACGGTGAATCTTTTTCCCGGCCGATGGGTTCATCACTGAATAAACCCAGCCATTCGAGGGCATCCAGGGCATGGGCATCTTCCTTTACTCCCAGGTAGCGGGCTGTTTTTTGCCGGATGTTGGAAGCATCATCTGCGTCAATCAATCTGGCGATCATCTCGGCGTAGGATTTGCCTTTCAGATCGATGGGCTCTTCTGAGATGAGGTTGAGCTGTTTCATTACATCGATGGTCTCGCACCAGCCCTTATAGCGGAAAGTACCCCGGAACATGGTTTTTGCCTCGGGGGTATCATAGATGTTGATGTAATTGATGGAATCGCGGTTGGCGTATACTTCCAGCTCTCCTATATTGGGGAAGGGCACCAAGAAAGTGTGTTTGAACAGGTCTTTGGATGGAATGTTCACTTCCTTGCCATCCCTGAGGTAGCGGGCCGTATTGTTTCCGGCCTTGACCACTCCTTTCGGACTCCAGGAAAATTTGTATTTCAGGGGGTTGTCTGCTACTTCCGGTGCTGCCAGAGCCCCGGTAATCGAATAGAACTCTTCAATCTTTCCATTCTGCTGATGTACCTGGTCGATGATCTTTTTCGCCGACATATGGTCGATTCCCGGATCCACCCCAATCTCATTGAGGATCACGATGCCGGCATCCTTGGCAGGCTGGTCAAGCTCTACCATCTCGGGTTGTACATATGATGTGGTAACCATGTTTTTTTTATGCCTGATGCACATCTTAGCCGCCATTGCGTGGTAGGCATAGGGCAGAAAACTGACCGTCAGGTCATGGTCCCGGACCAGCGTATCCAGAGTGGCCTCATCATCCACCGTCCACTGTTTGGATTCTCCATTTTTCCGGTTGTTTAATATATTTTCTGCTTTGCTTTTGGTACGCGAGGCAATGGTTACATAAAAGCCATTCTTCAGCAGATAGTCTACCATGGGTTTAACGACCATTCCGGCGCCAAGGATCAATACTTTTTTCATAATGATGGGTTTTCAGGTTTTAGGATTAGGCGGGCGAATTTAAGCATTTTT
>JAGXLL010000118.1 GCA_018334675.1 Bacteroidales bacterium | reverse complement strand
ATTATTTTATTGACACTTCAGCGTATGCTTGATCTTATATTCTGCGTTGGCCTTGTAATCGCCGTAAACGGCATTCTTATAGGCATCACAGGCGTTGGCCTTCTGACCTAACTGCTCATAATAAGTGCCCAGGGTATAGTAATATTTGGCCAGCTCATCCTTGTCGCTTTCCCCTTTCATGGCATCGATCACCATCTTTTCCTGCTCCACGGCCTTCTCAAAATCACCCACCTGTCCGTAACTGATGGCCAGATAATGGTGCAGTTTCCAACTGCCGTTATACTGGGTAGCTTTATTCAGATGCGGAATGGCTTCCTTGTATTTCTTGGCCTTCAGGGCCTTAGCTCCATTGTTGTAAAAATAGCCGTATGCCAGCTTCTTGGCGGTGTTGACCACTGAACGCTGGCCACTCTTCTCACCGATCTGAACGGCTTGCTGAACCGCCATTTCCATCTCATCCGGCTTGCCCAGCTTCTGATAAGCCTGTGCCTTGCGAATATAGGCCCAGCCATAATTGGGATCGCCCTCTATAGCCTTATTGAATAGCTCTATGGCTTCTTCATACTTATCCTCGGAGGCATGATTCCTCCCTTTGGCATAATAGACTTTGGGTAGGTTTTTCCTGGCTTTGTCTCCGTAATTTTGCTGACCATATTTCTTAGCCAATTCAACGGTTTTCTTATAGTGCTTAAGCGCCAGATCATGCTTCTCTTGCTTCAGCAGGTCATTGGCATAGTCGAGATGCGACTTGGTGACCTTCTTCTCAGCAGCACCCTTGAGCTCAGCTACTTCCGGCCCTTCTCCTTCCAGCTGGGTGGTAATCTGAATGCACTTATCAAAAGCAGTGATGGCTTCCTCATAATTTTCAGACCTTTTCTCCTGGTCTCCTTTCTTAATCGCTCTTTTGGCTTCATTCAGATCCTGAGCATTGAGGGCAGAAGAGAATCCCATAATGAGCAGCCCTGCCAACAACACCGATACACGTTTGATTTTCCAATCCATGACCATACAATTTTGAGGTTTTAGGTAAACTATTCTAATTTTTAGGACATAAAAGTATAAATTACGGATAAATATCAAAACAAATTTAGGTCCATTTTAATAAATTTTAACAAATATAAACATTTAACATTATACATATATTGTGCCAACTTAAGCAGAATCCTGCTTGAGGGTGTAATAGGTTGAATTTTCCGTGAATACAATATCCACCAGATTCAGGACCACCATGTTGATAAGTATTCGTTCGGCTTTGAAAGGAGAAATGCGGGCAATCTTCTTGAATTTGGAGAAGGTAATGTAAGAATGGTCCGACAAATAATCCAGCAAAATTTTCTCCTTATCGGTATAGCGAATTAACGTGCCCCTTTTCTTTTGCCGTTGTTTCCAGGCTTTGATCAACACCCGGTTGGCCAGCAGGTTCTGATCCTTCACCCGGATATACACCTTCCATTTGCCATCCTTGTCACGGGCATAATAGGTTTTCTGAAGACTCTTGGGGATGGTGATCTCCAAAACGGTTTTGCCCTTGATGTACCAGGTTTCAGTGGAGAAGCGGATCTCCGGCCGGCAATAAAGATGAGCGGCGGCCTCAACCATATAGAATTCTTCCTCACTGGTGATCCCCGAGATGCTCCCGTTATCACGCACTCCAACCAGCAGCTTCCCCCCTTGGGTATTGGCAAAAGCCACCAGAGACCGGGCGATCTTCTTGGAATCGGTGATGGAATGCTTAAAGTCAAGAACCTCATTTTCGCCCTCTCGGATCAGGTCGAATATGTACCAACTCATTTGTAAACCGGAATTAAGGTCGTCCCCTGCGACCGTTCGATACAACAGTTAATCTTTCAATGCCTCAGCCCCGGAGACCACTTCATTGATCTCATTGGTGATGGCTGCCTGACGGGCTTTGTTATAGGTCAGTTGCAGATCCTTGATCAAATCCGTGGCGTTGTCGGTAGCCATATGCATCGCCGTCATCCTGGCTCCGTGCTCGGCTGCCAGTGACTCCAGCAACGCCTCATAGAACTGGGTCCTCAGCGAGGCCGGTATCAATTCCTGAACAATATATTCCCGGCTGGGTTCAAAAATGTAATAATATTGCTCATTCTCCTCGGGGCCCTGCTCATCCAGTTCCAGGTCGATCGGCAAAAATGGATCGACCGTCAATAATTGAACTGCTGCATTTTTGAATTTATTATAAACGATTTCGATTTTATCAAACTCCCTGCTGGTAAAAGCCGACATAATGGAATGGGCCAGAGGTATGGCTTTTGAAAAGGAAATATCATCCAGCAGATCATTGTCGGATCCATAGAGGGGATAACCTTTCAGACGGAAGAATTCAGTACCCTTCCTGCCAATGGTATAGAAGGAGACATTTCCCTCTTTCCATTGCCGGGAATATTTTGATTGGGCGGTCTCCAGCCCTTTCTTTATGACGTTGGAATTGAATCCTCCACAAAGACCCTTGTTGGAAGTGATCAGGATCAGCAATACCTTCTCTTCGGGTCTTTTCACTAAATATTCACTTTCCACCCCTTCGTTTTCAATGCTGCGGGCAATGCTCACCAGGATCTCATGCAGTTTCTCGTCGTATGGCCTCAGATTCAGTACAGCATCCTGCGCCTTTTTCAGCTTGGCAGCGGCTACCATCTTCATGGCGCTGGTGATCTTGCGCGTGGATTTGACCGAATTGATCCGGGTTCTGATTTCTTTTAAACTGCTCATAGCCACTTATTTTGCATCAGTATTGTTGAAAGGTACGGGCCACTTCTTTGGCCACCTGTTCGAGGGTCTGGGTTGCCTCATCGGTGAGCTCACCCCCCCGGAGTGTTTTTAATGTATCGGAATATTCCACTTCCATCTTCTCCAGGAAATCTTTCTCAAACTGCGAAACCTTATCGACGGGAACATCACGCAAGAGTCCCTTGGTGCCACAATAGATGAGGGCAATTTGCTTCTCAACAGGCACAGGTTGGTATTGTCCCTGTTTGAGCAATTCCACATTCCTTTCTCCTTTATGGATTACCTCCTGGGTGGCCTTATCCAGGTCGGAGCCAAACTTGGCGAAGGCTTCCAGTTCCCGGTATTCAGCCTGATCCAGCTTCATGGTACCGGCCACCTTCTTCATGGCCTTGATCTGGGCGCTTCCGCCCACCCTGGATACCGAAATACCCACGTTGATACCGGGGCGCACCCCTGCATTGAACAGGTCAGGATCCAGGAAGATCTGCCCGTCGGTGATGGAGATCACATTGGTGGGGATATAGGCAGAAATATCACCGGCCTGAGTTTCGATGATGGGTAAGGCGGTAAGTGAACCTCCTCCTTTAACGATCCCGCGTATGTTGTCGGGTAAATCATTCATCTGCTTGGCGATATCCCCCGATTCAATGATCTTGGCCGCCCTTTCCAGCAAACGGGAATGCAGGTAAAACACATCTCCCGGATAGGCTTCCCGTCCGGGAGGGCGTCGCAGCAGCAGCGATACTTCCCGGTAGGCCACTGCCTGTTTGGACAGGTCATCAAAGGTAACCAGGGCCGAGCGGCCGGTATCGCGGAAAAACTCCCCTATGGCAGCCCCCGCAAAAGGTGCATAGAACTGCAGGGCCGCCGGCTGGGCGGCTGTGGCGGATACAATCACCGTATAATCCATGGCACCATGCTGCTCCAGTATCCGGGCAATGTTGGCTACCGTGGATTGCTTCTGGCCGATGGCCACATAGATGCAGTAAACCGGATCCCCCTTCTCATAATACTCCCTCTGATTGATGATCGTATCAATGGCAATGGCCGTTTTACCGGTTTGGCGATCCCCAATGATCAGCTCACGCTGACCCCGGCCAATAGGGATCATGGCATCGATGGCCTTGATACCGGTTTGTATGGGCTCATTGACGGGCTGACGATAAATAACCCCAGGGGCTTTTCTTTCCAGAGGCAGCTCATACGTCTGGCCTTCTATCTCTCCTTTGCCGTCAATGGGCTCACCAATGGTATTGACCACCCGGCCCAGCAGACCGTCACCTACCTGCAGGGAGGCAATGCGGCCGGTACGCTTGACCCGCTCACCTTCCCTGATCTTATCGGACGAGCCCAACAAAACGGCCCCCACATTGTCTGCCTCCAGATTCAGGGCAATGCCCTTCACACCGCCTTCAAACTCAATCAACTCATTGTATTCTACGTGCGACAGGCCATGTATCCTGGCAATGCCGTCCCCTATCTGCAAAACAGTACCTACTTCTTCCAGGTCGGAATAAGTCTGCTGGCTGCCCAGTTGTTCCTTTAATATTCTGGATACTTCTCCGGGTTTAATCTCTGACATGTTTCAGCTGTTTTTATGAATTCTTCTTCCTATAGGAAGGATTGAACAGGTTTGTTAATTTTTCGAATAATCTTTATTAAACAGGGTCTTGCGGATCATCTCCAGTTGCCTGCGCACACTGGCATCCAATAGCTGGTCTTCCACCTGTATGATGAAGCCCCCCATGATCCGGTGATCCACATCCTCACGAAAATCCACTTTCCGGGCATCAAAGGCATCGCGGATCAACTGTTTGATATCTTCCTTCTCCCGCTCTCCAAGTTTCAGGGCAGTGGTGAGGCGAACGGTCTTGATGCCCCTTTTCTCGTTGAAGATATCCCGGTAATTCCGGAACATATTTTCAAGATAACCTTCCCGCCTGTTCCGCATAACCATCTGAATAAAACGCAGCATCAGGTCAGAAATGTGGTCCTGAAAAACGCCATGGAGAATCTTTTGTTTTTGAGAAGTATGAATAACAGGATCTTTCAAAGCCTGTTTCAACTCAGGATGATCCTCCAGCGTCCGGGTGATCTGATCTACCTCACTCAGGATCTTTTCTGCCTCTTCGTGCTCCTCAGCCTCAAGGAACAAGGCTTTGGCATACCTGAGTGTGATAAGACTTCTGTACATACCCTTCTAATTGATGTTTATTTCATTGACCAGTGAATGAATATAATCCTTTTGTTTCTGATCGTCGGAAAGTTTTTCCTTTAACACTTTCTCGGCAATCTCCAGAGAAAAACCGGCGATTTGCTGCTTAATTTCTTCCTCTGCCTCTTTCTTGCGGGCCTCGATCTTGCGGTTGGTGTCCTCCATGATCTTGTTGGCCTCTTCCCTGGCTTCCTGCCGGGCCTCCTCGATGATCTTTTTCCGGGTCTCCTGTGCTTCCTTGAGCATATTGGCCCTTTCCGTCTTGGCCAGGGCAATGATGCGCTCATTGCCAAACTCAATTTCCGCCAGCTCTTTCTTGGCCTTTCGGGCTACATCCAATCGCTGCTGGATCTTCTTCTCCCGGTCCTTCAGTGCATTCAGTATCGGCCTCCAGGCAAAGGCCCGAAGAATCAATAAAACAAGACTGAAGGAAACCAGCATCCAAAAAAGCAACCCAAAATCAGG
>JAGXLL010000001.1:51279-133318 GCA_018334675.1 Bacteroidales bacterium | reverse complement strand
GAGCGGATCGAAAAGAGAAATTCCGCCAATGATCAGGAGTTATGTCATCAGCGATGACCCGGCATATTTCCATCATGCATATGCCCGTCCTTCCTTTGCCTTTTTTACCCTAAAAGACATGGTCGGAAAAGAATCTTTCACACGGGCCATGAAAGCCTTCATGAACCGCTGGGAAGGAAAGCATCCCACGCCCTACGATTTCTTCTTCACTTTCGAGGATGTGATCAACCGTGACCTGAGCTGGTTCTGGGAGCCCTGGTTCTTTAATTTCGGCTATCCCGACCTGGCCATCAAAGAAGTCAGGCAAACGGATAACAGGCACCATATCACCATCGCACAACAAGGCAAGCTGCCTATTCCTCTTAATCTTACAGTGTGGCTGGATAACGGCAGTATAAAGAAAGTTAACAAAAGCCCTGCTGTCTGGAAAAACAAGGACCATCATGAAGTCACCCTTGAAAGTGAGCATCCCATCGATTCCGTCAAGCTGGAAAACAGGATTGTTCCCGATGTGTATCCGGGAAATAATGCATACAGGGCTGAGAAGTAAAGGATCCACCCAAATATCCCGAAATAGAGTGAACTTGCTATATGAAACTGAGAACAAACGATAAAATCATGACATACTGAAAATCAGTACAGAAAGGAGTTGAATATGCAGCTTTCAACATTTCAATTTTCAAAGTTTTACCATGCACTGCATTTAATATCAATGCTATTGGTTGTAAGTTTTTTTATCGGAATATGGACTCCACAAGAGATCCATGCGCAGGAACGTCGTATTATTGATGTACACCTACATGCCTTATCCTTGAAAGCTTTCCCTGCCCATGTTGATACCATGGCTGGCTATAAACGGCCGGAAAGCCTTGAGGCTTTAAGAAGCCGAAGCATCGATCAGCTGGAACGCTTCAATATCGTGAAGGCAGTGACAAGTGGTGAACCGGAATTGGTGAAAAATTATAAAGAGGCTGCCCCAAACCGTATCGTCCAGGGTTTATGGATACCCATTGGCCTGACCGGCGACTCCCTGAACCGCTATCTTAAATCCCTGCCTCAATGGTACCGACAGGGTAAGTTTGAGGTAATCGGGGAAGTGCTAACCCAGTATTCAGGAATTACTCCAAATGATCCGATCCTTGAACCCATGTGGTCGTTTGCCGAGCAGGAAGATATTCCTGTAGGCATCCACATCGGTCCAACTTTCACCAAAACATCAGGATATACTCCGCTAAAAATGAAAGAGGTTTTGAAAAAACATCCTAACCTAAGGGTATATGTGATGCATGCCGGCTACCCCAAGATAGAGGATATGATCCAACTGATGTCTGAGTATCCCCAGGTATATGTAGACCTGGCAGGAATGCTTTTTGGCCTGCCACATGAGAAATCGCACCAATACCTGAAAAGGCTGGTTGATGCCGGATTTGCAAACCGGATCATGTTTGGCTCGGATCAACAGGTCTGGCCCCAATCCATCGAAGAATCCATAAGGGTCATCGAAAAAGCCAATTTCCTTACTGAAGAACAAAAACAAGACATCTTCTACGACAACGCAGCCCGGTTTTTTGGCATCGGCAAAGACAAAACTTTGGGCACCATTGACTGAGCTTGCTAAGATTAAAAACAGAAAATCAAGGTTATGGAGGTAATTATGGTCCATTCCAAAATCAATTTTCTGAGAGATCAACATTTTGATGATATGGATCCACTGAGATATATGCTTCTAGTTTCTCTGGTTATTGTCATTTTTAGTTTCATTCTGATGCCAGGTGTTATACAGGCCCAGTCTTCCTCTCAACCTCTTGTGATTCCAAAACTCAAGGGATCCATAAAGCTGGACGGACGGTCTGTTGAATCTGCCTGGGAGCAGGCCAAAGAACTTTCGCTCATACAGCAAAGGCCTAATTTCGGAGAAGAACCTACCGAAGAAACCGATATCTTAATCGGATATACCCGGGAGGCACTTTACATGGCAGCCCGCTGCTACGATCGCTATGAACCCTCAGTACCATCTTTTAAACGAGATTATGCGCTGCTAGACTCCGATCAGATTGGATTATTACTGGATACGTTTAATGATAATGAAAATGCACTGGTATTTGCAACAACTCCTGCGGGATTGAGAACGGATATTGCTATTTCGGAAGATGCTACCGGTCAAAACCCGCTGGATATGGACTGGAATACCTTCTGGCAGGTGGAAGTACACCAGAATAAGGAGGGTTGGTTTGCAGAGATGCGCATTCCCATCTCCAGCCTGCGTTTTGATACCAGTCAGTCCGGCAGGGTAGTTATGGGTCTTAGTACAGTCAGGATCCTCTCCCGGAACAATGAATTTGATATCTTTCCTAAGACCAGGCCCAATTGGGGGTTTTATAGTCACGCCAAACCCTCCCAGGCACGGGATGTAGTTTTCAAAGATCTTCAGCCACAAACACCGCTACGGGTAACTCCATATCTGCTCGGTGGATTGGGTCAACAAAACAAATTAAACGAAGCAGAGACCGCTTATCAAAGGCAAACTGATCCCGCTTACGATGCCGGATTGGATATCAAATATGGGCTCACCAACAACTTCACCATGGACCTGACGGTAAACACCGACTTTGCACAGGTAGAAGCAGATAATCAACAGGTCAATCTGACCCGTTTCCCCTTGTTTTTCCCGGAAAAAAGGCGGTTCTTTCTCGAGCGGTCCAGCACCTTCTCATTTGGCTTCGGTCGGCCGAACCGGCTCTTTTATAGCCGTCGCATGGGTCTGTTTAACAGAACGCAGGTAAGGATTTTGGGAGGTGCACGAGTGGTCGGTCGCAGTGGACCCTGGGACATTGGAGTGCTCAACATGCAAACCGCCCGGGAACCGGATCTTATGCCTGGTAATAAAGCACTTCCTTCGGAGAACTTTGGCGTATACCGCGTTCAGCGGGAAGTGATCAATGAAAATTCGAACGTCGGGGGGATCCTTACCCACAGGCTTGGCCTGGATGGTACATACAACGTTGCCTATGGAGTTGACGGCATCTTTAATCTTACCGGCCAACAGTATTTGACGGCAAAATGGGCCCAGACTTTTGCCGACAAACAACCGAACAAGGCATTCTCTATGGATCCGGCCCGTGTTCACCTCGAATGGGAACGCCGCTCCTACAAAGGATTCAACTACAACCTGCGTTATGACCGGGCTGGCAAACACTATGAGCCGGGTGTGGGCCTTGAATTGAGGGAAAACTATCACCGTTTTGGCGACCGGATCGGCTATGGCTGGATTACCGGAGAAAATTCCGCTATTCAGCGGCACCGAATCAACCTGGAAGGGGAAGGGTATTTCAGAAACACCGATGGCACGCTTCAATCCCTGGAGATAGGACCGGAGTGGGAGATGGTGACCAACAATGGGCACTACCTAACGCTTGAAACTTCGCATCGGGAGGAGGATTTGATTGCCCCCTTTGCGCTCTCAGAGAAAGCAAAGGTACCTGCCGGGCACTATGGCTTCCAGGTTGGAGAAATCAGCTATAGGATGCCCTCCGGGTGGAATCTGCGAACCTCTTTAGAATTCACAGCAGGGGAATTTTATGATGGACAGAGAGGCACTGTACAAATTGCCCCTGTTTGGAACGCTTCCCGTTATCTGCGCCTCAACGGGTTTTACCAGTACAACAGGATTCGCTTCCCGAACCGCAATCAATCGTTCAATGCCCACATTGGTCGACTCCGGGCCGTAGTAACCCCGAACGTCGAATATTCTATCTCTACATTTGTCCAGTACAACAGTGCCAGGGGAGCAGTAATAGGCAACCTGCGGTTTCGGTACAACCCAAAGCAGGGCAATGATCTGTATATTGTCTATAACGAACGGCTTAACAGCGACCGCTCTGTTACTACCGGGCCCCGCCTACCCCTGAGCAATCAGCGGACGATCCTGGTGAAATATACTTATACATTTAACTGGTAGAAGAAAAAGCAAATAATTTATAAAACTAAATATAATCAAAATGGAAAAGAACAAGAAACATCTGGAGTGCGGAGAAAAGCCTTCTTCAAAAGCATTTTGGACACAGAAGGACAATAATTCAGATCAACTTCACTAATATACGGTAAAGATAAATGATGGTAGAATTCTGTAATTTTAACGATTATGTTAATACAAACAAGAAATATTTCGAATTTTAAAGGGTTAAAAAAGATCATTCCCATATCGATATTGGCGGCTCTTCTGTTCCTTTCAACCGGATCAGGCCTAATTGCCCAAAAGCAAACTTCCCCCAAAAAGAAGAAGCCTTTTTTGCTGGAACAGGTCCATGCCCTTGGCCTGGATTCCCTGAAAAAAGGTCGTACAACAGTACACTTTTCCCCGGGTTATCAGGATAGGGCCATCCGACTTGCTTCGAGGGTTAACAGAGCCTTGCTATTTTATGCGGATACCCTGAATGCCGAACTAGAGGAATTTCATCTGGTATTGGCCAATCGGAAAGACTGGAAAATACTCACTGAACACCAAACATACGGCGTTCCGAAATCTATGGGAGCGTGGCAACGTGATAACCTGGAGCCGGAGCAAGTCCCCCGTTTACCCCTCCCTCCGGCAGCTATTGTGCCTGCTGATGCCAAAGGGGCGGTATATGACCAACTTCTGCCAATGAAGGAATGTCTTACTCCATCATTTAGGGATCCTTTAGAAAGTATAGGCATTACCTGGAAGGAAGCATCCCGCATTTACGTTGAGCTGATTACATTCCACGAAGTTGCTCATCTGATAACCGATACTGAGGCCTACCATATTGATATGCCTACCGGGTGGTACCGGGAGTATCTCGCTAATTTTTTAAGCTATGCTTACCTGTATCATACCGAACCCAACAATGCCAGGATATGGGATTTGATGCCGGAGGTAACCCTGGAGTGTTATACCCCAAAGTTCCGAACACTGGAGGATCTGATGCTTGGTAAAATAGATGCATACGATTACCACTGGTATCAATCCAGGTTCATTCAGCGTGCAAACCGGGTCGTGGAAAACAGGGGCACGGATTTCATTCACAAAGCTCAAAAATTGTTCCCAGCGGAATCTCCGGGAAAGACCCTCTCGGAAAAGACGGAAGCTGTCTATAACAATATGGATTCCATGTCAGAAAAAGAAGCCGCTCGAGGACTGAAAAAAATCAATGAGGAACTCATCAACAGGCTGGAAGAAATCGCACCCGGTTTCAAAGCATGGGCTGAAGGCTTTAGCGAGATCGAAAAAAGTCAATAGGATCAGGCAGGCACCGGAGCGGATCGAGCAGCCCATCCGGGAATTTTTGGCTGAGGTCAGGGCCAAAGAACACAACAAAATAAGTAAATAATCCAAAACAATGACCAGTTCTCACTGGTCCTTTGAAAGATAATCGCTGCTTTGGTCCATAATGTTTTCTATGGCATCGATGCTCCTGGGCAATTGTTTGCTTAAAACCTCATGGCCATCTTCTGTGATGAGCACATCCTCTTCAATCCGAACGCCTATGCCTTGGTATTTCCTGTATACAGGCCCTACCTCATCAAGAAATGCCTCGATTTTTTCCGCTGGTACACCCTTTTCCTTCAGGGCTCTGATCCTGTCCAGTCCGTTTTCCGGCAGGTAAATGCCCGGCTCAAAGGTAAAGACCATCCCGGGTTTCAGGATACGACCCTTTATGTCTCTTTTTATACCCGGTTCTTGATAGACCTTATAATCACCTTCTCCGTAATTTCCTTTTCTAAATCCCATATCATGCACATCCAAACCCAGCCAATGACTCGCGGGATAATGGGTATAAAAATTTCGCTGCCACTTGCTGTCGGGATCGGTAACCAGTCCCAGTTCATACAACCCCATCATAATTACGTCAGTGGCTTTATAGTGGGCCTCAAATATTCCTTTTCCGGGCTCCAGTTCCCGGGTTGCCTTTTGTATAGCTTTCAATACCAGTTGATAGATTCTCTCCTGTTTCCGGGAAAAATTCCCGTCTACAGGAATGGTCCGGGTTAAATCAGCAGCATACATATTGTATTCGGCACCAATATCCATCAAAACGAGTTCCCCTGACCTCATTTTGCTGTCATTTTTCATATAATGAAGTGTGTTGGCATTGTTGCCCGACCCAACAATAGAAGCAAAGGCTAGACCCGAAGCCCCATTTTTCAGAAATACATATTCTACCAGGGCTTCCAACTCATATTCATACATCCCCGGCTGAACATCTTTCATGGCTTCCAGGTGCGCCTGGCTGGTAATGTCAATGGCTTTTTTCATATAACTGATCTCCAGGGAATCTTTTTGCAACCGCATGTCATCTAAAAGATTGTTCAGATTTCTTATCCCATTCAAAGAGTTTAACAATGCTTTTTTACCCTGAATTGTGTTAAATAAATCTTTTAAAGGTTGATCATTCGTGTCCATGTAAACAATGGATTTGGACCAAAGCTTTGGTCTTAATATCTTTTCAAACTTTTCTATATCATAGGCTGTATCCGCCCCAAATACTTTCATGGCTTCTTTCAGGCCATATTCCTTCTGATGCCATATCCCCCCTGTAGAATCTTTGGAAGGAAGGAACATGATGAACTCTTTTTCCTGGTTTGGCTGAATGATAAAGGCCGACTCAGGATACTTGTATCCCGTTAAATAGTAGAAACTGCTTCTTTGCCGGAAGGGATAAGTTATATCAGCGTTTCGCCTCTTTCTCTCGGCACTCATCATTACAGCCATGGATCCATCTTCCATTTGGCTGATCAGTTGCTGTCTTCTCTTTTGAAAAAAATCAGAGGATGCTTCCTGGGCATTTACCGAAAAGGACATCAATAAAAAAGCCCAGATCATAATCAATAGAGCTGAAGGCTTCCAGGTCTTCATAACGATGGGGTTTTTATTTGAACAATTACAATATTCAATAAAGGCAGACATAACAATTGCCCAAAGGATGGTGAAAATGGATTTTCACGATGAGAAACCAGGTGATAAGTCATGGGTTATTGGATTGAGGGCACCACAATGAGGAATACAAGACATAAAGGAATTTGTTTTACCTGGCATTAATTTATATTGCTTATTATGAGTCATTTACGCGCGAGCCACCTGATCAGGTATCCCTTTACCTTCCATTGTTTTCATTTCACAATTTTTGTGATAATCTATACAACATTTGTCTTTAAATAGTAATGGTCTGGTGAGAAGCCAGGTTGGATTCTTCAATGAAATAGGCTAATTTTATCCCCTAAAAATGAAAAGCCCCGGAACCTATACCTTCTTTATTGCCAGCGCGGTTGTCATCGTACTGACCTTTATATTCTCCCTATTATGGGAAGAACTGGGTTATGGCAACAATGTAACCTCTCTTTTTATCTCGGTCCTGATCGCGCTGGTCCTTAGTATTGCCGGTGTGGTGCGGGGATTGGTCGAGGTGAAAAAGAAAAAGGGAAGCCAGGTCTGGCTCGGCATCATGGGCAATGCCCTGATCATTGTGGCCTTGATTTCCCTGGTATTATACGGATTGGACAATATGGTCTGATCCGGATTATAAAGCCGGAGCATCGATTCCTTACTTATATCCCGGGGCATCAGCAATGGCATTCACACCGGAAGCGAGCACAGCCCTGTTTAAAAATGGAACCTTACGGCTAACGGGAAAACCATGCCTGGCGAAAATTAATAATCGCCGCCACCACCTCCATTGTCATCATCGCCGTTGGATCCCGTTTCGCCTACAATGACCGTCCCGGTCATACCGGAGTGAAGGGTGCAGACATAATCATAGGTCCCGGCCGAATCAAAGGTATATTCATAAATTTCACCCGCGGCAATATTTCCGCTGTCAAATAAACCCTCGGAACTGGTTACGGTATGGTCCACATCGTCCTTGTTAATCCATTTCACGGTAGTGCCCACGGAAACGTTTTTTTCTGAAGGACTGAAGGCAATGTCTTCCATCCACACTTCATTTTCACCCGGATCGTTGTTGCTATCCTCATTATTCTCTTCCTCGCAGGCAGCAAAAAGAAATACTGCCAGCATACTCATGGTAAAAAGCTTCATATATCGATTCATAACGAACTCCCTTTTGTTAAACAATATGATGTAACTCCCAATATGGGTTTTCGGTATTATTAGTCCGGACTCTGCTTATTTGGTTGACTATTTATAAACAAACAACTTCAATAAAGTCAGAGTTTAGCATATACGCCCAAATTCTTTTGTAAAATTTACAGGACCATCCTGGAAAAATAAACGTATACGTTCAATTGGTAAGAGGAAGAAGCCTGAACAGATAAAATCAAAAATTCTTTCTATTTTATGTCACCTTTTTGTTAATTTGGGATACATTTGAACCTGATTCATCATTTACAATCAGATATTTAAAGCAACCGGCATGATAAGAACAATGCTATTCATCCTTATGGTGTTTCTCCTTGCCGCCTGTGAAAAGCAGGAGGGTCCCGGCGGAAAATCCTCCATCGGGGGCACCGTGATCGTAAAAGAATACAACCGGGATCTTTCCGTTTTACTTGGCGAGTATCCCGCTCACAACCTGGACGTTTACATCAATTACGGAGGGGATGGTGTGATTGGTGACGACATGGAAACCAGCCAAAACGGGAAATTCAAATTTTCCTACCTGCAAAAAGGGAACTATACCCTTTGGTATACCTCAGACGATACCGTTCCCGGAAGCCAATCGGAGATCGTAATCGAACGGGAGATCAGCCTTAGCGACAATCAAAATAAAAACCTCGGGGACCTGTTCACTTACGAAACAAAAGATTTCGATGAAGGCAGCGGCACCATCTGCGGCAAGGTGTACCTGATCAATTATAAAAACACGGCCACCCTCCCCTATACAGAAGACGACATCAAAGACATCACCCCGGCCCAGGAGGAAGATGTCTATTTGATATACAACGAAAACCAGACCTTCAACGAGGAAGTGGAAACCAACTACGACGGGGAATTTTGCTTCTCCAACCTGATCAAGGGAAAATACCGGATATTCGTTTATTCTGAAGACCTGCCCGGCGGAGAATACGACTTCAATTCGGAAAATGTGATCGAAGACCAGAACAGCGAAGGCACCTTCGACCTGGTGCTCTACCAGGATGTAGAGATCACAGAGCAGAGCGAAAAGATCCGCCTCGACGATTTTTATATAGAGCAGGAATAAAGAATCAGCCATGCCTTTGGACCACCAACTTATAGAAACCACACACCAATTTCCCTCATTCTCCCTGAATGAAGACCTGTTCCTTTTTGACAGAAGGGACTTTAAATACCTGTTTCGGCGTGAAGACCTGAAAAACATCCTCGACCGGCTGAAAGCGCATTATTATATTCTGACCATCGAGGGCAAAACCTTTTCGGACTACCGCACCACCTATTTCGACACGGATGATTTCGACCTTTATAAGGCCCATCACAACGGGAAACGCAACCGCTACAAGGTACGGCTTCGCAATTACAGGGACAGTGAGCTGGCCTACCTGGAGGTGAAATTCAAATCGAACAAGCAAAGGACCCTGAAAAAGCGGGTGCTGAAGGGAAATACACACCACTTCACCCCGGAAGATTATCAGTTCCTGAAATCAGCCATCCCCTATGACCCCAATGATTTATCGGCTTCCCTGATGACCCGATACATTCGCCTGACCCTTGTAAACTTCAATTACTCGGAGAAAGTCACCCTCGACTTCGACCTTCAATTCAAACACCTGAAAAACTGGAAGGAAACCCGGATGCAGGAGTTGGGGATCATCGAGGTAAAAAATGAAGGCAACAGGCACCGGCCCTTGCTGCCCAGGCTTATGAACAACGGATTGATCCGGAACAAAAGAATAAGCAAGTATTGCCTGGGCATGAGCCTGTTGGACCCACATATCAAGAAAAATCTCTATAAGCCGAAATTGTTGTTCATCGATCAAATGAAAAAAGTATAAAATGATGCTTCAAATTTTACTGGATGTTAAGCTGTTGGGCATTGATCTCATCAAAACGTCCGATTTCCTGGAACTGTTGCTGCGGTTCACACTCAATATGGTAGCCATTGTCATTATCATCAGATACCTCTACTATGCCTCCACCCGGCGCAAAGACTACCTGTTTACCTATATCCTGATCAGCATTACCGTATTCCTGCTTTGCTTTTTGCTGGAGAATGTGAAACTGCAACTGGGTTTTGCCCTGGGGCTTTTTGCCATTTTCGGGATCATCCGTTACCGCACCACCACCATCCCCATCCGGGAAATGACCTACCTGTTTGTGGTGATCGCCCTTTCGGTGATCAACGCATTGGCCAACAAACAGATCAGTTATGCCGAGTTGCTGTTTTCCAATTTCATCATTGTGTTTGCCTGCTATGGTTTTGAAAAACTCTGGCTGTTGAAGCACCGGTCAAGAAAAAACATTGTATATGAGAAAATAGAGAACGTACATCCGGATCGTTACCAGACATTAAAACAGGACCTGGAAGAGCGCACCGGCCTGTCGATCGAAAAGATTGAAATCGGTAACATTGATTTTCTCAGGGATACGGCACGAATCCGAATCTACTATTACGAACCCGACAACGACATCAATGAGGCCAATGATGAAAATGAACTGAACCGAAGCAACGAGATCAATGACAACAATATATAGATGGAATGGAAATCAAACAGGGGGCTTACATCATTGTACTGGCAGCCGGGCTGCTTCTGCTGAATGCATTCGCTCATGGCCAGGACAAGGACTTCAGGAGCTGGAACGACATCTCTGTTGAGGCGGAACTGACCGACGACATAGACCTACAAGCCGAAATCGGACTGCGGTTTGACAAGAATGCTACTTCCCTGGATGAGAACCTCTATGAGCTCGAACTCCAGTATAAAGGCATCAAGGACTATGACCTCAGCACCTCCTACCGCTTTTCTCTGGTCAGGGAGATGAATCATCTTCAAAGCCGTCATCGTTGGACCTTCGACGGTCAGCTGGAAAAGGAGGCAGGAAGATTCGACCTGGATTTTCGCACCCGCCTTCAACTGGAATACATCCCCTTTACCGCCTTCGAGGACAGATACGAATATTACCTGAGGGATAAACTCACCGTGGCATATAATATCAAGGACTGGCCGGCGGATCCCTACCTGGCCTTTGAGCATTTCGTTCCGCTGAACAACAAGCCCTTTGCAATCACCGATAAAAACCGCTATATTATAGGCACAGAGATTGACCTGGACAAGGGATTTGAGCTGGATATTTCTTTCAGGTACCAGCGCTCTTACGATAACAACCCTGAATATGACTATATCATCAAAACAGGGCTCAAATATGAATTATGACAGATAAAACACGGACATGAGAATACCCATCACAGCATACCTCATCTTGTTTGCCTGCTTACCCTTCCATGGGTTTGCCCAAGCCCCGGATCAAAAAACAGGGATGGGCAATGCAACCCTGCAGGAGTCCAACCTGCCCATCGTGGTGGTCCGCACCGATGCCGACATCAGGAATGATGCAAGGGTGGTTGGCCACATGGGTATCATCTGGAACAAGGGATATGAAAAAAATGCGGTGTCCGACGCTTATAATGATTACGACGGGCGCATAGCCATTGAATACAGAGGACATTCGTCCCTGGATTTCCCCAAGAAATCCTACCGGCTGGAAACCCAGGATGAAAACGGGATGAACCTGAATGCCCGTATACTGGATATGCCGGCCGACGATGACTGGATCCTCTATGCACCCTATTCAGACAAGACCCTGATGCGAAACTTCCTGGTCTATACCCTGGCCGGTCAAATCAACGACTATGCCCCCCGGGTAAGATTTTGTGAGCTCATCGTCAACGATGACTACAAAGGGGTATATGTGATGACCGAGAAGATCAAGGAAAACAACGACCGGGTGGACATCGCTGAGTTGACCACGCAGGATACAGCAGAGCCGGAAATCACCGGTGGGTATCTCTTCAGAAAAGACTGGACCGAAAGCGGTGACAACCTGCTTTACTTAAACTACAGCCAGTTAAACCTGATCGTTAACGAACCCAGGCAGCAGGAGATAACTGCCAGGCAGCAGGATTGGCTTACCGGCCACCTGAATGCCTTCGACGAGCAACTGCATACCACAGGTGAATATGCCGATTATGTCGATGTCACCTCCTTTGCCGAGAATTTTATCCTGGTGGAGTTCGCCAAAAACATCGACGGATACCGCCTGAGCACCTATTTCCATAAAGACCGGGGGAAGAAAATCAAGGCCGGTCCCGTTTGGGATTACAACCTCTCCCTCGGCAATGCCGATTACAATGACGGCTGGGATCCCACAGGATGGTACTACCCCCTTATCACCGAACATCAGCTGTTCTGGTTCAAGGAGATGATAGCCGACACAAGCTTCATGGACAGCACCATCGCCCGGTGGAAACAACTGAGAAAGGGACCGCTAAGCCTGCATCACATATACTCCTTAATGGATCACTGGAGCATGCAACTGTCTGATGCACAGAGGCGCAACTTCTCCAAATACGACATCCTAAGCCGTTATGTATGGCCCAATCCGGGATATCCCGAATCAGGAAGCTTCGGATACAACTCACCTACCTCCGGAGCCCCCCAAACATGGGAGGGAGAAGTAGCCGTGATGAAGGACTTCATAAAAAAACGCCTGAAATGGATGGACAAACAGTTCGGGATCAACCGCCTCAGGGCGCAAGTAAAGGTAGACAATCCCCCGTATGGAAAAATACTACATCATCAGGGGATTACGGAAGACAGCAATTCGGTCGAGCTCACTTCCGGGGATTCCCTTCTGCAGCTGAACGCCTTCGCAGCAGAGGGTTATCGACTCGATCGGTGGGAGTTAAGAAAAACGGGCCATAAAAAAGACACCCTCGTTGAAAAGGGCAGCAAATGGAAATATCTGGACAAAGGAACAGAACCGGCTGGGGATTGGATAGATGCAAACTTTGATGATTCGGCCTGGGAAGAAGGCCCCGCCCAACTGGGTTACGGGGATGGTGATGAGCAGACCATCGTGGATTACGGACCCGACGAAAACGACAAATACATCACCACTTATTTCAGACATTCATTCAACATCGGGGATACAAGCCGGTACAAGGAAATGAACCTGAAACTGCTGCGCGACGACGGCGCCGTGGTTTACCTGAACGGACAAGAGGTAATCCGCTCCAACATGCCGGACGGTGAGATCTCTTACTATACTTATGCTTCCGAATATATAGACGGAGCGGGAGAATCCAACTTCGAGGAATTTGTTGTTGATCAGAAACATTTTGTCAATGGGGAGAACATCCTGGCCGTGGAGATCCATCAGTCCTACTTCACCAGCTCAGACATCAGCTTTGATTTGAGCCTGGAAGGGATCCTCAAGAGGGAAAACGACGGGCCGGTTATCATTGGGGAAGAAAGACAGCTCACTTACAAACTGCAGGACAACCGCTCGCTGATCACCGCCTTTTTTGAAAAACACCAGCAGGACAGCATTACACCGGTGATCAACGAATTCATGGCCTTCAACCGCAATGGCATCAAGGATGACTTTTTCGAGAACGACGACTGGATCGAGTTATACAATCCCCTGAGCCAGGCGGTGGACATAGAAGGCTTATATATCTCCGATGAACCGGCCAACCCGCGTAAGTACCGGTTTCCTTCAAACGTGCCGGATAAGACCACGATAGCTGCGCATGATTATTCCATCATCTGGGCAGACGGTGATTCTCTGCAGGGGCCCCTTCATCTGAACTTCAGACTGGACAAGGAAACCGAAGCCATCACCCTGGCCCGGGAAAAGAAAGGGGAGCTGACCTTCCTGGATGTGGTGACCTTCCACCGTCAAACCTCCGATGTCTCCCGGGGCAGGTACCCGGACGGCAGCCTGATCTGGCGCGATTTCAATGTGCCGACACCCGGCGAGAGCAATGTGCTTGGTCCAACCGAACCCACCGGCATAAACAGGTCGGAAGGCGAGGAGTATAGCCTGCAAGCCAATTATCCCAACCCCTTCCAGCATACCACCACGATCCGCTACCGGATACCGGTGGGTAAATATGTGAAAATTGCCGTTTACAGCAGCATGGGAGAGCTGGTGAAAGTATTGGTCAACCAGAAACAAAGCCCCGGTGTCCATACCATCAGGTGGCATGCCGAAGGACTGGCGCCGGGCGTATATTTCTTCCGCATGACCAGCGGCAGCTATTCACAGGTGAAAAAAGCCCTCATCGTGCAGTAAGCAACTACAAACTAAGCCATTATACTTTGCGTTTGGCATTACGGATTTCTTTGCCTTATTTTATTCCCTGAAAATCCCGTATGGATTCTCCAGGCATACCGAATCGCAAAACTATAATCCAACTAGCACCATGAAAGTACTGCTCATTTATTGCAACCGTTTTGCCTATACACCCACTGTGAAAACGCTTGACTCGGCCGAGGAGGTCACCGATGGGCAAACCTATCAGGATACCCAGGTAGCTTTCATCCAGGTGGAAGAGGAAGACAAGGACAATGAAAAAAGCGTCAAAAAGAACCTGCGCAACCTGCTCAAATGGATCGAAAGGAAGAACCAGCCCAAGCATTTGCTGCTGCATTCCTTTGCCCACCTGTCCAACAGCAAGGCCGACCCTCAGTACACACAGGATTTCCTCAATTATATGGAAGAGTGGCTCACCGAAAGGGAGTATTCGGTTTCCCAGACCCCATTCGGGTACTTTCTGGACCTGCAGGTGGAGGCCCCGGGTTTTTCACTGGCCAGGGTGTTTAAGGAATTTTGATGAAAAATCCCTAACTTAGGGTAATTCTATTTAGATGATCCATCGGCTTCATGAACACTGATCTGACAATCACAATACAAAGCTCATGAATTTTCCTCTCATACAGGATATTCTGATCATCTTGGCCTTCTCTGTGTTGGTGGTGTTCCTTCTGCAACGGCTGCACCTGCCATCCATACTGGGCTTTCTTATCACCGGCATCATCATCGGACCCAGCGGGCTGGGCCTGATTTCCGCGGTGCATGAGGTGGAGCTCATCGCTGAGATTGGAGTGATACTGCTTTTGTTTGTCATCGGCATGGAGCTCTCCCTGAAAGAGCTGGCCTCGCTGCGCAAAACAGTGCTGGTGGGGGGACTGCTGCAGGTTGGGCTGGCCATTGGCATCTCTGCAGCCTTTAGCCGGATTGTCGGGTTTTCCTGGAATGAGTCGGTTTTCCTCGGCTTTCTCCTGGCCCTCTCCAGTACGGCCATCGTGTTGAAGATCCTGCAGGACCGCAACGAGATATCAGCCCCGCATGGCCGCAATGCCTTGGGCATCCTCATCTTCCAGGATATCATTGTCATTCCTATGATCCTGGTGACCCCTATCCTTGCCGGGGAAACCAGCAATGTCACATACACTTTGCTGGAACTATTGGGCAAGTCCCTGCTGATCATCCTGATCACCCTGGTCAGTGCCCGCTATATCGTTCCCTATCTGCTGCATTTTGTGGCCAAAACCAACAGCAAAGAGCTGTTCCTGCTGACGACCCTGATGATCTGCTTCGCCGTGACATGGATCACTGCTGAAACAGGCCTATCCCTGGCACTGGGAGCCTTCCTGGCCGGGCTGATCATCTCCGAATCCCGGTACAGCCACCAGGCCACCAGCCTCATACTACCCTTTAAAGAGCTGTTTACCAGCTTTTTCTTCATCTCCATCGGTATGCTCCTGAACCTGGCGTTTTTTATGCACCATGCAGGTCTGGTGCTGCTCATTGCCCTGGGCGTCTTTGTTCTGAAAGGCACCATCGGCACCTTTGCCGCGGCCGTACTAAGATATCCCCCCAGAACGGCCCTGCTGACCGGACTGGCACTTTTTCAGATCGGTGAATTTGCTTTTATCCTTTCCAGGGTAGGTGTGGAAAATGGTTTGCTGAGCCAGCAAATGAATCAATATTTCCTTTCCGTGTCCATCATCACGATGTTATTAACTCCTTTTGTGATGATGTTTTCCGAAAAGCTGGCCGCCGTGCTTATACCGCAAACTATACAAAAAAGATGGGGTATGTATCTGGCCCGGGGTAAAAAACCTCCCCGCCAGGAAGCGAGCCGGCTGGAAAACCACCTGGTCATTATAGGATATGGCCTCAATGGCCACAACGTAGCCCAGGCGGCCAAATACATCCAGATACCCTATGTCATCCTGGAGATGAACGCAGAAACCGTACGCCAGGAAAAAGCCAAAGGAGAGCACATCCTCTTTGGAGATGCCAGCCAGTTGCACATGCTGGAAACAGTCCGTCTGAACAAGGCCAGGGTAGTGGTGATCGCCATATCCGATCCCACGGCCACCAAATACATCGTTTCCAACATACGGAACATATGCCAGTCGGTTTATGTGATTGTCAGAACCCGATACATCAACGAAACAGAGGAATTGCTCTCATTGGGGGCAGATGAGGTGATCCCCGAGGAATTTGAAACCTCCCTGGCCATCTTCTCCAGGGTATTGCAAAACTTTCTGGTACCGGTGGATGAGATAGAAAAGCTGGTCCGCTCAATCCGATCCGATAATTATAATTTGCTTCAGGCGCAGCCAAAGATGCCGAAGATGATCAAACCTACCCCTATACCTAACTTCAAGGTTACCTGTGTGCGCCTGGAGGCCGATGGCGGAAAGCTTGCCGGCAAAACAATACAACAGGCGAACATCAGAAAAAATTACGGGGTAAACATCCTGGCCATCAACAGAAACGAGCGGATGATCTATCCCATCTCCCCGGAAAATAAGCTGCAACAAAACGACCTGATCTATGTCAGCGGCAATCCCGAACACATCGAGGCTTTTTACAAGGCCGCCAAATAATCACATAATTTACAAACCCATAATACCATACCCATCATGAAATTCATCAACCAGCAGAATTGGAACCGGAAAGAACATTTTGACTTCTTCTCAAAGTTTGACGAGCCTTTCTATGGAATCGTAGCGGAGGTAGATTGCACCCAGGCCTACCAAACCTCCAAACAAAACAATGCTTCTTTTTTTGGCCATTATCTTCACAAATCCCTGCTGGCAGCAAACCAGATCAATGAATTCAGATACAGGGTTCATCAGGAAGAGGTAGCTGAATACGAAACCATCCATGCCTCTCCTACCATTGGAAGGGACGATGGAAGCTACGGATTAGCCTTTGTCCCTTTTGCTCACGATTTTCAAACCTTTTGTGATCACCTCTCCCTGCAAAACCAAAGAATAAGAAATTCAAAAGGTTTGGCCATGACCGAAGACACCAGCCGCCCCGATGTGATCCATTTTTCATCCATACCCTGGATCCGTTTCACCGGCCTGAGCCATCCCAGGGATTATAAATCGCGGGACTCCATTCCCAAAATCACCTTTGGTAAGACTTATCATCAGGGTGAGATCATGATGCTGCCGGTGGCCGTACATGTCCACCACGGACTGGTCGACGCACTGCATATTGCACGGTTCCTGGATGAATTTCAGACTCTGTTAAACCAGCCGCTTCATCACTAATATCCCTATGAAACGTCCATGACAAAATAATCATTAATATCACAAAAAGAGATGATTATTTTGTCATGGTAAGTTGCACAAGGCCAAAACAATAAATAAAAATAATTGTGAATTGATATCATATGCGAAGCGCGCTGAGTTATCATCAGCTCCCTCCTGGCAAAGCTGCATACAATCATTTTCTATCCTCCCCTATAATTTGTAATATTGCATTTTGAAAGAATGGCATTTAAAACTTACAGAATTCAAATAACATGAACCCACATATAATATCTGCTACAAATTTACATCCGCCCATGAAGGTTCTGGTTCACCAAAAATTCGGGATTATATGGCTGGCAGCTCTGATGGCATTATTCTTTTCAATCCCATCTGTTCATGCCCAGGATCTGGATGTGCCCTATGCCTCCACCCCTCCGGATGTAGTGGAGAAAATGCTGAATGTAGCCGATGTAGGCTCAGGGGACTATGTGATCGACCTGGGTTGCGGCGACGGCCGCATTGTTATAGCTGCCACTAAACGTGGGGCATTTGGCCACGGGGTGGACCTGGATCCCGAACGAGTAAAGGAAGCCCGCGACAATGCCCAAAAAGCCAATGTCTCAGAGCGGGTGATGTTTCTTCAGGAAGATATTTTTAAGACCGACATCAGCCGGGCCAGCGTAATCACCATGTATCTGCTGAGTACGGTCAATGAAGATCTGCGCCCACGTTTGCTTAATGAACTGGAACCCGGCACCCGCATCGTATCGCACAATTTCGGGATGGACATCTGGGAGCCGGACGAGCATCTGATACTGGGCGATTCCTATATGGATAAGGACAATCTGACCATTGACCAGCAGCTGGAAGTGCTTGATCACGAGATATTTCTGTGGATCGTGCCGGCAAAGATTGAAGGCCGGTGGAACTGGCAAACCCATGGCAAAAAATTCACCATGCAGGTGGAACAGAACTTCCAAAAGTTCCACGCCCGCCTGACTGCCGGGAAGGACACGCTAACCATCTCCAACAAGGTGCTCAAGGGGAAAAAGCTCAGTTTCACGGCTTCCAACCCGGAGAATGGTATGCATTATGCCTTCAGCGGGAAAGTGCAGGGCAATAAGATTATCGGCAATGTACAGATCCGGGAGTCAAACAATAAAATGATCAAAAGATGGGAAGCCCTTCGCAATGTGGATACCTAAGCCCCCTAAGACATTTTTCAACCGGATATCCATGCACGGCAGCCCGGATAAAAAAAGCCCGCTCCAGGCGGGCTTTCTGATTCCTCCATCATGCAGGCTGCCTAAAACAGCCCGGTGAATCACAAAAAGTTGATTACAAATACCCCAATCAACAGGATGACAGCAACCAAGGCCCACTGCCAAAATAGTGCCTGAATATCAGCTGGATAAGATTCCATATGATCGGGTCATATTTTTACAGGAATACTAAGGAAAATCTGAATGACAGAATTTCTCAATTTGTTGTTTTTCCGATAATCATTATTGTCATCGTTTTCATACTCCCACCTGGCAATGATGTTGCTGAAGCCATGACTGTAGCTTGCTCCTAATAAAACAGGACCCAGTTTATATCCTACTCCCAATAACCCACCAATGTCCAAACCATTGTAGGCAGACTCATCATCGCCCAAATCCCCTTCTTCAACAGTTCCTATGAAAGGTTTGATTTTCATCTCCCCACTCTCAGTCTCTTTATTGCCTTGATAGGTAATGGTATAATTCCAATTATTTCTGCCGGCAATACCAATTCCAAGGTATGGACCACCAAAAAATCTGAAATTCTGAATGAGGTAGACCATCTGTACAGGTAGTTCAAGGTAGGCAAAAGTATGTCTTTCATAACCATCCACTTCAAACCCATTGCCCCATTCATCCAGATCTGATGCATAACCCTTTTGAGTAAAGCTCAATCCGGTTTGTAAAGAAATCTTTTCGGCTATTGGGAAAGCGATTTTTGCACCCACATGAAAGCCTGCCTTCATTTTCGTATCTGGTGCATTGGATTCATCCTCCAGATCAATGGACAGACTGGCTAGGCTTAACCCTCCATTGATGGAGATTTGCTGGCCGAATGATGTCATTGGAACCATCAGAACCAGTGCAACGGATAAAATAATCTTCAAATAAGTTTTTAAACAACCCATTCCTAACATCTTAATGAGTACCTAACGAGAGTTGAGATGGTTGGAAAAATAAACGGATGCATATTACTTTCCATGAAGTATCTGTAATCGTCAATCATAATAAGATTCTGCTTTTGAGAGCGCGTTGGGATTATACGACAGGGATTTGTCAGGAAGCCAGTACCACAGCGGGCCGAGGTCCTTTTTTACTTTTTCTCTCATAAATTGTGGTACCTGAGGGCTTTCTTTAGTCAAAAAAGCTTGAAAATCCGGATCCTTGCGAATATGCTTCAGCATGTCAGACAAGAAACGTTTTTTGCCGGAGCCGCCAACAGTTAAAGACATTAAAAGGGTAATCCACCTGGAAGTGTTATAGTGTATGCCTTTAAAACGACGATAGATAGCACGGGGTGAAAAACTGTATTTTAACAGATCAATCATATACATATTAAATTCTTCCCATGTATAATTTTTCGGTACAATATTCAGGGTATGAGCCGGTCTCATCATATGAAAAGGAAAAGGTATGATCCTGTTTTCATCTTCATACCTGAAATTGCTTTTTGTACTTTGACCAAAAATTGACAGTATCTGATATGAAGGATAGGTACCGGGCACAAGATCAATGAAACGCTTGGTTAGCGTGAAAGGCAGTTCGCCTGCATCGCTGTCAAATCCAAACATAAAATTGATGTGTACCTGTGGGATATGCTTCTGTATCATATTCACCTGTTCGGCAGCTTTTTTTACTTTTTCCATTCCAACATGACTACCCGTCTTTGATTTTTTTCCATATTCATACCATGATTCAATGCCCGGCATAATTACAACAAATCCGTTTCTCCTCAGTCTTTTAACATTCCGTTCATTCAAAATGGATAAACTGCATTCAGCAACAAATTCAATGCTACCCGGAGGAACAACCGATTCAATGGTTTCCATGAACACATTGAACTGAACGCCAAAATTGGGATCAAACCAGCCTACTTTCGGATGCTTTTCTGTTTTTACCAGAAAAGCAAGATCCTCCTTGATCTCTTCCATATCCAGCACCTGATAAGGAATTTCTGAATCTATACAAAAATCACAATTGTACGGACAACCAAGACTGCCAATCATAGGAATGATCTTAACGACAGACATTTTTCTGTGAACCTTTTCAATAAACTCCCACCTTTGCCTTATACCCGGTAATGTTTTAGGTTGGGCTGGTGCTGTAAGATACGTTCCAAAGGAGCTATTCATTTCAAAATTATGCAACAGATCAATTAATAATGCTTTATCAGTTAATCCCATAACATAATCGAAATAACGGCAGGCATCTTCCGGATAGCATCTCGCATGGGGACCACCCAATACCGTAACAATGCCTTTGGAGCGGTAATAATTGCTGAGCGCATAGGCAAATTGGGCTGTGAACGTGAAAGCACTGATAAAAACAAGGTCCACGTTATCCGGTGAAAAATTTTTCAGCTTCTGCGATCCGGTAAATATAGAATAGTTTACTTCATGTCCTTCTTCTCTGCACCATACCCCAATAACCTGAGGCATGATGCTCATGAAATTCGCCAGCATAGCCCGGTTATAAAGAGAATGGGTATAGCCATTGTAAATAAGATCGATGATGGAGATGCGTAGCTTGTTCATTGCCAGTTATTTATAGTGTCATTAAATGCCTCTATGGTGGAGAAGTTAATTGGATAGTTGTATCTCTGTAAAAATTTGAAAAGCTCCGCTACAATCCCACACCTGAAGGTATTTAGGCAAGCAGGAGGTAAATTAATAATAAGGATAAGCCAAAGGATAGCTTCTCTGGCAGTCTGCACATTCAAATACTTCCTTTGTGATTTTTCCGGAAGCATCGTTTTCGTTGAATAACAGATCGTTTCTGCATTTGGGGCAACATAAAATATCTTTGGTAGTTCTTTTCACCATTCTAAGTTTAATTACACATGAACCCCATGCCGTACTTTCGAGTCCACAAAAAAGTATATTTCCAAATACCCTGAATTCATCAAAATATATAACGCCCGAAGGTAAGTGTAAGCAAATCCCAAATAAAGTCCCCATCCCTTTTTATTTGGATTTTTTTCATTCAAATGGCCACAGCTCCACCTCGTCACTCCCATGTATGGATGAACAATCCACAAACATGAAAGGATTATTAAAACATAAACGCTTCCTGATGACTTTTTTGGGGAATTTTACGGCAGACCGGTCTTTCGACGGGCAGTTCAGATGCAATCAAACAAATAATTGCATTGGGAAGGACATTTTTCCTTCTTGCTGAGGCCTAACATTCTATAAGCGTTAATAAGCAAGTTATCACTTTGTGGAAATAAATGCAACTTTTCTGAATTTTTTTTGAATTCGATTATATTGCACAATTACAACCCACACCAAATAAAGGTTTCAGAAAAAAGCAACCCTGAAACAGGCAGGGAAAATTTTCTTAACAGCAGAACAGAGGAAGAATTCTGCCTGTGAAACCTTTATTATAGGCATATGACGGGAAATGAGCCCTGCAAATGATATAAAACAGGATTTTAAAAAGTCAGTCTGTGCAGACTGTTTTACCCTACCAAAGATTCATTCTACAAACTTTTCGTGTCTGAGAATTGTTATTCATATATTCAATCAATCCGATAAACCTGCCTTTATGGATCAAAAAATTTTTCAGGCTGCATGGAAGGAACTTCAAGCTTCGGTAGTAACGTATAAAGGAAATCCGGTGGGCACAGTAGCTGCCAGAGATCCGGAAATCGAAGCCCTCAATTATGATCAGGTATTCACCCGCGATTTTGCAGTATCGGCCATCGCTTTTATGGTCAATGGCCACTACAACATTGTCAAAAACTGGTTGCAACAGTTGTTGGATCTGCAAAGCCACGAAAAGCAATTCGACTGTTTCAAGCCCGGCCAGGGAATGATGCCGGTAAGCTTTAAAGTAGAGCAGGACACACAGGGCAACGAATATATTGAACCCGATTTTGGTGAAAAAGCCATCGGCAAAGTGGCACCTGTGGATGCGGTTTTCTGGTGGCTGTATGTTTTGAGAATGTACACCCGCTTTAGCGGCGACACGGGGTTTGCCGGGAAGAAAGAGGTACAGCGGGGTATCCGGCTGATACTGGACCTGTCATTGACCAGCCGCTTCGACATGTTCCCCACGCTGCTGGTGCCGGACGGCTCCTTTATGATCGACCGCAGAATGGGCGTATATGGCTATCCCATAGATATCCAGTCGCTGTTTTATACTGCTCTGCTCGCTTCACGCGAATTACTGGAAGATAACCAGGAGAACCGGCCCTACCGGCAGGGGGTATATGAAAGACTGGGGCATCTGGTCTATCACATCCGAAAATATTACTGGCTCGATTTTCACCAGTTGAATGAGATGTACCGTTATGAGGTAGAGGGTTATGGAGGACAAACCAAAAATGCCTTCAACATCTACCCCGAAACCATTCCGGATTGGCTTTTTGAATGGATCCCTCATAAAGGTGGCTATTTTGCCGGTAACCTGGGTCCGGCCCGGATGGATTTTCGTTTCTTCTCTTCCGGGAATCTCTTATCTATCGTATCCTCCCTGGCCAGTGAGGAGCAGGGTCAGGCCATCATGCAGCTGCTGAGCGAACGCTGGGATGATCTGATTGGAGAAATGCCCATCAAGGTCTGCTATCCGGCCATCAGCGGTATACAATGGAAGATACAGACTGGCGCCGATCCCAAAAACATCCCCTGGTCCTACCACAATGCTGCCGCCTGGCCTTTCCTGCTCTGGATCATGACAGCCGCAGGGCTCAAAGCCGGTCGTCCTGAAATCGCCCGACAAGCGATGGAAATCGCCGAACAACGAATTGAAAAAGACCGGTGGCCGGAATATTACGATGGGAAAACCAACCGGATGATCGGCAAGGAAGCCAGGCTCTTTCAAACATGGACTTTCGCCGGATACCTGGCTGCCCGCAAACTGCTTGATGATCCTGGCCTGCTCGATTCCATTGTATTTCCTGAAGATCAGGAAGTCATTGCCTGCTCGCTGGAAACCCAGACGCTATATGAACAGGAATATTACATACAGCAGAGCAACATAGGCTATATGAAGCCTGATCCACAAAAACCAACAAGTTGAATCACATCATAAAACACCTATACTATGCAGGGACTCAAAGACAAGAATGTGCTCATTACAGGAGGCACGGCCGGAATAGGCCAGGCCACGGCCGTTCGTTTCGCAGGGGAAGGCGCCCATGTAGCCATCAACTATCGTAAAACACCGGAAGATGCAAAAGAAACAGAAGAACAGGTGCAACAATGTATCCGGCAGGTAGGTGAATTCGGAGTAAAGCACGCCCTGGTACAGGGGGATGTATCGGATGAACAGCAGGTACAGGCCATGTTTGAGGATGCCATCGCCAAGCTGGGCCACATCGATATCCTGATCAACAATGCAGGCATACAGATACAAAAGCCCAGCGAACAGATGACCAGCGAAGAGATCAACAAGGTGCTGGATGTCAACCTCAAAGGTGCCTTCTACTGCGGCCAGGCAGCCATCCGGCATTTCCTGGACCGGGAGATGCCCGGGGTGATCATCAACATCTCCAGCGTGCATCAAATCATCCCTAAACCAGGATTCATAGGTTATTCCATGAGCAAAGGCGGCATGCAAAACCTCACCCGCACCCTGGCCCTGGAATATGCCGACCGCGGCATCCGTGTGAACGGCATCGGTCCCGGAGCAACCATTACCCCGATGAATAAAAGCTGGGCCGATGATCCGGAAAAAGCCAAAGACATCCTTCAGCATATCCCCCTGGGAAGGGCCGGTATCGCCGATGAGATGGGAGCCGCTGCTACCTTCCTGGCATCCGATGATGCCTCCTACATCACAGGTCAAACCCTCTTTGTGGATGGCGGGATCACCCTTTACCCGGATTTTAGAAACGCCTGGTCGTCGGATTGATTCTTAGTTTACTTATAAAAACAATATTTATGAAGTTTCCATCGATTCACTATATTTGTGGTCAATTTAAAAGTGGATCGTTATGGCTCAATCAGATGTACGGGTGCGATTTGCCCCTAGTCCCACCGGACCGCTTCATATGGGCGGAGTCCGGACAGCCCTTTTCAACTTCCTTTTTGCCCGTAAGCATGGGGGCACCTTTGTTCTGAGAATCGAGGACACCGATCAGACGCGATATGTGGAAGGAGCCGAGCAGTATATTAGGGATTCCCTGAAATGGTGCGGACTGGAATTTGATGAAGGAGTGAAGGAAGGCGGTGCCTACGGTCCCTACCGGCAATCGGAACGCCGCGATCTATACAGACAGTTTGCAGAAAAAATGGTGAAAGAAGGTACGGCTTATTATGCCTTCGATACCTCCCAGGAGCTGGACGCCATGCGCGAGCGGCTCAAAGAACAGAAGAGCGATATCCAGCAATACAACGCCGTTACCCGTGGAGAGATGAAAAACTCCCTCAGCCTCTCCGAAGAGGAAATACAGCAGCGCATCGAATCGGGCAAGCCCTATGTGATCCGTTTTAAGATGCCTGAAGAACAACACATTGTGGTAAACGACCGCATCCGGGGCGAGGTGGAAGTGAACACCAACCAGCTCGATGACAAAGTGCTGTTCAAATCCGACGGTTTGCCTACCTACCATCTGGCCAACGTGGTGGACGATCATGAGATGAAGATCTCCCATGTGATCCGGGGTGAGGAATGGCTGCCTTCGCTGCCCCTGCACTTCCTGCTATATGAAGCCCTGGGATGGAAGGAGGGGATGCCTGAATTTGCCCACCTGCCGCTTATTTTGAAACCCGACGGCAAGGGCAAACTAAGCAAACGCGACGGACAAAGAAAAGGATTTCCGGTTTTCCCTATGCAGTGGACCGATCCGGAGACACAAGAAACCTTCCCCGGCTACAAGGAATCGGGATACCTGCCCGAGGCGTTTATCAATATCCTGGCCTTCTTGGGATGGAACCCCGGCACCGAGCAGGAGCTCTACACCATAGATGAGCTCATCGAATCTTTCGATCTGGACAAAGTGGGCAAAGCCGGTTCCAAATTCGATCCCGAAAAAGCCAAATGGTTCAACCATCAACACCTGATGCAGAAATCCGACAGCCAGCTGGCAGAACTCTTCATACCCGTGCTTCAGAAAAAAGGCATCAATGCCGGGCACGAGTATGTTAAGGAAGTATGCAGCCTGGTCAAGGAAAGGGTTTACCTGATCCACGAGATATGGGATCAGAGTTACTTCTTTTTCCAGCCTCCCGAAGCGTATGATGCTAAGATGGTCAAGAAAAAATGGAAGGAGCAAACACCCGAATTGATGAAAGAACTAAAAGACAGGCTGGGGACACTGGAAAACTTTGAAGCCGCTGCCATCAAGCAGACCGTCAAAGACCTGACCCAGCAAAAAGAGGTGGGCATGGGCCAGGTGATGCTGCCCTTCCGCATCACCCTGGTAGGAACCGGCATGGGACCCGACGTGACCAAAATAGCCGAGATGATCGGACGTGACGAGACACTGCGGCGCATGGAGTACGCCATCGAACATCTTCAGCGCTTAGCGCAGCGCTAAGCGTAGAAAGTGTACGTTTTCGGACATGGACCAGCGCTTAGCGCTGCGCTAAGCGCTGGAGAAAATCCTCTGCCTTTTCCAACAATTCCTGTTGCTTATCAGAATTCATCCTGTCGAAGGTATTGATGAGCATGCGCATGCGGGGATTCTTGCTGAAAAAACTGCGGTGCTTATCCATGAACCTCCAGAACAGCCCATCCCAGGTCTTTTGCCAGGATCCTTTGGAAAAATCGCCCATCTTCATCAGGTAATTGCTTGAACTGATGTAGGGTTTGGTCGACATAACCCCGCCGTCAGCAAACTGGCTCATCCCATACACGTTGGGTACCATCACCCAGTCGTAGGCATCGATGAAAAGCTCCATAAACCAACGGTATACCTGATCGGGATCAAACTCACAGAGCACCATGAAATTTCCCAGCACCATCAGCCGCTCAATATGATGGGCATAGCCGGTATCCAACACCTTTTTGATCACCTCATCCACCGGGGCGATACCCGTTTCGCCTTTCCAAAATGAGGAAGGAATGGCCCGGCTGAATCCCCAGAAATTGGTGGTTCGCTCCTGTCGACCCTTCAGTTCATACACCGCCCTCAGGAACTCCCGCCATCCCAGTATTTGACGAATGAAACCCTCCAGGGCATTCAGCGGAACCTCGTTATGATTGGAAAAAGCAAGGGTTTGCTCAATTACCTCAGCCGGCGTGATCAGCCCGACGTTCATCAGGGGCGATAACAGACTGTGATGTAGCCAGTGCTCGCCCCTCACCATCGCATCCTGATACCTGCCGAAGCCCGTTAGCCGGTTCTCAAGAAAATCATCCAGCCACTTGCGGGTGGCCTCAAAAGTGACAGGGTAACGGATATCCGACCTTATATTCCCGTAATGGGCATCGCAACGGGATGCAACATAGTCGCGGGCTTCCTGGTAGAAAGCATTGTCCGGGGGGAAAGTGACAGCGGGAGGGGTTTGCCCACGGGGATATTTTTTCCGGTTCTCTACATCGTAGGTCCATTTGCCTCCATAGGGCTTGCCGGCCTGATCCAGCAGTATGCCTCTTACTCTACGCTGATGGATGTAAAAATCGGTTTGCCGGAACGTTTTCCTGCCCTCAAAGAAATCGTGTATCTCCTGAAGGGTGTTTAAAAACAAGGGCGATTCATGCCGGGTGAGCTGAAGAGAGGCCGCAGCGGCAGATTGTTTTATTCGCCTGTGAAGCCAGTCATCCGTGGGATCAATATAGCTAATATTATGATATCCCTTATCTGCCAGGTCTGCGATCAACTCCCGCACATCCGACAAGGGTGATCCCTGATCGATGTATTCTACATCATAGGCCCGATCCCTGAGCCAATGCTCATAAAACTTCATAGAAGCCCGGTGGAAAACCAGCTTCTGCTTATGAAAAGCATAGTGGCTGAAGAAAAGATCCTCCTCTATCAGGAAGACCTTGCCTGCTCCACCCAGAGCAGGATTATCTTCAAATAGGTGATTCGGGAATATCAGGGCCACTTCAGACATGAGTTATAGAGTTGCAGGTTGAAAAGTGTCCGATAGCGAACAATCTCAGCGCTTAGCGCTGCGCTAAGCGCTGATATATTCTGATATATTCCTATTTCTTCTTCTGGTCTTTCTGTTGTTGTTGCTGCTTGGCGATCTTGGCCCAGGTGTCCTTCAGGGTTACGGCCCGGTTGAAAACCAGTTTTTCCTGAGGGTTGCAGTAACGATCCACACAGAAATAGCCTTTTCGCTCGAACTGAACCTTATCCTCAGGCCTGGCGTCTTTCAGGAATGGCTCGGCCATAGCGTTCTCCAGCACTTGAAGGGAGTTGGGATTCAAATTGGACTTAAAATCTTTGCCTTCCTCCTTCACTTTATCAGGGCTCTCATCCATAAACAGGCGGTCGTATTGGCGCACTTCCACCGGCAGGGCATGCCTGGCCGAGACCCAGTGGAGGGTGCCCTTCACCTTGCGACCATCCGGTGATTGTCCGCCTTTGGTTTCCGGATCATAGGTACAGCGTATCTCGGTAACCTCGCCAAACTCATCTTTGACGACCCCTTCGCAGGTAATGTAATAGCCATAGCGCAGGCGCACCTCACGTCCGGGCGCCAGGCGGAAAAATTTCTTCGGAGGATCCTCCATGAAATCATCGCGTTCGATGTATAGCTCCCTGGAGAAGGGCACTTTGCGCATACCCATGCTTTCATCCTCGGGGTTGTTCACCGCATCCAGCTCTTCTTCCTGGTCTTCCGGATAATTGGTGATCACCACCTTCACCGGGTCGACCACGGCCATCACCCGCTGGGCCGTTTTGTTGAGATCCTCGCGCAGGCTGTTCTCCAGAAGAGCCACATCTATTACATTGTCACGCTTGGCAATGCCTACCTTCTCCGAAAATTCCCGGATGGAACCCGGGGTGTATCCTCTTCTTCTCAATCCCGATATGGTAGGCATACGGGGATCATCCCAGGCATCAACATATCCTTCATTGACCAGCTCCAGCAGTTTCCTCTTGCTCATCACCGTATAGCTGAGGTTGAGCCGGGCAAACTCGATTTGCCGGGGACGGTAATCTCCCTCTGCAATCTTGTCCAGGAACCAGTCGTATAAGGGACGGTGGTTCTCGAATTCCAGGGTACACAAACTGTGGGTGATGCCCTCTATATAATCGCTCTGGCCATGTGCAAAATCATACATGGGGTATATGCACCATTCATTGCCCGTACGGGGATGGGCAATATGGCGGATCCGGTAAAGGATGGGATCCCGCAGATGCATGTTGGGTGAGGACATGTCAATTTTGGCCCGCAGCTGATAACGACCTTCCTCAAACTCCCCTTCCCGCATGCGGCGAAACAGATCCAGGTTCTCCTCAATGGGGCGGTTGCGGTAGGGACTCTCCTGGCCCGGCTCGGTAGGGGTGCCCCGGGTGTTTTTCACTTCTTCTGGAGTTAATTCACAAACATAGGCATTGCCCTGTTTGATCAACTTGACCGCAAATTCATACAACTGCTCAAAATAGTCAGATGCATAAAACTCCCGGTCCTCCCAGTCGAAACCCAGCCAATGCACATCTTCCCTGATCGAATTGATGTACTTTTGTTCCTCTTTTAAAGGATTGGTATCGTCAAAACGCAGATTGGTCTTTCCTCCATACTGATCGGCTATGCCGAAATTCAGGCAAATCGACTTGGCATGCCCGATGTGCAGAAACCCGTTGGGTTCGGGTGGAAAGCGCGTGTGGATCCGACCTCCGTTCTTGTTGTTCTGCAGATCCTCTTCCACTATCTGCTCAATGAAATTCAGATTTCTCCTCTTTCCTTCTTCGTTGCTGTCATTGTTGGCCATGAGCTGTGATGATTTTTGATGGTTTCGTGCGGTTTATTCCCGATCCGGGAAAAAGTACCTTATCTTTGTGAACATACAAAAATATTTGATTTTATTGAATAAATGATGCATTAACCCTTAATTTTTCAATCATGGGAGAGATTCATCTTGAAGACATGGAATTTTATGCCTTCCATGGGCATTTCAAAGAGGAACAGATTGTTGGCAACCGTTTTTTGGTCAACCTCACCCTTTACACCAACATGGAACGGCCCGGGAAAAGCGACAACCTGAAGGATGCCCTGAACTACCAGGAAGCCTATGAGATCGTAAAACAGGAAATGGAAAAGAAGTCTCAACTGCTCGAGCACATTGCCCGGCGTATTCTGGATGCCCTGTATGAACATTTCGACGGCATCGATCAGGCGACCATCAAGGTATCGAAGATGAACCCGCCTATGGGTGGAAAAATGGACCGGGTAAGTGTGACCATGAGAAGATGAGCAGGGCAGGATTTGATACTTTCAGATTTTTTTTGTAGTTTGATGGGATTGAAACAGGAGGAAATATGATTCAGGAGTATCGATTTGGTAAGATGGTGATAGAAGGGCAATCCTATGACAAGGACCTGATCATCGCATCGGGAAAAGTGATACCGAACTGGTGGCGCAACAAGGGCCACAACCTGCAGGTAGCAGACATTGAAAAAGTTATAGAACAGCACCAACCCGAGATGGTTGTCGTTGGGAAAGGACAGTTTGGAATGATGAGCATCAGCGATGAGGTGCGTCAATTCCTGCATGAAAGGGGCATTGAGCTGGTGGACAAAAAAACAGGGAAAGCTGTCCAAATCTACAATACGCACTTTAACAGCGGCAGGAATGTAATCGGCGCTTTTCACCTGACCTGCTGATTAGCCATCCAACCTGCCTGACTTTGATCATCACCCCTTCAGAGGCATATGAATATGAAACCCCCAACTTTATTGTTGATCTTTTTCCTGTTGGCAGGTCTTGCCCACGGTCAGCGGTTTCATGGGGGCGCTATGGGCGGATTGGCGGCCACCCAACTCGACGGCGACAACCTGGGGGGCTACAACAAACCCGGCTTACGGCTGGGCGGGTGGGTCAACACCCATATCAAACCCAACATCATCCTGCAGCTGGAGCTGGAATACATCCAAAAAGGCAGCAAAGTTTCTGAAAGCGAAATTAAAAGTGGCAAATACTACCACAGCCTGCTTAACTACATCCAGGTGTCCCTGTTGGCAAGGACCTCCCTCATGAAGAGGTTAACAGCTGAAGCCGGCCTTGCGGGAGGCTATCTGACGCGTTCATTTGAGGACAAAGACGGCGAGGGTTTTATAGAACCAGAGCCGGACGATGCGTTTACCGACTTTGAATTCTCCGGGATGGTCGGGTTCAGCTATGCCCTGAGCGAAAGCCTGGAGGCTAATGCCCGGTTCAACTACAGCCTGCTGCCAGTGCGGGAGCATCCCGGCGGCCAGACATGGCTGCTTAACCGCGGGCAATACAACAATGCGATGCTTTTTTCCTTATACTATGAGATCGATTGATTTTCGCGGGAAAAACATGCGCGGTTCCAAAAACAGCTCCCCAGCCTGGCATAGGAGAATAATCCGCACCAGGGCTATCTTTTATTCAGCATCAAAAAATCGATCTGTTTCTTCTCCAGGTCGGCCCGAACCAGTTTGACATGCACCGGATCGCCCAGCTGATATTTTCTTCCCTTGGTTTGACCGGTGATGCAGTAATTGCGCTCATCGTAAATATAAAAATCATCATCCAGATCCCGGATATGGACCAGTCCTTCGCATTTGGTATCGCTCAGCTCAACGAAAACACCCCATTCCATCACTCCGGAGATAATCCCTTCAAAATCCTCGCCTATGCGATCCTGAAGAAATTCCACCTGCTTGTATTTGATGGAAGCACGCTCGGCATCTTCCGCCAGCTTCTCCATATCCGAATTAGCCTGGCACATGTTCTCATATTTCTTGGCATTGGCGGAATTGTATCCCTCCAGGTATCTGGCCAGCAACCGGTGCACCATCATATCGGGATAACGCCGGATGGGTGAGGTAAAATGGGTATAGTAGTCGAAAGCCAGGCCATAGTGGCCGATGTTGTGAGTGGAATATTCAGCCTTAGCCATACTTCGGATGGCAAGTGTCTCCACCACATTCTGCTCCTTCCTGCCCTCTACTTTCTCCAGCAATTCATTGATGGAACTGGTGATGGTACGGTTGTTCTTCATATTGATGGTATAGCCAAACTTCTGGACAAAGTCGGCGAAAGTCTCCAGCTTTTCAGAATCGGGCTTGGCGTGGATCCGGTAAACAAAGGTTTTTGGTGTCTTGTCTTTGGGTACATTGCCAATGAATTCGGCCACTTTACGATTGGCCAGCAGCATAAACTCTTCTATCAGCTCATTGGCCTCGCCGTGCTCCTTAAAATACACACCGGTAGGAGATCCCAGCTCATCCAGCAGGAACTTGACCTCAACCCTTTCAAAAGCAATAGAACCGGCCTGGAACCTCTCTTTGCGCAGCTTGCGGGCCAGGTCATTCAATGTCAACATCTCATTCTTGAGATCCCCATCCTGCCCGTCAATCAGATCCTGGGCCTCCTGGTAATTGAACCTCCGGTCCGAGTTGATGAGGGTGCGTCCAAACCACTGATCATGAACATGGGCCTGGTCGTCGATTTTAAAGACGGCTGAGAAACACAACTTCTCCACATTGGGCCGCAGTGAACATACCCCGTTGGACAGCCTTTCGGGTAACATAGGTACGACCCGGTCTACCAGGTAGACCGATGTACCCCGGTCATAGGCCTCCTTATCCAGGATGGTATCGGGCTTTACATAATGAGTGACATCAGCAATATGGATGCCAACTTCCCATTTGCCGTCCTTCAGCTTACGCAGGGAAAGGGCATCGTCAAAGTCCTTGGCATCCTCGGGGTCAATGGTAAAGGTAGGCACCTGCCTGAAGTCCCTCCTTCTTTCATATTCCTCCTTCGGGATCTCTTCGGGGATCTTATCGGCAGCCTGCTCCACCGAGTCGGGAAAATCATAGGGCAGGTCATATTCAGCCAGTATGGCATGCATCTCGGTCTCATTGTTGCCACTGTCGCCCAATACTTCCAGTATCTCCCCAAAAGGATTGTTGACCTGTTCGGGCCAATCGGTGATCCGGGCCACGGCCTTCTGGCCATCTTTGGCTGCTTTCAGCTTCTTCAGGGGAATAAAAATATCAAAGGGTACCCTTCTGCTGGCGGTCACCAGGAAGGCAAAATTGCTGGAAACAGACACCTTACCAACAAAACGGCTTTTGCTCCTTTCCAGGATCTGCAGCACCTCTCCTTCCAGTGTCTTATTGCGGTGCTGGGCATATAACCGCACCTTCACCTTGTCGCCCGGCAGGGCATGGTTCAGATTCCGGTTGGCTATGAACACCTCCTGCTGGATGTCTTCTGAGATCAGATAGCCTGTGCCTTTGGCCGTAAATTCAATGCGACCCTCAACAAGACTCGATTTCAGGTTCATCTGGTACTTGCCCGTCTTCACTTCCTTAAGATATTCCGTGCGTTCCAGCTCTGCCAGCACATCCATAACAAGCTTGCGCTTGCTCTTGTTCTTGAGGTTCAGCATGCTGGAAACCTGTTTATAGTTATAGGACTGGGATGGATTGTGATTGAATACATCCAACACCTGATCCTTCAAATTCTTTCTGAATTTTACTTTGGTTTTATTCTTTTTATTCTTTTTCTTCTTCTTGCTTGTCATAAAATGTTTCTGTTAATTTTCTGCTCATCCCTCTTCAAAATATTCCACCGTATCCTGGATGGATTGCTCAATAGGAATAAATTGAAAATCGATGGCATTTCGAATTTTCTCATTGGAGAAATGAACCTGCCGGTGGGCCGATTCGTGTATCTCTCTGGTGATCTTTGGCTTGTTGTTCAACACCTTCGACCGCGCCCATTCCAATCGCCAGGCCAGGGCCGTGGCAAAGGGAGGTATCTTCTTACCGGGCACACGGGTGTTGAAGGTCCGGGCAATGGTTTGAAAAATATGCCGGTATGAATGGTTATCCTGTGAAAGGATAAACCGCTCGTTGTAAATGCCTCTGTCCATCAGCTCCAGGAGGGCCCGGCATACATCGCGTACATCCACGAAACCGGTAACCCCTGTGGGGTAAAAACCCATGCCTTTGCGGATGGCTTGAAAGATACCGCCCGGACCATCTACCGGAACAAGTGGACCCATGATGATCGAAGGGTTGACGACCACAGCCTTCAGCCCTTCTTCCACTCCCCTCCATATCTCCAGCTCGCTCTGAAACTTGCTTTCGGCATAAGCTGAATAGCGGGTAGGATTATTGCCAAACTGCAGCTCATCGACTACCCGATCTTCTTTGGGGGGATCCAGGGCGGCCACAGAACTGATATAGGCTATACGCCCAATTCCATTTTCCCGTGCAACATTCACTACATTGGCCGTACCCCGGATATTGGTTTCAAGCATAGACCGCTTTTGTGAAGGCTCAAAACTAACCTGTGCCGCTGCATGATAAATGGCTTCCACCTGATGGGTGGCGTTCACAAGACTTTCATAATCCAGCACATCTCCCTCCACCCACTCAACCTGAGCAAACAGGCGGGGTGGGTCGTCGGGATAGCTCTGAAAAACCCGCTTTGTATATTCCGTATTGCTGTTGGCTCTTTTTAATGCACGCACTTTCCCATGCCTGGAAACCAAATGACGCAGCAAATGCGCACCTACAAAACCTGTGCCTCCTGTTACAAATATCATGGGGTTGGGATTGGATTTGGTTGAACGCCCGAATCATTTAGTGCTAAGTGTCTCCTCATTTCAGCGCTAAGCGTCCCTTCGGGCGCTAAGCGCTGAAATAGGGCTTCTTCAAATATGCAACTTATTTTTCACAATAAACAACAAATAATTCCTAAATTCGCAAACGTATCCTTTTGTAACAAATTATCAACCATTTTAGTTTCATTCATTTAAAAGTTCAAACATATGTTTTCAGGAATAGTAGAAGAAGCGGCTCCCGTAGTCAACCTAGAAAAAGAAGGGGGCAACCTGCATGTCACCATGGAATGCTCATTCGCCGATCAGCTCAAGATCGACCAGAGTGTATCTCACAACGGGGTGTGCTTAACCGTGGTGAATGTGAACAAGGATAAGAAGACCTTTACAGTGACGGCGGTTCACGAGACCCTGGAAAAATCCAACCTGGGGCTGCTGAAAAAAGGCGACAAAGTCAACCTGGAACGCAGCATGAAAGCCGACAGCTTTTTGGATGGCCATATTGTTCAGGGACATGTGGATCAAACGGCCAGGTGCACCGACGTCAAAGAGGCCGATGGAAGCTGGTATTTCCGTTTCGAATACGATCCTACCCAGGAAGATTATATCACCGTGGAGAAAGGCTCCATATCCATCAATGGCATTAGCATGACTGTGGTCAATTCACAAGATAACTCATTTGAAGTAGCTGTCATCCCCTACACCTACAACATGACCAATTTCCATCAGATGAAACCCGGTACCATTGTCAACCTGGAGTTTGATGTGATCGGGAAGTATGTGGCCAGGATCGTTCGTCAGCAAATGGGTAAGTAAAAAAGAAAAAAACATAAGATATCACGACACCGGTCGTTTTTCATTCATTAGGAACTTTAAATATCCGGATCATGAAAGCTGCTTCACCCCGCCAGATGGCGGTTAATATCTCATTGATAACCTCCTTCATAGCCGCAATGGTTTTAGTATCGATGATGTTATTCGACAGATCGCAAAATTTATGGCCGTTGCTTTTCGGTATCCTTTTCATCTTCATCGCAGTATACATCGTGGTATACTACATGTTGAACAGCTTCATCTTTGAAAAGATCAACCCCATCTATAAGACCATCCATCAAAAAAACATCCCTGAGAAGGATCTGCGGCGCGATTTTGAGGACAAAGACATCATACGGGAGGTCAATGATGAAGTGATCAACTGGGCCCGCAACAAAACCAGGGAGATTGCCCAGCTCAAACAGATGGCCAAATACAGAAAGGAATTCCTGGGCAACGTATCCCATGAGCTGAAAACACCCATCTTTAATATACAGGGTTATGTGCTCACTTTGCTGGACGGAGCCATTGATGATCCGGATATCAACAAGAAATACCTAAAGAAAACGGAGAAAAGCATCAACCGGATGATATCGATCGTGGAGGATCTGGAGGCCATCACCAAGCTGGAATCGGGGGAGCTGGAGCTCAATTATGAAACCTTCGACATGGTAGATCTGATGAAGGATGTTTTCGAGGCACAGGAGCTCAAGGCCAGGGAGAAAGGCACCCGCCTTTCCTTTACCTCCAAATATGACAAGTCGGTCAAGGTATATGCCGACAAGGAGCGCATCTATCAGCTGGTGACCAACCTGGTGGTCAATTCCATCAACTATGGCCGGGAGAACGGGCGTACCACCGTGTCTTTCCTGGACATGGGCGAGAATATCCTGATCGAGATCACCGATAATGGGCTGGGCATCAAGGAGAGTGAGATACCCCGGATCTTCGAGCGCTTTTACCGGGTCGACAAAAGCCGTTCCCGTCAGCAGGGCGGCACAGGCCTGGGGCTGGCCATTGTTAAGCACATCATAGAGGCCCACGGCCAAACCATCAATGTTCGCAGCACACCCGGAAAAGGCACCTCTTTTGCCTTCACCTTACAGAAAGCTGCTAAGAAATAAAAGGAATTATGAAAGTTCTGATCTGCAGCGACTCGTTCAAGCACAGCATGAGTGCCCTGGAGGTTTGTAACAGCCTGGCAGAAGGATTGCGGGATGAACGGGATGATCTAACCCTTAACCTCTTGCCGTTGGCCGATGGTGGGGAAGGTACGGTGCGGACCCTGGTGGATGCTACCAATGGTAAGAGGATAGAAACGCAGGTTCATGACCCGTTGATGCGCCCGGTCGCTGCTGTTTTTGGCCTGCTGGGGGGAGGACAAACCGCCGTCATTGAGATGGCTGCCGCCTCAGGCATTGAACAACTCACGGAACAAGAAAGAAACCCCTTTTTCACTACCACCTATGGTACCGGCGAATTGATACGCTCCGCCCTGGATCAGGGATGCCGAAGGATCATACTGGGCATCGGAGGCAGTGCGACCATCGATGGCGGAGCAGGCCTGCTGCATGCCCTGGGTGCCCGTTTCTACGACCCCAACCAGGAATCGATCCTCCCAGTAGGTAAAAACCTCAGCCATATACGCCATATCGACACCAGCCAGCTGGATGCCCGACTCAAGGAGACCAGCATATCTATTGCCGGTGATGTGGACAATCCCTTAACAGGTCCTCATGGCGCAGCTTATGTTTACGGTCCGCAAAAAGGGGCCCGCCCCGGCGACCTGAAGCTACTCGACCAAAACCTGGAGAGCTATGCCCGCCTGCTGCAAAAATACACTTCGCAAGATCTGCTTACCATCTCCGGCACAGGTGCAGCCGGCGGACTGGCTGTCAGCCTCCTTGCCTTCTCCCTGGCTACCCTGGAAAACGGATTCAACCTGGTGGCCCGGGAACTCAATCTGGAAAAAAGGATTCGGGAAAACGACCTGATCATCACCGGAGAAGGAAAAATCGACGCGCAAACCCATTGCGGTAAAACACCCTTCGGTGTGGCCCGGCTGGCAAACCAACATAACAAACCGGTTATTGCCGTGACCGGAAGCCTGGAAACCGATCACCCCGAAGGCTTTGACCTGCTGCTCCCGGTGATGGAAAAACCCATCGATCTGCCATCCGCCCTTGCATCAGCAAAAATACTGCTTAAAAACACAGGCCGGCGTATCGGTCAAATCATCGGCCTGACAGGCCGGCTTGCCCATTAAAATCAATATTCGTAACTATAGTATTTTTCTATCTGTGAACGCTTCACCGTACTCACCTTCACGGTCATCCGGATAGCTTTTTTGGGTCGATCATTTTTATCGGTCTCTACAGAAGCAATCTTGTGGACCACCCGCAAACCGCTCACCACCCGCCCAAATACCGTGTAATCCCCATCGAGGTGAGGGGCACCCTTCGGACTTTCGATGATGTAGAACTGGCTGCCGTTGGAGGATTTCTGAGGATTGTCACGTCTTGCAGCACCCACTGCCCCGTATGTATTCTTGATGTTGGGACGTATCTCGGCAGGCAGGGTTTTCTGGATGATGGAGGCATCATAATCGGCCGGTTTGTTCCGGGTCTCCGGTTCGCCGGTCTGGATCATAAAATGGTCGATCACCCGGTGAAAGCTGACATGATCATAAACACCGGCACGAGCCAGGTCTACGAAATTCATCTTATGGATAGGGGTTTCATCGTAGAGCACCATCATGATCTCACCATAATCGGTGTTCAGGGTGATCAGGTAATCGTTCTCGTTATCCGGAATGCCTTGTGAAATGGATGTCACCGGCCATAAAAGCATTCCCAGTAAAAGGATCTTGAATATTTTCATAGTATACAATGATTAAATTAGGCTAAGACTGAGAAAGAAAAAAGGTTAAATATATTGTTAAATTGTTAATATGAGGCTAAGGCTAAGAACAAAACTGAGAAAGTTCAACTTTCAACTTAAACCGTTTTTTGGCTATCCCATAATCATCCCGATGATGGTAGCTGAGAAGAGCGAGGCGATGGTACCTCCGATCAGGGCACGCATACCGTTAGCGGATAAGAAGCTGCGTTTGTTAGGAGCCAGTCCCCCGATGCCTCCAATCTGAATGCCGATGGAAGCAAAGTTGGCGAATCCGCAGAGCATATAGGTAGCCATGATGATCGACTTGTATTCGACAAACTTACCAAATGCAGCCTGCCCCGCCGATTTCATCTCTGCCAGGGACGTATAGCCTACGAACTCGCTGGCGATCAGCTTCTCACCCAGCAACTGCCCCAAAAGGGTGACATCGGACTGGGCCACACCGATCAGCCACATCAAAGGAGCAAATAAATACCCCAGCACAAACTCAAGCGACAAATTCTGATACTGTCCGTTGGTGACATCTGCGATGCTCTGGTTCAGGGCAGTCCAGTCACCTACCTTGAGAAAGATAAAGTTGATCATGGCAATAAAAGCAAAAAACACCAGCAGCATAGCCCCTACGTTAGCTGCCAGCTTCAGGCCCTGAAGTGTGCCATTGGACAGGGCATCCAGAAAGTTGGATCCAACCTTATTCATGGAAACATGGATTTCTTTGGTCACTTCCTGAGTCTGAGGCATCAGGATCTTGGACACCACCACAGCACCGGGGGCGGCCATCACTGAAGCCGTAAGCAGGTGTTTGGCGAACAGCACCCGCTGAACGGGATCATCACCTCCCAAAAAACCGATATAGGCCGCCATCACCCCGCCGGCCACGGTAGCCATACCACCTATCATCACCAGCAGCATTTCAGAATCATTCATCTTGGGCAGGTACTCCTTGATCATCAGCGGGGATTCGGTTTGTCCTATAAAAATGTTGCCGGCCACCGACAGGCTTTCCATGCCCGAAAGCTTCATGGCTTTGATCATCAGCCAGGCCAGGCCTTTAACCACTATCTGGATGACTCCGAAATAAAACAACACGCTGGTCAGGGCAGAGAAAAAGATGATGGTAGGCAGGATCTTGAAAGCAAAGATGTAGCCAATGGAATCGGTATTCATCAGGGGGCCGAACAGAAATTCACTGCCTGCTTCGGTAAAATCAAGTATCTTAACGAATATGTTTCCTACGAAATCAAAAACCATCGCCACCGCCGGAATATACAAGATGCTCAGCGCCAATACCACTTGTATGGCCAGCCCTTTAGCCACCACCGACCAATCCACGGCTTTCCTGTTGGCACTAAACAGCCAGGCAAGGAAAATTAAAACCGCCAGGCCCAAAAGGCCTCTTAAAACGGCCATCATTGAAAATCCGTCATTGTTGTTTCTCTTGAGCAGGATGTTTTCCCGTCCGGTTCCGCCCGATGCTACGGCCTCATCGCTGCCCTCCGGATTGAGATCAGGCCTGGCATAAGCCGTGTCAACTTGTTCCTGCCGGGTGCTATCGGGTGTTGCGGACTGATCAGAAGTTTGTAAAACGACGAATCCGGTACTTACTAAAAGTACGGATACAAGCACAAGTATTTTCTTCATGGGGGAGGCTTTCAGAAATACGGGTATGGAGTTATTTCTTTCTGCGTTTGATTTCGTCACGTATCAGGGAAGCTTTTTCGTATTCTTCATTATTAACGGCTTCATTCAGCAATTCTTCCAGCTCTCCCAACGGCATGTCCCGGTATTGCTGATTGGATTCTTTGGTGGTTTTCTTGGTCTTTTTTTCGCCTTTGACCTGGCCGCTGCCTTTATCCTGCTCCAGATCAATGACAATGCCTGACTTGGAAAGAATCTCTTCGGTGGTATATATGGGGCATTTAAACCGCAGGGCCAGGGCAATGGCATCTGAGGTACGGGCATCGATCACCACTTCCTCTCCATCGCTCTGACAGATCAGCTGGGAATAAAAAACGCCCTCTTCCAACTTATAAATGATCACCTCTGTGAGATTGATCTTAAAGGTCAATGCAAAATTGTGAAAAAGATCATGTGTCAATGGCCTGGGTGGCTTAAGCCCTTCCAGCTGAATAGCTATAGACTGGGCTTCAAAACCTCCGATGATGATGGGGATCCGCCGCTCTCCTTTTTCCTCGGTCAACACCAATGCGTAGGCACCGGTTTGCGTCTGGCTGTATGAAATCCCAAGTACGTTTAATTTTATTTTATTCATATAATTGGAAAACTGCCCCTTTTCAAGTGTTTACCTTCATGCAAATGTAATCAAATCGATCAAAATAATGTCAATTTTGTAGGCATTATTTTATGTATACCACAGTTAATAAAACCGATTGTTCGACATAACAAGTTTAAAAATTAATTTACAAAATAAAAAATTAGCGGCGCATTTGTTCAAATATTTGGGAGGTATGGAGAATTATCAAAATAAGGTTAATTTTGGAAGCAAAGGATCCCAAAAGCTATGACAATCCCGGAGGTGGTCACGCTGTTCATTTTCATCCCCTATCTGGTGCTTCTCGCCAGCCTGGCCTATGGCTGGAACAAGGCACGGGGGTTGGGGTTGGGAGTGAAGCCGGCCAGCCAGAACACCCGAATATCGGTAGTCATACCTTTGAGGAATGAGGCCGGGCAACTGGACAGGCTCTTTGAGTCGCTGGCGCTTCAGGATTATCCTTTGGAGAAATGGGAGGTCATAGCCGTGAATGACCATTCACAGGATTCTACCCTGAGCAGGTTGCAGCGATGGAGGGATGCTTCAGATTTCAGCCTGCAGGTCATGGAGAACAGGGGCGGTGAAGCCGGCAAGAAGGCGGCCCTGGCCCGGGGGATTGGCCAGGCAGCGGGTGAGCTTATTGTCACCACTGATGGGGATTGCCGTATGGGCCGCCACTGGCTTACCAGCCTGGCGGCATTTTATGAGCATCACCATTTGCTTCTGATGTTCGGCCCGGTATTATATGAAGAGGGCAGCCCCGGTTTACTCACCCGGTTTCAGTCCCTGGAATTTCTCACCCTCATGGCCACCGCGGCAGGGAGCAGTCGGCTGGGACGGGCCATGTTTTGTAACGCAGCAAATATGGCTTTTCCCAGGAAACTGTTTTACCGGCTGGATGATCCGCTGATGCATGCCCTCGCATCGGGCGATGACACCATGTTGCTGTTGAAGGTAAAAAAACTGGATCCCGGCAAAATTGCCTTCAACCCGGATCCGGAAGCCATGGTTTTGACGCAGCCCGCCACCCGCTTGGCCGACTTCTGGAACCAACGCAAAAGATGGGCTTCGAAAAGCCGGCACTACCGTGATCCGGACATCCTGGCGACAGGTGCGGTGGTCATGCTTACCAACGTTTGGCTGGTGTGCCTGCTGGCAGGCTCGCTGTTCAGCCATGCCTTTACCGGCCCGCTGCTGGCCGGCTTCCCGGCAAAGATGGCCATCGATGCCCTGCTTGTATGGCCTGCCATGAGGCATTTCAACAAGCAAAACCTCAAGTGGATCTTCATACCCGGCCAGCTGCTGTATCCGCTCTATAGCAGCCTCTCTGCCCTTGCCGGCAGGCTGAGCGGTTTTACATGGAAAAACCGCCATTATCATGTAAATTGAGTAAAATATATTTATTTTGTTGGCTGTCATGAAAAACAAAGGCCCCTCCCCCAATCCCCATACAGCCCATACCCCGGGCAAAATAGCATGGAGGCGTTTCCGCCGGAACCATTTCTCTATGGGTGGAGGGATCTTCCTCTTACTGCTTTTCCTGGTTGCCCTGCTGGGTTACTGGATCACCCCCGATTCCACACCCAACGCCAATTCACAGCATCTGTCCCTTACTACCAGCAAACCCGGATTCAGCGTAAATATGATCAAAAAACGACGGAACGAAGTCCGGAAAGAAACAAACGTGTTGAAAAACATGCTCATAGGCAAGCCCAGTGCCTATGACCTGATCCCCTTCCAAAAATATTCCTTTCAGGGGCAAAAAATGATCATCGAGGAATACACCCAATACAAGGAAGAAGAAAAATTTGTCCGGGAGGTGCATCCCGTAGATGTAGCTTTTGCAATCAATCGGGATGAACCGGTAAGCCTTGAAAATGAATCCTTCCATTTTACCGATATCAGAGGAAAGAAGAGATCCATCCCCTACCGGGAGCTCAAAAAAAAGATCGCCAACGAACACCTCACCCATACCACTTTTCTACTGGGAACCGACCGCTTTGGGCGGGACCTGTTAAGCAGGCTGATCATTGGGGCCAGGATCTCCCTGTCGGTGGGATTCATCTCTGTTTTCATCTCCCTGTTGATCGGACTTACCCTGGGCTCGGTGGCCGGATATTTCCGGGGAAAAGTGGATGATCTGATCATGTGGCTGATCAACGTTGTATGGAGCATCCCCACCCTGCTGATGGTCATAGCCATCACCCTGGTGATCGGTAAAGGGTTCTGGCAAATCTTCATTGCCGTTGGCCTGACCATGTGGGTGGAGGTGGCCCGGGTAGTGAGAGGACAGATCATCTCCCTGCGGGAGAAGGAGTTTGTTGAGGCCGCTCAGGCCATGGGGTTTCCTTCGGGAAGAATCATCATCCGCCACATCCTTCCCAACGTGATCAATCCGGTGATCATCATCTCTGCGGCCAACTTCGCCTCTGCCATTCTAATCGAGGCAGGGCTCAGCTTCCTGGGCATCGGGGTGCAACCTCCTATGCCTTCCTGGGGCACAATGATCAAACAACACTACGGTTTTATCCTGGTAGATATGGGCTACCTGGCTATACTGCCCGGTGTGGCGATCATGCTGACCGTGCTCTCCTTTACCCTTATTGGCAACGGGTTGCGGGATGCCCTCGATACCCAAACCAACATCAGAATAACCTGAGAAAAAGAACCGAGCGCAACATAGAAGTCATCCATCAGAACAATATGATCGCCCGGGCTATGTTGGAGTAACCTCTTACCGATGAGCAACTGGAAAAAATTCAAGCCCGCTACCGGGAAAATCAGTATGCAACCTCTCGGGCGCTGCTCAGACAAAAGCGGGGCTGGCAAGGCAACTAGATGCTTCTTTTCCTGAGCACCCAGTAGGTAATACCAAGAAAGACCACCACATAAAGTGCTGCGAAACCTGTGCTTTGTGCCACAGTAAGACCTTCCTGAACCGTTGTGCCCATCTGAAAACCGCTGCCCTGGAGGGGAGCGAGGCTGGATGTAAACATCGATGGCAAAGGGGTAAGGTCACTGATCAGCTTGGCCGGGAAATAGGATTCAACGGAGGGAAAGATCACATTCCTCAGGATCACTTCGCCCGGGAACAGATACAGGATGAAGATGATTATGGCCAGGCCATTGTTCCTTAGTAATACAGCAAAAAGAAGGGCCATAGACATATATGCTACCGTTTGAAGCAAGTAGATGCCCACATGCTGAAAGCCCGACAAATCCATCAGGCTTGATTGCGGGCCTGCCTGCAGCGAACCGGAAACCACCCCGGAAACAACCACCAACAACAGGGCATAGACTGCTATAACCAGGATGATATAAATTTTGCCCAGCAACAAATGACCCTCATGCAATCCATTCATTACCTGCTGTCGAAAAGTATTGTAGCGGAACTCGTTGCAAGTGAGAACAATGATCAAAACAGCCAGCAGGATATTGAACCAACTGGCGATCCAGGGAAAAAACTCCCAGACATCGGGAAACTGATACAGGCGGCTAACGGAAAACTCCCCCAGGCTCACCTCTACCCGGGAGATCGACAGCAATACCAAGACAAAAAACAACAGGTGCAGACTGATGATCACCCGGAACGTGTTGGACGAAAAGGTCTTGATGTTCTCTATTTGTATGAGTCGGGGCATGGCCGGTTATTTCATGAGTTGTAAAAATTCGGATTCCAGCGTATTCTTCTGCTTTATCAGCCGGGAAACAACTACGCCCTGGCTGAAAAGATACTGATTCAGCTCGGCGGGTTTACTGTTCTTGTGGAGCATGATCCTGAACTCCATGGACCGCTCCAGTTCAAATTTATCGATCAGGGGGCATTGGGCCAGCGCTTTCCGCGCTTCATCCTCATTTTCCACCGTGATGTACACCACCTGTTTGCCGCTGAGGATATCTTCCACCTTACCCTCCATGACCAACTCTCCCGACTTGAGGATTCCCACATGCGTACACACTTTCTCCACCTCGTCGAGGATATGGCTGGCCAGGATAATGGTCTTGCCCTTCTGCGATTCCTGCTGAATGATTGCTCTCAGATCGGAGAAACCTTCCGGGTCCAGGCTCTTGGTGGGTTCATCCAGTACCAGCACATCCGGGTCTCCAAGCAGGGTGGCCCCGATCGCCAGTCTTTGCTTCAGACCGCTGGAAAGGGCTTTAAACCTGGAGTACTTACGTTTCAACAGACCGCTGGATCCCAACACGTGGTTGATCTGATCATCGTCAATGCCTTTGATACGGGCCAGGATCTTCAGGTTGTCGTTCAGCGTCAGGTAGGGATAAAAGATCGGCTCTTCAATGAGGCTGCCGATCCTAAGGCGGGAGCGATGGTCAGGCTTTTGATTGAACCAGTAAAAATGGCCGCTGCTTTGTCTGAGGATCCCCATCACGATGCTCAGGGTAGTGGTTTTGCCACTTCCGTTGGGACCCAGCAAACCATAAATGTTGCCCTTTTGAACATTCAGAGCAAGCTTGTTCAGGGCGTTCAGGCTGCCGTAATTCTTGGTAAGTGCCCTTATTGTCAGTACGGAATCGGAGTCCATAAAAGATCAAGTTAAAAAAAAGGTTGCCTGTTTAGCAACCTTAAAATTAAACAAATATTGGAAATATACAATTCAGGCATCAATTGCCATATTCTGAAAAGAATTTGATCCGCATCAGCCGCACATCTTCTTCAGAGTATTGATCCTCGCCCAGCTCGGACAGGGCCTCGGCCAGGGACTCGGTTTCGGCTTCTTCCAGGAAATATTCGTAGATGTCGTCCTGCTTATCCTCGTCGATCACCTGGTTGATGTAATAATCCAGGTTGAGCTTGGTGCCGGATTGTACGATGGATTCGATCTCATCGAGCAATTCACGCATCCCAAGGGCTTTAGAACTGGCAATATCTTCCAGGGGCATCTGTCTGTCAATGCTCTGAATGATAGAAACCTTCATGCCCGATTTGTTGACAACCGATTTGACCACCATATCCTGGGCCCGGATGATGTCTTTTTCATTGACATAATTGTTGATCAGCTCCATGAATTTCTGACCGTATTTTTGGGCTTTACCGATACCTACTCCGGTAATATTCTGCATCTCATCCATGGTAATGGGGTATTGGATGGCCATATCTTCCAGCGAGAAATCCTGAAAAATGACGAAGGGGGGCAGGTTGTTCTCCCTGGCCACCTTCTTCCGCAGATCCTTCAGGATACTAAGCAGCTCATTATCGGCGGCTCCGCCCTTCTTGGGTTCACCGCCAGCGCCTTCCTGGTCGTCGCGGGTATCATAGTCATGGTCCTGACTGATCATGATGCTATAAGGATCTTGGAGGTATTTCCCTCCTTCGTCGCTCAGCCTCAACAATCCGTAGTTGATGATGTCCTTATCCAATAGTCCCTTAACCAGCGCTCTTCGGATAATGGTCTTCCAGAAACGGTGATCGTGATCGCTGCCTGCACCAAAAAGCTCGAGCTCATTATGCTGATAGGATTTGATCGCGTTGGTGGATTTACCCACCAGGAAGTCGGACACGTGGTCATGCTTAAACTTCTCCTTGAGCATCTGTACGGCCTGTAGCACCTTCAAAATATAATCCTTGCCTTCGAACTCCTCTTTGGGATGAAGACAGTTGTCGCAATTCTGACAGTTCTCCTCGGTATATTCTTCACCGAAGTAATGAAGCAGCTGTCTTCTGCGGCAAACAGATGATTCGGCATAGGCAGTTGTTTCCAGCAGCAGTTGCTTGCCGATCTCCTGTTCGTTGATGGGCTTGCCCTGCATGAATTTCTCCAGCTTCTGAATATCCTTATAGGTGTAGAAGGCAATGCACTTGCCCTCACCATCGTCCCGGCCGGCACGTCCGGTCTCCTGATAATAAGCTTCCAGGCTCTTGGGGATGTTGTAATGGATCACAAACCGGATATCCGGCTTGTCGATACCCATGCCAAAGGCTATGGTAGCCACGATCACATCGATGTCTTCCATCAGGAATTTGTCCTGGGTGTTTGAACGGGTGGCCGAATCCATGCCGGCGTGATAGGGCAAAGCCTTAATACCATTGACCTTGAGTGTCTCGGCCAGCTCTTCCACCTTCTTGCGACTCAAACAGTAAACAATACCGGATTTACCGGGATTGTTCCTGATGAATTTGATGATCTCCTTGCTGGCGTTCTTCTTGGGCCGTACCTCATAATAGAGGTTGGGCCGGTTGAAGGATGACTTAAAGACATTGGCATCCAATACATTCAGATTCTTCTGGATATCATGCTGTACCTTGGGGGTAGCCGTAGCGGTAAGGGCGATGATGGGCGCCCGGCCAATCTTATCTACCATGGGACGTATCTTCCGGTATTCCGGACGGAAGTCATGACCCCACTCCGAAATACAGTGGGCCTCATCTATGGCGTAAAAGGCGATCTTGGCTTGTTTGAGGAAATCTACATTTTCTTCCTTGGTCAGGGATTCAGGAGCAACGTAAAGCAACTGGGTCTTACCGTTGAGCACATCCTCCTTAACCTGCTGCATCTGACTCTTTGACAAAGATGAGTTGAGAAAATGGGCTACTCCGTCATCCGAGCTGAACCCCCTCATCACATCTACCTGGTTTTTCATTAAGGCAATTAAAGGTGATATTACGATGGCTGTACCTTCTGTAATCATCGAGGGCAACTGATAGCACAATGATTTGCCCCCGCCGGTCGGCATCACCACAAAGGTATCATTGCCCGTCAATAAGCTGCGTATGATCACCTCCTGATTACCCTTGAAGGTATCAAACCCAAAATATTTCTTTAAATAATCCTTCAATGATACTTCTGCTCCTACACTCATTTTTCAATCTATATAAACAATTAATATTTGGAGTTAATTTTAATTAAATTTGTAACGATTTGTTCGATTGCTTTGTTATGACATTCATCATCCCAGGGCAACATTTATTAAAGATAACACAGATTTACTAAAGTAGCACAAATTTTGTAATATTTATTTAATTTTTAATGATATATATCACCCATCTCAAATGATCTAAATAACATGCACTCAGACATACAGAAACTGGCGAGAGAGACGATCATCCACGAGGCGGAATCGGTGAGGAACCTGGCCAATCTGATCGACGATGATTTTGAAAGCATTGTAAAACTCATATACGGATCCAATGGCAGGGTGGTGATCACAGGCATCGGCAAGAGTGCCAACATCGCCAAAAAAATCGTAGCCACCCTGAATTCGACAGGTACACCGGCGATCTTCATGCATGCGGCCGATGCCATCCATGGAGATCTGGGGATCATCCAGCCGGAGGATGTGGTTATATGCATTTCCAAGAGCGGCAATACCCCGGAGATCAAAGTGCTGGTGCCGCTGCTCAAATACAGAAAAAACCCTTTGATCGGCATGGTATCCAACACCAACTCCTACCTGGCCAGGAACGCCCACCATCTCCTAAAGGCCACAGTGGAAAAGGAAGCTTGTCCGCACAACCTGGCCCCCACATCCAGCACCACGGCACAGCTGGTGCTGGGGGATGCCCTGGCGGTAAGTCTGCTTGAGTACAGGGGCTTCAGCAAGGAAGACTTCGCCAAATACCATCCGGGCGGCTCGCTGGGAAAGAAGCTCTACATGACCGTCGAAAAGCTTTATAAACAAAATGAGGTGCCTCGTGTTCACGTGGATGACAACATCCGAAGGGTGATCATCGAGATATCTTCGAAAAGACTTGGTGCGACGGCTGTCATGGAAGGCGGGCAACTGGTGGGGATCATCACCGACGGCGACCTCCGGCGTATGCTGGAACGCTATGACAACGTGGAGAAGCTCCGGGCCCGTGACATCATGACCCGCAACCCCGAGACCATACCCCAGGACGAACTGGCCATCAATGCTTTCAACCAGATGGAAGACCACAACATCACGCAGCTGATCGTAAAAGAAAATGGGCAATATATGGGCATGATCCATCTGCATGATATCTTAAAAGAAGGAATTATATAAGAGACTTATTGCATGGAAGAACAAGCCCAAGCCAAAGGACAAAGTTTTCTGGAACATCTTGAACAACTCCGCTGGCACCTGATGCGCTCGATCCTGGCCATTGTGGGGGTTGCGATAGTGGTATTTTTGATGCATGATCTGGTTTTCAACATCGTGATCCTGGCTCCCAAGAACCCCGAGTTCTTTACCAACCGAATCTTATGCGCCCTGGCCGACCGGCTGAACACGGCCAACCTCTGCATCAATGCCGAACCCTTGCAGATCATCAACATCCGCATGGCTGGCCAGTTTTCCATGCATATCATGATATCGCTTGTACTGGGCCTGATCCTGGCTTTCCCTTATGTCTTCTGGGAATTCTGGAGTTTCATCCGGCCCGCCCTGTATGAAAAAGAAATACAACACAGCCGCGGAGCCGTATTTTTCAGTTCACTGCTGTTCCTGATGGGCGTTGCATTCGGCTATTTTGTGATCGTCCCCCTGTCGGTCCATTTCCTGGGTTCCTACCATGTGAGCGATCAGGTGGTCAATCAAATCAACCTGAAATCCTACATTGGAACCATTGCCTCGGTGGTGCTGGCCGCCGGCCTGATCTTTGAGCTGCCTGTCCTGATCTATTTCCTCAGTAAGGCCGGGCTGGTCTATCCGGCATTCCTGAAAAAATACCGGCGTCACTCGATCATCGTCATCTTCATCCTGGCCGCCATCATCACACCCCCGGATATTTTCAGCCTGGTTATGGTGACTTTCCCGCTGGTGCTGCTTTATGAGGTGGGCATCATGATATCCAGGCGGATAGAAAAACAGAAAGAACAGGAAGAATTGGCAGGCTAACCCAATTTTATTGTATACATTTGCAAAGCAATCATTGTAAGATATGTCGGAAAGAATCACCCTATCCACCCAGGACCTGGTCAAAAGGTATAAGTCACGAAGCGTAGTAAAGAAGGTGTCGGTACAGGTGACCCAGGGAGAGATCGTAGGATTGCTGGGGCCAAATGGTGCCGGTAAAACCACTACTTTTTACATGATCGTGGGATTAATCCGCCCCAACAACGGCCGGATCTTCATGGATAAACAGGACATCACCCGCGAACCTGTTTATAAAAGAGCCAAGAAAGGCATCGGCTACCTGGCACAGGAAGCTTCGGTATTCCGCAAACTTACCGTTGAGGACAACATACGCGCGGTGCTGGAGATGTCCAATTATTCCCAAAAAGAACAAAAGGACAAAACCGAATCGCTTATCGAAGAGTTCGGCCTTCAAAAAGTACGAAAAAGCCTGGGCATCCAGTTATCAGGAGGAGAACGCCGGAGAACCGAAATCGCCCGTGCCCTGGCCCTGGATCCCAAATTTATGCTGTTGGATGAACCCTTCGCCGGGGTGGATCCCATCGCTGTGGAAGACATCCAGCAGATCATTACCCAGCTGAAAAACAGAAACATCGGCATCCTCATCACCGACCACAACGTGCACGAAACCCTCTCGATAACCAACAGAGCCTATCTGCTTTTTGAAGGCTCGATCATGAAGGCCGGAACATCCAAAGAACTCTCGGAAGATGAACAGGTGCGAAGGGTTTACCTGGGCCAGAACTTCGAGCTGAGAAATTACAACTGACCCGAAAGGTAATGGGTTTTCCTGCCAGGCATTCGAGTCAAAAATGACCCCCGCGGAACCAAAATAAAACCCCGGATTGAATCGTTGGGCTTTTTATCCAAACAAGTGCAAACCTCATGAACCTGAACCCAATATCCTGTCAGATTTTTCAGGACTGTTATCTTTTAATATCAAAAATTTGCATATATTTGCACCACCTTTCTGCGGATGTGGCGAAACTGGTAGACGCGTCAGACTTAGGATCTGGTGCCTTCGGGCATGGGGGTTCGAGTCCCTCCATCCGCACTTAACAGCTGAAAAACGCCGCTAAAACAGCCTTTTAAGAGGTTTTAGCGGTTTTTTAAATGCAACGAAAAGAAAAGGATCGGTTCATCATGGTGCGTGCTCCCGCCGATGCGGGATGACCAGTAAATTGAATAAACCATAATCACATGAAACGTCCATGTGGTAACAGATAAATAAAAAATAATCACATGAATATTACCAAAGAGAACAAAGACGAACTGAACGCTGTATTGAAAATACAGGTGGATAAAGAAGATTATCGGGAGCGGGTTGACAAGGTAGTCAAAGATTACAAGAAGAAAGCCAAGATGGACGGTTTCAGGCCCGGGAAGGTGCCTGAAGGGCTGATCCGAAAAATGTACGGCCGCGCGATCAAAGTGGATGAGGTCAATAAGCTGGTGAGTGAACAACTCTCCGAATATCTCAGATCAGAAGAGCTCAACATACTGGGTGAGCCTTTGCCCAGCAAAGAAGAACAAAAATCCATCGACTGGGACAATGATGAACAGCTGGAATTTGCCTTCGATATTGCCATGGCGCCGGAATTTGAGGTTAAAGTATCCGGCCACGATAAAATCCCCTATTATACCATCCAGATCACCGACGACCTGATCGACAAACAGGTAGAAAACTATCAGCAAAGACTGGGCGAATTCAAACCCATCGATCAGGTTCAGAACCTGGATGAGATGATCACCGCTCACGTCACCGAACTGGATGAACAGGGAAACATCAGGGAAGGAGGCATCCACACGGAAAATACCACCATTACCCTGAGCGTGGTCAAAGACGAAGAGATCAAAAAACAGTTCGAAAATGCAGCGGCCGGTAAGGCTGTGGATATTGAACTTAAGAAGGCATTCCCCAATGATACCGAAATATCCTCCATGCTGAACATCGAAAAGGAAAAGGCTGCAGAGCTGGAAGGCATGTTCCGCATCACCATACAGGAAGTGAAAAAATTCGAGCAAGCCGAGGTGAACCAGGAGCTGTTCGACAAGATCTATGGCGAAGGGCAGGTCACTTCCAACGAAGCATTCCGGGAGAAGATCAGGGAAGAGCTGGAACAACAGATCAAACCGGAAAGTGAAAGGAAATTTGCCCATGATGTCAAGGAACACTTTGTAAGAAAAGTGGACCCCAAAATACCGGGTGAATTCCTGAAAAGATGGCTGAAAGAAACCCAGAATGACCTGTCGGAAGAAGACATCGAAAAGGATTTCTCCCGCTTTGAGCATGACGTGAAATGGGACCTGATCAAAAACAAAATCGCTAAGGAAAACGACATCCAGGTGGAAGAAAACGAAATCCTGGAGTTGGCCAAGCAGGTCACCCAACAGCAGTTCCAGCAATACGGCCTGGGCAATTTGCCCGATGAGCAGATTGAAAATTACGCCAAAGAGATCCTGAAGAAGGATGAAGACCGGCGTAAGCTCCACGAAAGAAAATATGAGGAGAAAGTGGTCGAACACATCAAGGAGCGGGTCAAGCTCGAGGAGAAAGAAGTGACCTCCGATGAGTTCCAAAAACTAATCGAAGCCGATCAAAATAAACAATCTGGCTAATGCGTTGTTGTTCTTGATTTAAACTAATAAAATTTCAAATAACATGGACTCGAGTAAAGAATTCAGAAAATACGCAACCAGGCATCTGGGCATAAGCAGCATGAACCTGGATCAGTATGCGTCGGTATACAACAACTATATCTCCCCCACCATCATTGAGGAAAGGCAGCTGAATGTTGCCCAAATGGATGTTTTTTCCCGTTTGATGATGGACCGGATCATTTTCCTGGGGGTACCTATCAATGACTATGTCTCCAACATCATACAGGCACAGTTGCTTTTCCTGGAATCGTCCGATCCTTCCAAGGACATTCAGATCTATCTGAACTCTCCGGGGGGAGCCGTACATTCCGGACTTGGCATCTACGACACCATGCAGTACATCACTCCGGAGGTAGCCACCATTTGTACAGGCATGGCTGCTTCCATGGGTGCTGTGTTGCTGGCTTCAGGCAAAGAGGGAAAACGCTCGGCCCTGCCTCACTCCCGCATCATGATCCATCAGCCCATGGGCGGAGCCGAAGGTGCAGCTGCCGATATTGAGATTACGGCCCGGGAGATCCTTAAGCTAAGAAAAGAGTTGTACAGCCTCCTGGCCAAACATAGCGGCAACACCTACAAGAAAATTGAAAAAGATTCCGATCGCGATTACTGGATGACAGCCGAAGAAGCCAAAAAATACGGCATGGTGGACGAAGTGCTGGAAAGAAAAACAGATGAGCAAGAACAAGAATAAGCTGAACCACCGTTACGTTTTATAACCGAATGCTTAGCACCAAACCTGCATGAGAAAATATGCAGGTTTTATTTTCCAAAACCAAAAGTTTTGGTTAAATTAGCACACTGACTTTGAGTTTATAAGAAATTTCTACTATGGAAAAATGCTCGTTTTGCGGAAGAGAGAAGAAGGACACCAATCTTTTGATTGCCGGGATATCCGGACACATCTGCGACAGATGTATCGAACAGGCATATAGCATTGTACAGGAAGAGGTTAAGAAGAAACACGATTTTGATATCGATGAGGTAAAGTTGCTCAAACCTGTCGAAATTAAGGATTTTCTGGATCAGTATGTCATTGGCCAGGAGGAAGCCAAAAGATATCTCTCCGTAGCCGTTTACAACCATTACAAGCGTTTAATGCATTATGGCAGCAACGAAAAGGATGACATCGAGATAGATAAATCCAACATCATCCTGGTTGGGGAGACGGGTACCGGCAAAACACTCTTGGCCCGTACCATTGCCAAGATGCTGCAGGTTCCCTTTACCATTGTGGATGCCACTGTATTGACCGAAGCCGGTTATGTAGGTGAAGATATCGAAAGCATCCTCTCGCGCCTGCTACAGGTTGCCGATTATAATGTGGACGCAGCTGAAAGGGGCATCGTCTTCATTGATGAGATCGATAAGATTGCCCGCAAGAGCGACAACCCCTCCATCACCCGCGATGTCTCCGGCGAAGGGGTACAGCAGGGACTGCTGAAGCTGCTGGAAGGATCAGCCATCAATGTGCCTCCGCAGGGGGGCAGGAAACACCCCGATCAGAAGATGATCCAGGTAAACACCAACAACATCCTGTTCATCTGTGGCGGGGCCTTCGACGGCATCGAGAAGAAAATCGGACAACGGCTCAACACCCAGGTAGTAGGTTATTCAGCCAGCAAGAAAAAAGACAAGATCGACCGCGACAACCTGCTTCAGTATATTGCCCCGCAAGACCTGAAGTCGTACGGGCTTATCCCGGAAATCGTAGGCCGCCTGCCGGTGCTTACCTACCTGGATCCGCTCGACCGATATGCCCTGCGGCAAATATTGACGCAGCCCAGGAACTCCATCATCAAACAATACAAGAAACTCTTTGAGCTGGATGGCAAAACACTGACATTCCAGGATGATGTGCTCGACTACATCGTAGATAAAGCCGTGGAATTCAAGCTCGGAGCACGGGGATTGCGCTCCATCTGCGAGGCGATCATGACCGATGTGATGTATGATATGCCCTCCAGTGAAGACACCGAAGTGGAGATCACCCTCAAATATGCCAAGGACAAGCTGGGCAAGGTCAACATGCATCGATTGAAGGTGGCATAAACAACCTGCCGCTTAACCCAATAAACGCCTTCCATCTGGGCCTCCCGGAGGAAGGCGTTCTTTATTGCTTGATGATTTTCCGGGTGATCCGGTCCTTCCCTGACTGTATCTGAATGAGGTAGAATCCCTCAGGATAGGCTGCCAGGTCAATCTCCGTGATGTTTGCATTAAGGGTGGTTTCGTGAATCACTTTACCGGTCAGATCCAGGACCTGAAGGAGCAGGTAACGATATCCGGTGGCATTCCTGATATAGATGATGTCATCAGCCGGGTTGGGGAAAAGGGTTATGCCCTGCCGCAGGTCATACCTTATTCCGCTCGAGGTGGCCTCCATCACCACTTCGACGGTTCGGTCGTGATCGAGCCTCATCCCCGAATGGTAGTGGTTATAACCATCAGCTGCTACGCTATAGTCATACGCTCCCCGGGGCAGACGAACAGCCGCCTGGCCGGAAGTATCGGTTTGCAGGGCAAAGGTATCGATGCTGATCCCGGCCCCCTCAAGGGGCTTGCCCCCCTCACCCTTCACGGTGAATGTAGCCCGGTGGAGCCCCAGAAGCTGGATGGGCAGGTGCATACTGTCTTTTACCGCCACTTGCTTTTCCGCTGAAGTGTAGCCTTTTCGGGAAGCATACAATACATAGCTGCCCCGGGGCAATTTAAAAAAAGCCTTACCTGAAGAGTCGGTAAACCTTTGTATCTTGTCGATACGCAGATCCACCCCCTTAATACCCAAACTGTCAGCATCGAAGGCCCAAACCGTCAACGGGTAAAACACCTGCTCCATGTTTACATATACGGTGGTGTCGGACAGCGTGCTGATCTTCCCGGTGAAATCGTGGTATCCTTCGGCCTGCGCCGTATAGGTGTGTACCTGCGAGGCCCCAACATCCGCGAACATACATAAGCCACCTTCTGTGTTTCGCGCTTCACCGTCCATCATGACGCTTCCTTCCAACATGGCGCCCCCTTTTTTTTCCGTAAGGTTGAAAGTTACGTCATAGCGTATTTCTGAAAGATCCACGTCAATCACCCGGTCGCTGCTTACATTCAGCTTACCCCGGTAAACATGATAGCCACGGGCATGGACGGAATAGTGCCAGGTTCCTTTTGTAGCTGTAAAGGTAGCCTGAGCGGAGGAATCGGTCTGCAGGGTATCACCGGCCAATACCACGTACATTACCTCGGGCATCGTGGCTGGAACACCAATATTAAAAGTAACGTCATAGCGTTCCAGACAGGTAATCAGAGCATCCCAGCCTGAGCGGGTCACCGAGTAATCAGATCCGAAGCGGAAAGTCAGGGCCCCGCTGTCATTTTCAGGGATAAGAATGCCGGGAGGATCACCGCTGTCAAAAACACCCATCAGCGGAGCTTCGGTGTCGGTGCCGTCATAGACCCTCAGCCAGTCGTAATTCGTTTCTACGTCAAAGGATTCAAACTGAGCCTGAAGCAGATGATCCTGCTTCAGGGGAAGAAAGGTAACGGTATGATTTTCCTGGTTGCTATATTCTTCTTCGGGTCCGCCTGAGTCATAAAAACGGGCAAAGCAGGTACGCACCGTATCGGTGTGATCAATAAAATAAGCCGGAGTGGGCCCGATCATAAAACGGCGCAGGGCTGTAGTATGGTACTGCCCGTTGCTTCCACCCGCCGATGCAATCTTCACTTCTACAGGGGTACCCACAGTGGCTGAGTCGGATGCTTTCAGCCGGAAACTCAGTGTGTCCCTTCCCCCTGCCTCCAGGTAGGGAGTTGTTTGAACCGTATCGATCCGTTCATAGGTATCTCCCTCCTCCGCCCGCTGTAGATGATGGCGTATGCTATCCAAACCGGCATGTCCCTTGTTGAATATAACAAAACGCAGGGTCCCTGTTTCTCCCGGATCCAGCAATCCATTGCCCCCTTGATGGTCATCCACCCAAACCTCTTCCCCCGGCTTCAGCACCGGCGCATTGAGCACCACATGCTGTTGGCTCTTCCAGGTATACATGCTGTCGTATATATCCTTTCCCTTGATATGCATCTCCAGGGAAACCTCATGCTGATCGGGCACCGAATCGCTAATGCTCAGCCCAAAGGCTTCTTTGCGGTATTTCTGCTCCCCGGCCGGCAGGTCTCCGTATAACTCAAAAGGATCAGCCAGAAAGATGTAGGGATCCTTGTAAACCAGTGAGTCGATCACATCATAGGCATCCACGCTATCACTCACGTTTTTCAGGCTAACATCCAGGCTGAGTGTCTCGCCAAAGTCCGGCCGTCCGTTGCCGTTGCCTGACGAATCATTGAAAAGCACCTCATGAGGTACTACGTAGGGTTGGTTATTTGGTGAGATAAAGATCTCCTGTATATGGGGACGCCGGTTTTGGGCGGTCACCACCAGGGTGGCTACACCAGGACGGGACAGCTCAGGGAACGACAATGCTGCCTTTCCCCGGGCGTCGGCATAGGTGGCATCCAGCAGTTCACCTTCCGTGGAGAGCGCTGCATAGGCGTAAGGCTCGGTGGTTACCATCAGGCATTGATCGCCCGTCCGGAGCACTTCCTTCTCCAGTGATACCAGCAGGGGCTGGGGAACTCCAAAGTAGGGCATCAGGGAAGGATCGCCCATCAGGTGATAGGTCTCCCAGTAATAGTGGTTGCGCGATGAAGTAGAGGTTTCCACCGCCAGGTTGCCGGCAGCCATCATGCTGCCCTGGGTGATATACCACTCAGAAGTATCTTCACCATGGGTATGAAAAATGCGGTCGTACAAGCCCAGCGAGGAAGATTCATAAGCGGGTGAAGAGCTGATGCTGCTGGTCAATCCCACACTCCACCAGTAATCCTCATCCCAGTAAGTATCATTGGAGGCTCCGATGGCCCCGATGGCTCCTTTATCCCTGCCGCGAAGGGCAGCCTCCGCAAAGGTGTTATCCTGGCCAAAACGCGCCGTCTCACAACAATTGCTGATCCATAACCCGTATTTCCCGTTCTCTTCCAGTCCGGCAATATGACTGGTATTGAAGCCGGGGCGGTTCCAGCCACTGGGGCTGCAATGGGCGGTATAGGTTGCAAACCCTACTCCCCGGTTCATATTTTGGACGATCGAATCCTGCAGGGCCAGGTTGCCTCCCTCAGGATCCTGCAAATAAGCATGGGCCCGAATGCCATTAGCCCCGTTAAAATAGTACGTGGATGCGTAATGGATCTGCCCGTTGGCATAGGTATCCTCATAGTTCTCATCATCCCCGGCCACCAGCACGGCATGCTCAAGATAAGAGGGATCTGCCATGGTATATTGTTCGTATTCGAGGGTCTTCTTCAGCATATACTTCAGCTCAGAGGTGTCCCGGGCAGGCAACCGGCCGTAGAAGGCATCCGGCAGCCAGTCGTCGGTGTATTCGCCATAATAAAAATCGGTGAGGTGGGTTCCTGCTTTCCCTTGCCAGGAGGGGATCTGCTCTACATCCCCCACCAACAAGACAAAGCTGGGGGGTGTGGCCGCTGGATACCGGTACGCATCGAGGAGGAACCGGCGTATCTCCTCCCGCGTTCCCCCGATGGAATCGGTGTAAGCCTCCACCACATGAAAACCCTTTCGTTGTTTCCATTCCACGAAAGGTTCGAGTGTCCGGCGGTATTCAGGAGGTGCGATGATGGCATAGGTCAACGGGCTTTTATGTATAAACCCTTTCTCTTGATCTAAAGAGGCATTCAGTGTTTGATCCTGGATCCGGCCGAAGTAGGGGTTAACTGATGAACCCCGGGGTTCGGCCTTACGATCGGTGCCGCCGCTGAACTGAACCTCAAACCGCAGGTTATTGAAGATCTTTAGCTCGCGGCGGACCGGATGGTATTGCACCGGGGCTATCTTCAGACGGGCCAGCCGGGTTTGACGCAGCATCCCCAGTGGCTCTACCTGAACCATCTCCTGCCCGATAAACCGGTTGGCCCGGTAAGCCTGTGTATTGTAATGAAAAGGGCGAAGGGTATCTTCACCCGATTTGACGGCCGAAGGCTGGTACGGGAACAGGGGCTGCTTCACACCCTGTTTTTCCAGGTTGATGGTCTCCCTATCGTATCCGTTGACGTGCACCTGGATCTTTGCACCACGGGGTACCTGAATAAGACGGGTTATAACAGGTAAGTCGGGGTAGCCTTTTCTTCCCGAGGTTATAAGACCCTCTATCTTCAGTTGGCTGAATACACCGCCTGGTGTTGCGCGGGTTTCAAACTCCAGGCTGCCCAGGCTGTTGCGGGCGGCAAACCCCTGCGCTCCCCTTTCTTCGGTTACTTCCAGGCGTTCAGAGGAGGCCGTTTGCAGAGGCACCCGTGATATGTGCTGTCCCAGGGTAACAAGGGAAAAGCACAGAAACATAATCATCACGGCAGCGAACCGGTTCATCATTGAAAAAATAAGGGTTTCACCTTACAATGATAAGGAATCGCCGCATCAAATTCAATACCCCGGGCCAGATAATTATCTGCCGGGGAAGGGCCCCTGCTCTCATACCCAACTGCTGATCAGGTATTAACGTCGCCGATCTTGCCCTCGATGGATTCGACCTTTCCGCTTAACCGGTTCTTTTTGTTGGACCGGGCATCGATGTTGATGGAAGAATAAATTCTTCCGGCATCCTGCGAAAGCAGGTCGTAGGCTTTCTGTACAACAGACAAGGCCTCTTCCATGGATTCGGTCTCTATAATGGTGCCCATAGCTGTCAACTTATATGGAACACCACTATCATGAACCATCTTGATGACCCTGCTTACTTCGTCACTGACGCTTTCTCTCTTGTCGGTGGGAAACATTGAGAATTCCAAAAGAATGGACATCATTGCCTCCTTTCTACTTTTGTGGGTTTTTGGCCAACATCCCAATCAATCTCATATTCCCAGTTGGATCGGATGTTGATTTTTTCAGGATTATAACGAACTTTTTCGGGTTGTTCGTGCCTCAGATAGTCACCCGTATCCCATTCCTTATTTCCATTGCGGTCAAAGATGACCTTCAGCAGGTATTCCTTGGGATCCAGATATTCGAAGGTCACCAATCCGTCTTTCATATCTCCGGTATATTGTTCTCTGATCACTTGCTCCTCATCATTGGAAGATTGGACCAGCTGTAGAATGAACTCCGAGTCTAAGCCGGGAAGCCCTACCTTCAGTGAACCGTAATAATCCTCCGCCCGGGTTTTAAGGCGCACATCGAGCGTGTCATGGTATACATCATATATATTCCTGATAGCCTGCGGCAATACAGTTAAATGATAATTGGTGTTGGGCTTCCATTTCACGTCCATGTAAACGGATCTCAGGTTGCGCTCTTTGCGTTGAATCTGAAATTTGGCTGGTTTGACCACCGAGTCATTCACCGTTTCCTCCAGCATGATACGGCTGGTATCAATGGATTGAAAGGGGAATGGGAGGGTTAGGCGGAGCTGCTGGTTCAGGTTGAAGGTTTTGGAGGCATTGTTGTCTATCGCCAGGGTATCTTGTGAGGTTTTTTCCCCTTCCTCGAAGATGTAGCTCAATTCCAGGGTATCGGAGGTCCATTGCAGTTGATTCATTGAATCCAGCTGTTGATATCCCACCTGGAACTTCAGGTATTCCTGGTAATAGAGTGAAGTGTCCTTCAACCAGTAACTCACCGTATCGCCTTGGGCCGAGGTTTTTTTAATATACCAGTCCTTGCGTTCAACGCTGTCCAACAATGCAAACCGCAGGCTGTCGCGGAGAGGCCGGTTGAAGATGAAATCCACCTTCATGGGCTGCTTCCTCTGATAACTCTTTAAATATTGTTCTTTCCCGGTTTCGTTGAACATCGCCATAGTGAAATTCTCCGCAGGATAGCCCCTATACTTTCGGTGAATAACGGTATCTATCGGCAGGGAATCTCCAGGGACCATAGCATTGGCAGGCTGCCGGGAATAGATGGTGTCGTGTTCCTCGATCATCTGTTTTTCAAAGACCACGGTTGAATCCACAAAGCCGATCTGCTCATCCTGGCTGTCATATAAATAATTGTTGTTCAAATCGTCCAGGGCGAAGATCTTAAAGGTGTCCTGGCGGACATTGGTGATGCTGTAATACCCCTGTTCATCGGTACGTGAAACATAATCGGGGATGCGGTTGTAGGGCACCGAATCATTTAATTCTTCATAGAGCATAACCAGCACATTTTCGCGGGCTTTAAGATTAAAGGCATCATAGACTCTTCCCTCTACCCTCATGGAATCCAGGTCTTTGCCGGTAGAAAAGACATATTTGAAGTTGCGCAGGGGGTTGCTTTCGGTGTAGTCAACGATGGCATTGCCAAAATTAAGGGTATAGGTGGTAGAATCTTTCAGGCTTTCTTTCAGCTCAACCTCTATGCCTTTACCTTTCATCTTGATCTCGGGATCCTCCTCAAAAGGAGGTGAGCTGAGGAACTGCTGTTCCATTTCCTTAAGCTGGATGAACTCGTTGAATTCAATCTCGATCTCTTTGCTGTCAAATTCCACGGAGTAGTTGGGAGGCTCACTCTCCACCAGCTTCGGAGGAATGGTATCTCTCGGGCCGCCAGTCAGGGAAGTCATCTCCCTTGCACAGCGGGAAAAAAGCATCACCGCCATAACAGGGGTCATTACAAGGGAGAGGAGATACCCGTATTTGATGTTGATGTTCATAATCTTGTCGTTTGCCTGATGGGGCGGTCAACCTGCACCGCCCGATGATTCATTTACAAACATAAAAAGAATATGGGGGAAAAGTTCAAATTTTTCCTACCTTTGTTTCAGCAAAATCAAATGTTATGCTGCCATTATCCATTGTATGGGATGTGAATCCCAATTTGATCAGCCTGGACCAGGTGCCTGTCATCGGGCAGCTTACCGTCCGCTATTACGGGATGTTGTTTGCCGCCGCTTTTGTTTTGGGATACATCCTGTTTATGAAGATCTTCAAAAACGAAGGCATCTCCATTGAAGTACTTGACCGGCTCACCCTGTATATGGTGATTGGAACGATTGTGGGAGCCCGGCTGGGCCATGTCTTCTTTTATCAACCCGATTATTACCTGAGCCATCCTCATCAGATCCTTTACATATGGCAGGGGGGGTTGGCCAGCCATGGGGCCGCCATTGGCATCATGCTGGCTTTGTATCTTTTTGTGCGCAAGGAGAAGAAACCGTACCTATGGATCCTCGACCGGATCTCGATTGCCGTTGCTCTGGCCGGTTTCTTTATCCGCACGGGCAACCTGATGAACTCCGAGATATATGGCAACCAAACCGATCTGCCCTGGGGTTTTATATTTGTCCGGGCCAATGAGGTGGTACCCAAGCATCCCACTCAAATATATGAAGCCCTGGCCTACCTGGTGATATTCTATATCCTTTACAGGATCTACTTTAAGACCAAAGGCAGTTTCAAACCCGGGCTTTTGTTCGGTCTGTTTATGCTTCTGGTGTTTTCCGCCCGCTTCCTGATAGAGTTCATCAAGGAAGTTCAGGTGCCTTTTGAAAAGACCATGGCGTTGAACATGGGCCAGTGGTTGAGTCTGCCATTCATCGCCCTGGGAATCATTCTGCTTTACAGGGCACACAAACTCCCGGCTTCGGCTCAACAGAAAGGCAAGGCAGCTAAAGGCAAGGGTGCCAAAGGCAAAGGCAAATAAACCCATATACCATGCGCCCAACCGCTGATCCCATCCTCCACCTGCCGGCTCAAAAAAACGTACATCCCAGCCTGATCGCACGGCTCCCTGTCACGCCGAAAAGCCCTGCCTGGCGCTTCCTCCTCCTGCTCATTGCAGCCTGCCTGGCTCATGCCTCTGATGCTCAGGACCAGAGAACAGATACCCTCTCTTCTGTTACCCGTGGAGATGCCGTTGTAATCGCCACCCAAAACAACCTGGAAGTGAGAAATGCCCGGTTACGAGTCGAAAAATCCAGGGATCTGAAGGGAAGTCACCTGGATCTGAAGCCTGCCGAGATCCATTATTACCGGGGCCAGATCCATTCGCCTATGGCTCAGGGCCTGCTGACCGTTTCCCAGACACTGGGCTCTCCCTTGAAATCCTGGTATAAAGGAAAAGAAACGCGCCACCGCATCAGGCTGAAGGAGACGGGTGCCGCCATCACACGCAAAAAGGTGGCCCGTGACACCAAAATAGCCTATAACCAATGGATCTTTTTGCTTAACAAAAGAAACATACTCAAGCAAAAACTGGAAAGCTACAGGGAATCGCGCCGCATTGCCCGGATGAAGCAACAACAGGGAGCCATCACCCTGATTGAAAAAACCCGGGCCGACAACACCTTTCATCAGGCACAAAATGCCATGCACCGCATATATAAAGAAATTGCCAGGGCAGAGAATCACTTGCGCAACCTGATGAACACCAACCACAGCCTGATACCTGCCAGTGATTCGCTGGAGGTATATCGCATTCAACATCCCCCAAACCTCCGGGAAGGGGAAATGGTCGATCCATTGCTGCAGAAGCGTTACAGGGAGCAGGTAAAAATCAGGGAGATGGCCTGGAAGGCACAACAAGCTGATCTGCTGCCCGATCTTTCAGCCGGGTATTTCACCCAAAACATGGCAGGCGAAAAACATCTGGATGGATGGTCGCTGGGCCTCTCTGTACCCCTGTGGTTCAAGCCCCGGCAAAACGCCATTCGTAAGGCCAGGATAGAAAAGCAGCTGGCTGAAAACAACCTGAAAAAGCAGATCCGGGAACAACAAACCCACATTCAAAATCTGCTGCGGGAAGTAAATTACCTGCGCGAACAATTGCGGTATTATCACAACCAGGCGTTGCAACAGGCCGGCCTGCTGATTGAAAAATCAAGGAAAAGATACAAGAATGAGGATGTTGAATACCGCCAATACATGCAGGGATTACAAACGGCTTATGACATCCGTTTAAGCTATATTCAAACCCTCAAGGACTATAACCAGGCAGCCATGCAACTTGAATTTTACATCAACCCCCCTGAATTATGAAAAAAAAGTATTCGCTTCTTTTTTGCCTCTTGCTGCTGATGGTAACCCCGGCCTGTTCTCCCGAAAAGGAGAAAAGCAAAGGCGAGACAGCGGACCACAAACAGAACCCTGTTCAAACCGGTACGATCATCCCCTTCCCCGATAATGAAGGATCTCCCGGCCAACAGGATCAGGCTTCCCTCCGGCAAATAGAAATGACAAAAAAAATCAGTTGCCAGGGAATGGTACAGGCCCACCCGCATGACAGGGTTGTGATAACCCCACCCATGAAAGGCTTCGTTCGTCGGCTGAATCATCAAACGGGCGACCGCGTGAAAAAGGGAGAAATACTCGTAAAACTATCCCATCCCGATTATCTGAAGCTTCAGCAGGAATACCTGTCCGCCCAAAGCCACCTGGAATATTACCGGCAGGAGTACAAGAGACAGGCTGAGCTGGCCGTGGACGAAGCAGCACCATTGAACAAGGTCCAGCAAGCCAAAGCCCGTTTTGAAGACTACCAGGCCCGGGTAACATCAATGGATAAACAGCTCCGTATGCTCCATATCAACCCCGAGCAACTGAAAGAGGGGGAGCCGGTCAGCATCATTAGCCTTCACACACCCATCAGCGGAACCATCACAAAGATGGGAGTAAAACAGGGGGCCCTGGCCAACGAGGAGCGCATCATCTGCCAAATCATCAATCAAGAGCGCAACAGGTTGAAACTTGAAGTTCATGAACGGCACAGCCATGAGATCCGTGTGGATCAGAAAATAACCTTTCATCCCCTGTATGATACTACCCGCTCCTATGTCAGCCACGTAGAAAAGATCTCCAATCATGTGGATCCCACCAGCCATACCTTTTTTGTTTACGCCCCGCTCTCGCACCTGGAGAATACTTTCAAACATGGCAGGCATGTGGAAGCCTTCTTTTTAGGCGCTAAACAAAGGGTACAGACAGTACCCGGGGAGGCCCTGGTGACCATAGAAAACCAACCCCATGTGCTGGTAATCAAAGAAAATGGATATATGCCCGTACAGGTAAAAACAGGGGCTTCACAAAAAGGATATGTGCACATTAAAAATCCAGCGGCCCTGGCAGGGAAAAAATTTGTCCGTCAGGCTCCCCGCATACCCCACCGAAACCTGTCAGGACAATAATCCCGCCAGCCGCAATAGCATTCATATCAAAGCGTTTATTATTTGTATATAATATCTTTTGAGAATCATATTTTAAATCTATATTTGCGTCCATACATAAAACTCTGAAAAATGGCTGAAAACACGAATCAACCCGGGGAACAACAACCCCGTGCCAAAAAAAGGTTGCCGGCAGGCTTCATTGTCATCGTTGCCCTTCTGATCGGATTGCTGGGATTTATGAGCTGGCTTTACATCGACCAGAAACAAACCACCCAACACATTACCAGAGAGCTGTCTGCAGAGAAGGATTCTCTGCAAACGGAGCTTCAGGATATTAAGGTAGGTTACGATTCCCTGGAGACGGACAACGATACATTGAATGAAAAACTTGACCAGGAGAAGGAAAGGATCGACGACCTGCTCACTGAGATCAAACGTGTGAAGGCCACCAATTATACACGGATCAAAGAACTGAAAGATGAGGTGCAGACCCTTCGCAAGATCGCCCAAAGTTACGTGAGGCAGATTGACTCGCTGAACCAGGCCAATAAAAAACTGGTGGCGGAAAACCGGCGGGTCAAACAAGAGATGCAACAGGTCAGGCAAAGCAAAGAGCAACTCGAGCAGGAAAAGGACAGTTTGAATGAAACCGTTAACCGGGCCAAGGTTCTGAGGGCCGAGAATATTAACGCAACCCCCATTAATGACCGGGGCAAGGAAAAATACAAGGTGGATAAGATCAATAAGATCAAGGTATGCTTCACCATTGATGAAAATGTGGTGGCCGAAAAGGGCGACCGGTATGCCTATATCCGTATAGCAGCCCCTCCGGAAGGATTTATCCTGACCAATTCCGAACAGAACCTATTTGAATTCAACGGTAAAAAGCTTGTATATTCAGCCCGCAGACCCTTCGAATTTGAAGGCGAAGCCCGGAACCTGTGTGTATATTTCGACGTCAACGGAAAACTGGATCCCGGAAAGTACGATGTCTATGTCTTCACGGAAGGATATGAGATAGGACAAACAGGTTTTGAACTGGAAGAGAGTTTTTGGGATAAGTTAACCAACTAAGCCGGAAAAAGGCCACTGATTGAAGATTTTTTGAAGGATCCCGGACCCCAGGAAGGTTCCGGGATTTTTTCATGAAAAGCTCACCTTCAGCAAATAAACAACTCCAACAATTTATTTGTATCTTTCAAGGGTATATATTTATCTCAAAAAACAAACCGATGCTAAAGGAAAATTTCATTCAGTACCTGGAGGACAGCATCCAGGACAACTGGGATCTGCCTGCTTTAAGTGATTACAAAGGAAGCACTTATTACTACAAGGATGTGGGCAGAAAAATCTCCAGGATACACATCATGTTTGAGCAATGTGATGTCAAAAAGGGGGATAAAATCGCTCTGTTAGGTAAAAACTCGGCCAACTGGGCCATGACGTATCTGGCCATTGTCACCTATGGAGCGGTGGCAGTTCCCATCCTGCCGGACTTTCATCCCGACGACATGCACCATATCATCAACCATTCGGATTCGGTGATCCTTTTTGTTGACGACCCGATCTGGGAGAACCTGGATGAAGCCAACATGCCCCAGCTTCGGGCCATCATCTCCCTGAGCGACTACAGGGTCCTGATTGAAGGCAACCGCGAGAGGGTACAGGCGATGTTCGACAACCTGAATCAACTCTATGAAGAGAAATATGGCAAAGATGGGCTGGAGAAGGATCAGTTCTCGGTTGAAAAGATCTCCAACAAGGAAGTAGGGGCATTAAACTATACCAGTGGCACCACGGGGTTTTCCAAGGGTGTCATGTTGCCCCTGAACAGCCTGGCGGCCAATATACGTTTTGCCAATGAGAACATGCCGCTGAAGGCGGGCGACAACATGGTATCTTTCCTGCCGCTGGCGCACACCTATGGTTGTGCTTTCCAGTTTTTGTGGCCCTTCTCCCTCGGCTGCCACATCCATTTTCTTACCCGTACCCCTTCACCTAAGGTGATCACCTCGGCCTTTAAGGAGATCAAACCTACCCTGGTCATTGCCGTGCCCTTGATCCTGGAGAAGATATACAAGAAGCAGATACTGCCCACCATACAAAAGACTACCGTAAAGGTGCTGATGAACGTGCCGCTGGTGGACAAGGCCATCTATAAAAAGATCTACAACAAACTATTTGAAGCCTTCGGAGGCAACTTTCACGAGGTGGTGATCGGCGGGGCGCCGCTCAACCCCGATGTGGAAAAATTCCTCAGGAAGATCCGTTTCCCCTATTCCGTGGGGTATGGGATGACCGAATGCGGACCGCTGATCAGCTATGCCAACTGGGACAAGACCAAATATAGTTCCTCAGGTAAGCTGGTAGATACCCTGGAGTTAAGGATTGATTCGGACGATCCTTACAATGAAGTGGGGGAGATCATGGTTCGCGGGGAGAATGTGATGTACGGATATTACAAAAATGAGGAGGATACCAATCAATCCATCGATCAGGAAGGCTGGCTTCATACCGGTGATCTGGGCATCACCGATTCGGATCAGTTCATCTTCATCCGGGGCAGAAGCAAGAGCGTGATCGTAGGTCCGTCCGGAGAGAACATCTACCCGGAGGAGATTGAGTCGAAGGTCAATAACATGCCTTACGTCCAGGAGTCGTTGGTAATCGACCACGAAAACAAGCTCGTAGCTTTGGTTTATCCTGATTATGACCTGGCCGACCAGGAAGGGATCAACGAAGAGCGTAAGCTGCAGGAGGTCATGGATCAAACCAGGAAGGAAATCAATGAGCAGCTTCCCAAATTCAAGCAGATCACACGGATCAAACTTCATCCCACGGAATTTGAAAAAACACCTAAGAAGAGTATCCGCCGGTATTTATATACACTTGAATAAACAACTATGGAACAATCAGTCATCATAGTGGCAGGTGGGGTAGGCAAACGCATGCAGTCGATCGTACCCAAACAGTTTCTCCGCATTGGCCATGAGGTCATCTTGATGAGGACCCTGCGTATTTTCCGCGACTTCGACCCCACGATCAAACAGATCCTGGTACTGCCTGAACAGGAGATGGCTACCTGGGAGCGTTTATGCCGGGCAGAATCATTCAGCATAGAACACACAGTAGTCAAAGGGGGTGATGCGCGGTACCATTCGGTTAAAAACGGTCTGCAGCACGTGGGTGATGCGGAGCTGGTGGCCGTTCATGACGGGGTCCGGCCTCTGGTGAGCACCCACACCTTAAGCCGGGTCTTCGCGAAAGCCAGGGAGAAAGGCAATGCCATTCCGGTTACGGAAATACCCGAGTCGATCCGTCACCTGGAAGATGGCACCAGCAAAGCGGTCCCCCGCGATCGCTACAAACTGGTTCAAACCCCGCAGGTCTTTGAAAGCGAAACCCTCCAACAGGCATACCAACAGGATCATGCACCGGAGTTCACCGATGATGCATCACTGGTGGAAAAAATGGGGGAACCCATCTGGGTGGTGGATGGCAACGTAGAAAACATCAAGATCACCACTCAAAAGGACCTGGAGCTGGCAGGTATCCTGCTGCATTTCCTTGAAGCCTGATCACCTCTATTCGGAGGTATGAAATACCAGCAAGGGCACCTTACTCTGAAACAGCAGTTTTTTCTCAATGCCCGGATTGAAAAGGCGTTCAATGAGATTGCGCTTGTGGGTCACCAGTGAGAGGATATCGATGTTTTTTTCCTTTACGAAATCTTCAATGCCCTTGAGCTTGTCCTCCTCTTCAATCAAATTGCACTCAAAATGCGACTGACTGTATTCCTCCCTGATGTGGTCCCGGATGCTGTCCATCTTCACCTGGTCCCAGGTATTGGATTCGGTTGTGCTTACGTGCACACAGTATAGCCTGATGCTGAACGGACTGACAATGTTCATCAGTTTCCGGATGGCCTTATAATCCGACTCGTCGAACTCGGTAACATACATGATGTTGATGTTGCTGATGCCCTGATATTCGGAGCCTTCCGGAATAGCCAGAACGGGTACAGAGGCATTTTCCATGATCTTACGGGTGACACCTCCGATCAGATCCCCCGGCTGTTCACCATGACCGCGGGTACCCACGATGATCACATCGGGATTATACTCCTGGCTTTGCAGAAGGATCTCCTCATGGGTGATGCCACGAATCAAGGCATAGTCAATGCGCACGTTGACCAGCTCCTGCTCCTCGATCTGCGCTTTGAGCTCCTGGTAAAACTTATCCATGCGCTCCTTGGCCCGTATCTCAATGTCGCGGATGATCTCATCCAGGTTGACCTGATAGTAATAGGTATCGGTCATGGGCATCGAATTAACAATGGGATTATAATAGACGTGAAGAAGCTTGACTTCAGCATTCAGCTTCTCAGCCAGCCCAATGGCATAGCGGCATGCATTTTTGGAATACCTGGAAAAATCCACCGGCACCAGAATGCGCTGGACTTTCCTGGGACTTTGCTCCTCCCCGGTGTCTTCGCGCCGGTACTCTTCGCTGACCTTCTCCACAATCCGTAAGGCTCTCTCCATGTCCTGCTCATGCACGCGAAGTTTAACCCCTCCGGGAACGGCAGAATGAACCAGGTTGACATTCTTCAGATAGCAGTCGATGCCCTCGGCATTTAAGCGGCTCTTGAGCACCTGAGCCCTTGAATAGTTGTGAACTGCTATTGTAAACAATTTGTCTGACATAAGCATCTGTTTTTTATTCGGATCCTTCTTCCTCCATGACCCCGAACTTATCTACCAACTTTTGTACAAAAGGTTTGATCTCCTTGGGTACGGCATCTATCAAACGGTTAAAATCCATATCGGTTTTGCGGATGGTGGTCACATCCTTGGGATCCCCAGGCGGTGCGGGAACGGAACACCGGCCTATATAGGGCAGCATCTGCCAGTTGGCATCCGATTCCTGAAACAGTCCCAGGATCTCATAAGCCACGATAAGCATTTTCCCCCGGTTATAAGTTTCACGGTTGATCAGTTTCTTGACCTGATTCTTGACCCACTCATTGGAAATCTGGTACTTGACCATGTCAATGCGGCTGAAGGCCGTCCCCAGCAGATTGCTGCGATAGTTGGAGAAATTCTCATGGTAATCCTTCAGCTCTTCCATGGGCGGATCATGCTCCCACTTCTTGTTCAAATAGTCCAGGAAATAGAGTGCCGCCACATGATTCATCAGTTGAATGAACCAGTTGCTGATCCTTGGATCACAATAAATACGGCAAAATTCCTGGGAAAACTGAAAAGCAACCTGATTGAAGAACACGTTGGATATATTCAAACCAATCTTATAGAAGTCCTTTCCTAACGGCCAATAAATCGTGGGGCCGGCAACACGGTCATTGATCAGATGTAAGGGCTTGTATCCCAGCGGAGGCCCCTTTGGGATGAGTCGCTCAAATTCTTCCACTATATCATTTATCACCAATGAAGCCTTTTCATTTGCATCCTGATCTTCCATCATTTCATAGTGAATCGTCCATTTCATAGCCACAAATATTTAGTTAATTATATATGAATGTTTTAGACAAGATAAACCAAACGATCGGCCAATCCTGATTAAAGTACGAAAAATAATCCCTCAAAGCAAATTTTTAATTTGACAAATGGGCTTGGACATGAGCAGGATATTTTATTATATTGCAAACCATTTTAGCGGTTTAAAAATTGTATTTTTGTGACTATTTAAAGCATCAAAGAGAACAATATGGAAAAAACCCATGCGCCAATCGTCGAATTACTGGAAAGTAAAGAATTCAACAGGGAAGTGATTGTTAAGGGATGGGTAAGGACCCGGCGGGGCAAGAAGAACATCAATTTCATAGCCCTGAATGATGGTTCCACGATCCACAACATACAAATCGTGGTGGAAGTGAACAATTTTGATGAAGAATTGATCAGATCGATCACCACTGGCGCCAGCATTGGCGTAAAGGGACAGTTGGTACAATCACAGGGTAAAGGTCAGCAGGTAGAGATACAGGCCAAAGAGATCACCCTCTATGGTACGGCCGACCCCAACGAATATCCATTGCAGAAGAAGGGGCATTCCCTGGAGTTTCTTCGGGAGATTGCCCACTTGAGGTTCCGCACCAACACCTTTGGAGCGGTTACCCGCATCCGGCATGCCATGTCATTCGCCATACACAACTATTTCAACGAACACAGGTTTTATTACCTGCATACACCCATCATCACCGGATCAGATGCTGAGGGGGCCGGGGAGATGTTCCGCGTGACCACCCTGGACATGAAAAATCCGCCGACCAACAACAACCAGGACATCGACTTCTCTCAGGACTTTTTCGGCAAAGAGACCAACCTTACCGTTTCCGGACAGCTGGAAGGTGAACTGGGGGCACTGGCCCTGTCCAAAGTTTACACTTTCGGTCCCACTTTCCGTGCAGAAAACTCCAACACTCCGCGCCACCTGGCCGAATTCTGGATGATCGAGCCGGAGATGGCTTTTTACGATAATGAAGACAACATGGATCTGGCGGAGGATTTCACCCGTTACCTGGTGCAATATGCGTTGGACCACTGTTACGACGATCTGGAATTCCTTAATAAGATGTACGATGATCAGCTTTTAGATCGTTTGAGATTTGTGGTGGACAACACCTATGAACGAATCACCTATACCCGGGCCATCGAAATACTGGAGAAGGCCGGGCAGGATTGGGAATTCCCCGTTGAGTGGGGCGTCGATCTGCAGGCCGAACACGAGAAATACCTGGTGGAGAAGCACTTTAAAAAGCCTGTGATCGTGGTCGATTACCCCAAAGCCATCAAAGCTTTCTACATGAAGCAAAACGACGATGACAAGACCGTGCGGGCAATGGATGTGCTTTTCCCAAGGATCGGGGAAGTGATCGGTGGGTCGCAGCGCGAGGAGATATACGACAAACTGATGCATCGCATCGAAGAGCTGGATATCCCCAAACAGGAACTCTGGTGGTACCTGGAAACAAGAAAATATGGAACCGTCCCGCACAGCGGGTTTGGATTGGGTTTTGAAAGACTGATGCTCTTTATTACCGGTCTTTCCAACATCCGTGATGTGATCCCATTCCCAAGAACTCCCAGGAACGCTGAATTTTAGATGAACGCTTAGCAGGAGAAAATTATGCTGAAGCAGGGTTTAGAACAAAAATTGCTGCAAAAACTATCACCCCAGCAGATCCAGATGATCAAGCTGCTGGAGATACCTGCTTTGCAGCTGGAACAGCGCATCAAGAATGAGCTGGAAGAAAACCCTGTGCTTGAAGAAGGAGAAAAGAACGAAGATCTTGATAACAGCTACGAGGAGCAGGAAGAACAAGGGGAAGGCGATCAGGATGAATTTTCCTTTGAAGATTATATGGAGGACGAGGAGATCCCCAGCTACAAGCTGCATGCAAGCAATGTATCCAAGGACGACAAGAAGGAAGACATTCCCTTTTCGGTAAGCGTATCCTTCCACGAGCACCTGGAGAACCAGATCGGCCTCAAGAGCCTTACAGAAAGACAATACATGCTCGCCCTTTACATCATCGGCAACATAGATGATGATGGTTACCTGCGGCGCAAACTCGAATCCATTGCCAATGACCTTTCATTCACTCAAAATGTGAAAACCAGCGAGGAAGAGTTGGAGAAGGTGTTGAAGATCATTCAGGATCTTGACCCACCCGGCGTGGGTGCCAGGACTTTGCGGGAATGTCTGTTGCTGCAGGTCAAACAAAAGGACCTGGAGCAGCCTTCGCTGAAGATGGCCAAAAAGATCCTGGAACAGTACTTCAACGAATTCACTAAAAAGCACTATGAGAAAATCATCAACCGCCTGAAAAGCTCCGAGGAAGAACTGGAAGAGGCCATCAATGAGATCCTGCGGCTCAACCCCAAGCCCGGAAGTTCATTCACCAACAGCGAAAACCGGACCGTACAGACCATCATTCCCGACTTCATCCTCGAAAACAACGACGGAAAGCTCGAGTTAAGCCTCAATAGCCGAAACGTACCTGATCTCCACATCAACAAGGACTATACCCAGATGCTGGAGCAATATCAGAAAAGCAAAGGACAAAGGACCAAGGATCAGAAAGAAGCCATCAGCTTTGTCAAACAAAAGCTGGACTCGGCCAAATGGTTCATCGATGCCATTAAGCAAAGACAGAACACCCTTTTGCTGACCATGAACGCCATCATGGATTATCAATATGAGTTCTTCCAAACGGGCGATGAATCCAAGCTCAAACCCATGATCCTGAAAGATATAGCTGACAAGACCACCCTGGACATATCCACCATCTCCAGGGTGGTCAACAGCAAATATATCCAGACGCCTTTCGGCATCTATTCGCTGAAGTATTTCTTCTCCGAAGGCATGCAAAAAGAAGACGGCGAAGAGGTCTCCACCCGCCAGATCAAGTCCATCCTGAAGGATTATATTGACAATGAGGATAAGAAGAAACCCCTGACCGACGAACGCCTTTCCAAATTACTCAAAGAGCAGGGTTACATGATTGCCCGCCGTACCGTCGCCAAATACAGGGAACAGATGAACATCCCGGTAGCCCGCCTGAGAAAAGAACTGAAAGGTTAACATGCAAGAGATCCAAAAAACCATTGCCAAAATCCTGTCCGGCATCTTCAACCCCCTGCTGATGGCCACATACAGCATTTTGATCCTCTTTCACTCCGACACGTATTTTTCCATGCTTCCCTTTGAAGCCAAAAAGGTGGTATTCATCATTGTCTTCATCAGCACGTGCTTGCTGCCATTGGCTTTTATCCCCCTGTTCCTGTATCAGAATCTGATCCGGAATTTTGAGATGACCTCGAAACGGGAACGGGTCGTACCCTTTGCTACCATCGGGTTGCTTTATGTGTTGGGTTATTTTCTGCTGCTTCAGATGAAGGTACCCGATACCATTGCCAATGTGATCCTGGGAGGGGCCATCACCATCTTCACCACCCTTTTCATCACCCTCAAATGGAAGATCAGCGCCCACATGGCCGGCATAGGGGCATTGACAGGCGCGTTGCTGGTTTTTAGCTTTACCCTCAAGAGCAACCTCACCCTTTTCCTTGTAGGGGCTATACTTGTAGCGGGCCTGGTAGGCACCAGCCGCATGATATTGAAATTCCATACCCCGCCCCAGATATACACAGGTTTTGGTTTGGGCCTGGCGGTTTTAATCCTCACCTTCACCCTGCTTTAACCGATTAAAAAGCCGGTTGATCCGGCGGAAAAGATGTTCTGAAACCGGTATCCGCGGGGGAAAATAATCATTGACTTGCCGGAGCGCTTCTTCGATATGAACAAGATTTTGAGGCTGAGAAAAGAACCAGCCTTTTCCCCGGAGGTATTCGGCCAGATACTCCTGCTCAGGCTGGCCGGGCGTAGGGATCAACACAGCTTGTTTGCGCAGAGCGATCAGGTCCATCACAGAGGAGTAACCCGACCGGCATACCACCACCCCGGTCGCCTGCAGATACCGGTGGAGATCATCAGAGAGCATATGCGAAACCCATGTTATCCTTCCTTCGGTTCGCATCACCCCGTCGCCCATTACACCCTGCACGACAAGAGCCCGGATACCGGATATTCTGAGCTGCCGGGATATCAATTCTTCCAGTTTGCTTCTCTGGGGCTCGGGCCCTGAAAGCAGAGCCACCAGCGGATAAGATTCCCCGACGGGACGTTGGCCTGTATGGCCATAAAAAAACCGGGACAACAAGCCGATATGCCAGGCATTCTTAAGATCGCCGGGAGGCTGGGAGAGATTTCCTGCTGCCGACCTATCTCCTGGCAAGTCGGGTATCCATATCTGATCAAAGCGGGTGATCCATTGGCGCTGAAGCCAGGTAAAAATCCGGGCCCATAGATGCAGCCCCCTGGGGAAATGAAGCTTTAACTGGTGTAGAACCAATATGCTGGGGATTTGCCGGCAATACAAGCCATAGCGGTTATCCGATATCACCGCGGAAAGGTCATATTCCTTCACCAGTTTCCTTAAATGCAGGTGTTCTTTTATCCCGGAAAGGATCAGGCGGGGTATCAGCAGCATAATCCGCCCTATCTGTGACGAGCTGTCTGAGTATCTCACTCTAAGGGAGGGCAGATTTACGGTCTTGAGACCGGGAAACTCCGCCTTCAGAAATTCTCCACTCTTCCCGCTGACACCCAGCAACACCTCACAACGGTCATAGCTCCTGAGGGCCTCGACAAGAGGTATGATACGCGAGGCATGGCCCAGCCCCCAGTCAAGGGGAGCTACCAGAATCTTCTTATGAGAAGCAGGCCGGTTATGTGGTTGGTCATCCAAGGTTAATCACTGATTTGAACGGGTATGCCCCGGGCTTCCACCCGGTCGGCTATTCGCCGCAAGTCTTCATAACTCACCCTTTCCATTCCGTCAACGGGTGTATCGCGGGCTATGGTATATATCATCACCTGGCGGGGAGTGATCTGCTGAAGCACCTCCAGCCAGGCATCCACTTCTTCCCGGGAGGTGTTATCTATATGGCGACTCTTATATTTTACCCGAACAAACAGGGTTTGGATGATCAGGTCCCCTTCGAAAGCAATCAGGTTCTTGATCAGGCGTTTCAAATCGAAGCGGCCACGGGGCTGATTAAGATGCCGGACGGTGGTTTCAAAAGCAGAATCCAGTTTAAGAATGTTCTGATTCACCCTTTTCAGGGCATTGAAGACTTTAGGCTTATGGATTAGGCTGGCATTGGATAAAACAGCTATTTGTGCCTCGGGAAAGATCCGGTTTCGCAAGGCCAGGGTATCCTGAATGATCAAATCAAAACGGGGGTGCATGGTGGGTTCACCATTCCCCGCAAAGGTGATGGCATCCAGGGGCTCTCCATGATCCTTCATCGACTGCAGACGTTTCTCCAGGCTCTTCTGTACTTCTCCCCTGTCATGAAAACCGGAAGAGGAACTGATTTGATCGGTCCATCCGCACTCGCAGTATATGCAATCGAAAGTACAGATCTTCCGGTCGTTGGGCATCAGGTTGATGCCTAATGATGCGCCCAGCCTTCGGCTCTGCACGGGTCCGAAGATGATCTTGTCGAAGAGAAATGTGGCCATGTATCCCGTTTTAGGAAGGTAAAATTAATGCAAAAAAACCAACACACCATGATCTTCCTCATGCAAGGGGAAACACGCGGCTGTCAGCAGTAAGACGCATTTGAGAAAAATCAAAGGGACGGATCACGTTCACTCCGGGCCTGGCCCCCGGCTCAAAACAGCCCAATCCGCCGTCGGGATAGATAGCACGGGCACCGTTGATGGTGGCCCATTCCAGCAGGGTGTCAAAAGGCACTTCCGGATGTTGCCGGGCCAAAACTTTCATCTCTTCCAAAATAGACAACCCTTCATTGGAAGCCAAAGAGTCTGTTCCCAGGGCCACAGCTTGTCCCTGCCGGATAAAGGGCAACAGCCGGGGCAAACGGTTATGAATAAATATATTCGAACGGGGGCACAGCACCCAGGTTAACCGGGGGATGCGTTGTCCGGCAAACATGAGGGCGCTATCTGTTGTATGAAGGTTATGAACCAGCAATACACGCATCTTATCCAGTGCAGGTTCCAGGCCCAAAACGAGTTGCTTCAGCCCTGATGGCTTCCAATGGCTCCATTCAAGGCTCTTCTCACGATAATGCCGGCTTAACTTCGGGATCATCCGGAGCATAAACTCGCATGAAGGGGTTGATTCCCGGTAGTGAAAAGAAAATACAGGGTTATCCTTCTGGCTGTTCTCCCGGGCCACATGACGGATCAATCTTCTATCAGCCGAATAAGAAGCATGAGCAGTCAAATGACCCCGCAACCCATAGTCCTGACGGAGCTTCTGAAGCAGTTCCTTCCCCTTGTTTTTTTGGTGACGTACCTGCTCATCGGTGAATCCGAACATCTCTATAAAAGTATGATAGGCAATAGCGCTATCCGCTTTTACCCGGAAGCTGATCTCGGTATTGCTCACATCACCGGCAGCAACGATACCGTTGTCTTTCATCTGCCGGTCGGCATCCTGCATGGCCTGTAACCGAACCGCCGGGCTGCAGTCATCACGCAGCTTCATGACCTGCATCAAAAAAGTTTTTAAACCTGCATGACGGGGCAATCTCCCTTTCAAACAGGCCAGTTCAAGATGGCTGTGGGCATTAATGAAGCCCGGCACCAGGATGCCATTGTAAAACTCCAGTTTGCGAGATTCCCTGAATTCCTTCCCGGGGTCGATCACACGCAGGATTTTACCCGTGTCATCCAATTCAAGGATGCCATTGCGTATGGGTGGGGCAATGACGGGAAACACATAATTGGCGGCGATTCTTCGCATGAGGGCGGTATATCAGACGACGGGTTTTTTATCCTGCCGGTCGATCTTACGGGATTTCCGTTTAAGCTCATCAGGTACCTTAAACGGTTGATCGGGGTCTGCTTCGCGGAGGTCTTTATCCTTGCGGGGGCGGTTTTTTTTCTTCCGCTCTTCCTTTTCTTCCCTTACCTCTGTTTCCATCCGGTTTAAACGGGCCAGTACCTCCTGATAGATCTGTTCAAACCTGCGGGGATCCCTGGAATAATAATTCATGGAAGAATCAAATTGTGGCTGTGTATACCCGTGCTTATCCAGTACATATTCATATACATCAATGGAGTCGGGTATCTTTACATCCTCCCTGTACCTGGAATGCCGGATGGCACCGTCCAGCAGATGAATGTCCACCAGCACCGGCACCAGTTCTTCCCGGGGTATCACCTTTTTCTCATTCCGGCAGGCAAAGGCGATGACCAACACAACCAGCAGCCACAATATATTTCTGATGCCTCTCATGAATCTGCAAATTTAAAAACAAAAGGGGAGAACGTATGCTGTCTCCCCTTTTATTAACTGATAAAATGCCCTGGTTATTTCGTGTCTATTTGATGTCATTAAATTTCAACCCGAACATCACCTCGATGGAACCCCTTGAATACTGGCGCAATTGTGAATAGGTGATGTCATAGGAAAGGCCGAAATACCATCTGTTCTCATGGTTGTAACCCCCCATCACCGACACCGCATCGCTGGTTCGGAATGAAATACCGCCCCATACGATCCTTTGGTAGATCCCTCTTACGGTCACCTCTAGCTGTGGTGTGGCGGGAAACATCCCCCTGACCAGCAGCGAGGGCTGAATGAGAATGTCGCGGTTCAGGATAAAGTTGTAGCCGCCCGACAGATAGAAGTGCTGTTTCAACCGGTTGATCCCTTTCGTTTCGGGGGCATCGGGGGCAATCTTTGTCAGCTCGCTGCCCAGGAGCTGGTGGGCAGAAATACCAGCAAAGAAATAGGTAGAGTAAACATATATTCCGGCACTGGCATCCGGTATGAACTGTGACCTCACGGCACCGTCGATCACCGGATCGGGCTGGCCCAGATAGTCTTTGGTATCCAGCTGGGTACCGTCGACTTTATATTGGATGCCACCCAGGGAGATGCCTCCCGAAATGCGGATGCTGCTGTTTATGGGGATGTTATAGGCATAGGACCCTTTGAATACCAGTTTGCTGGTTGGCCCGGTATAATCGCCGTAGATATATCCTCCATAGCCCATGGGCTGATCCTTGGTGGGGCCATAGGCGCTGATGCTATATGTTTGGGGAGCCCCGTCGATGCCCAGCCACTGCATCCTCGAAAAAGCGCGTACCTGCAGGTAGTTGTGGGTACCCGCCACAGCGGGGTTGATCATGTAATCGTTGAAAGTATACTGGCTGTATTGTGGCATCTGCTGGCCCCGGGCGCTATGAACTGCCCAAAGCATCATGAAAACAGAGATGATCAAGTATATGCTTCTCTTTTTCATACTATCGGATTATTGTGATGGTTCCACTTAGTGGTGCAATACCGGATTCATGGGTATTGATGATATAGTAGTACGTGCCCGAGGGCAGTTCTTTGCCTTGTGATGTACGGCCATCCCAGCCATCATCGTTTCGATAGGGCTTCTGACGGTATACCTCCACCCCCCAGCGATTGAAGACTGCTACTTCAATGTCCTCATATTGGCTGGCATACCGGATAAACCATTCATCGTTGATGCCGTCACCGTTGGGCGAGAAAGCATTGGATGGTTCCACATTGGGGATAAGCTGTACGACAGCTGTATCTAACTCGGTACAATGCCGGGTCTCACCCACGATGCTTATTCTTTGCCTTGCCAGTTCTTCCTGCCTCATGTTTTCCACGCTCAGTTCCGTTTGCAGCTGATCGGCCGGATTGAAGAACCTTTCAGGCGTCCACTGATAGGTGGCTTGCACGGAGGTGTTCTGTACCGCAGCGGTAAGCTGACGAACCGAGACATTTTCCTTGACGCTGATCTGATTGTCCGAGATCTCATCACCTTCATCGATGGCCAGATTCAACCGGGGATACAATGCCACCTCTATACTGTCGACCAGGATACATGCATCGTTCTTGGCCCTGAGGGTGTAAGTGCGGTCTTCCTCCTGTACCTGACGCAGGGTATCCAACTGCTGAGCGGTCAGGTATTGATCGCCCATATCTTCCCAATAGAGGGAATCGGCATTCTGGAGGTTCGAGACGAATATGGAAACAGACGCTCCATAGCATATGGAATCGACCACTCCACCATATTGAACGTCAATGACGTTCTGCGGTACCTGGCTCAGAGTGATGGTGGTATCCAGGGAGCAACCGTTGCTGTCGATGATGCTCACCTGGTAATCACTGCCGCCGATGCCTGTGAGGGTGTCGCGGCCCGGGATGGTATCTCCAAGCTCCTGCCAGTAATAATGATAGGCTGCATCAGGATTGTTATACGGCTCCCCGCCTGTAGCATCAAGACGTATAGACCCTACATCTCCACCCTGCAGCGGCATATGGTCGGAAGGACATAGTGCCTGTTGGGTGACCGCCGGTGCATGGATGGCAGAAGGTTCAATGATCTCAATGGAATCATTCAGGGCAAAGCCATTGCCGTCGGTCACCGTTACATAATACCATCCAGGCTGACGATTGGCAAGGCTATCGGATCTCTTATTGTTGGATGAGACAGTGGTTCCCCAGTCGTATTCGAGGGGCAGGGTGCCTCCGGAAACCTCCGCTACAACCAGTCCGTTGTTGTCGCCGTGGCAAAGGATATCCTCCTTGCTCACCGACAGCTCAAAATGGATCACATGGGTGGTATCCAGGTCATACCCACAGCCTTTCTCATCATATACGGTGATCTCATACAATCCGGCTTCCAGGCCACTAAACTGCACGGCTGCAGTGTCATTGACAGAAAGGGACGTATCTGTAGCCGAGAAAGAGGGCACATTGAGGTTGACCATATCAAAGACGATGGTATCGTTGCCTCCCGCAGCTTCTACAGTGATGGAAGCATCGGATGCAGCGGCTCCTGAGAGGGTGTCGGGGACAATGCTTACGATGCGCAGGGGATCAGGTTCCGTTACCATCGCAGTATCCCGTTCGTTGTTGCCGGTACTGTCAATCAGGTTCAATATGTACCGGCCACCTGCAAGCCCGGTAAGGGTATCGGCGAGGAGGCTCTTTTCAGCAACCCGCAGGGTATCACCCGCCATGCTCGTCCACTCATAACGCAGAGGTGGCAAGCCACCCTGGATATCAGCGATGACCCTTCCGTTGCTGTCGTCTGCACAAGTAACCGGATCCACAGCAAAGTCAATTTCCAGGGGAGTAATATGGAAGTCACTGCTTTCAACCGGTCCGCAGTCATTGATATCAGTGACACGGACGAAATAGTCGCCTTCGGTCAGTCCGGTGAACTCGCCGCTGGATGTTGTATCCACGGCCAGGGTGTCGGAGGGCTGTATCAGATAAAGCATATAGGACAGGGGGGGTGTGCCTCCCTGGGCATCCACGTCGATGCTGCCGTCGGCGGCACCGTCGGCCGAGAGCGGCGTGAATTGTTCACTGATGATCTCGAGGCTGTCGGGCTCAGCCAGGGTAAAGACGGTATCGCTTACGCAATTGTTGTCATCCCGTACTTCCAGGAAGTATTCGCCACCGGGCAGACCGGTGAAATCACCTGAAGTGTTCACTCCGATGGTATCGATTTCACCAAAGGGATCGCGAAGCAGGGTATACTGAAGTGTACCGGTTCCGCCGTAAGCGCTGTCATGCACTTCACCTATGGAGGATCCGTAACATCCATTCTTATCGACAATGGAAAGCACTTCCAGGGAATCGATCACGATCTCGTCGGGTTCTTTAACCTCCACGGAATCGATCTCTGTACATCCCAGCCCGTCGCTTACCCTTACATAATAAGTGCCGGCACAGAGGCTGGTGGTATCCTCGGTACTGATGATGTTGTTGAAGTTCGAGCTGTCGCTCCATTCATAACTATACGGTGCCATACCGCCCTGTTCCATTACCACGGCAATGGCATCGCAGGTACCGAAGCAGGAGGTCTTCAGGCCGGTGGGTACTTTGTATTCGGTAAATGCAGGCGGGGCACCGCTTAATCCGCTATATTCACGAATGGGTATGTTAATATCGCTGGCCTCGTAACTCACCGAAGTGGTATCGCCAAGCACGTCATGCTGATCGATAAAAGTGATGGAGGCACTGATGATTTCACCTTCATAAGTATTGGAGGTCCAGTTCTGGGAGTCTTCCACACGGATCTTCCATGCCCCGTTGGCCGGATCAGCACCGTGAGCGGATGAGAGGAATCCGGAGATGCCATAGGTTCCCGAGAGGTTATCACTGCACACATCGAAGGTGTCGGTTTGGGAAGTGGTAAATGTTAAGTTGGTAGCCTGCTGGTTGATAAAACAACTGCCGGAAGGCGAGCCCAGCCGTATCTTCTCACCGGAAGGGCTGACCAGAAAATAACCCAGATCCTGAACCCATTCATGGTTAGCAACTTCTATGGAAACGGTGATCTTGGTGGTATTGGTATCGACGCTGAAGGGACTGGGCTGTCCGATGTTGATCTCAAACCAGTTCACATCGAGGGTAGCCGGCAAGCTGGTATCGGCACCACAAGCACCGTTGACGATGACCCGGTAATCGGCCTCATCGGTGGTATCTACCTGGGCCAGGGTCAGGGTGTCGGTAGATGAGCCGCTTATGTCGCCACCATCGGCCAGATTCTGCCATGTACCTTCTTGATCACTTTGCCACTGATAAGTAAGGGATCCGGAACCTTCGGCTTGAATTCCGAAAATCACCTCTTCCTGTTCACATACCTGCTGGTCGGCAGGCTGCCCGGTAACACTGGTAGCGGGATCAACCGTCAATGAAGCACCATTGCTTGTTTCGGTGCCACAGTCGCCACTGACCACAACCCGGTAATCGGCCTCATCACTTTCCTCGGTGTTGGCAATGGTCAGGCTGTTGGTGGTGGCTCCGCTGATGTCACCCCCATCCGAGAGGTCCTGCCAGCTGCCGCCCGCATTGCTCTGCCACTGATAAGTGAGGTTGGTCCCGTCGGCACTTGATGTAAAGGTAGCATCGGTGCCTTCGCATACGGTTTGATCGGAAGGCTGGGTGGTGATCTGGGTGGCATCGTTCACCGTCAGGCTCACCGCGTTGGAGGTCTGGTCGGCTCCACAATCGCTGGATACCATGACCCGGTAGTTGGCTTCATCGGCGTTGGCAGCATTGGCAATGGTCAGCTGCGAGGTGGTGGCTCCGCTGATGTCGCCCCCGTCCGATAGGTCCTGCCAGCTGCCGCCCGCATCGCTCTGCCACTGATAAGTGAGGTTGTTACCCTCGGCCGAAACCGAGAAGATGGCGTCGTTGCCTTCGCATACCGTCTGATCGGAGGGCTGGGTAGTGATCTGCGTGCTGGGATTGACCGTCAGGGTGACCTCATCTGAAGTCTGATCGCCGCAGTCGCCGGTTACCTGGGCGCGGTAATCGGCCTCATCCCCTTCCTCGGTGTTGGCAATGGTCAGGCTGT
>JAGXLL010000001.1:0-51179 GCA_018334675.1 Bacteroidales bacterium | reverse complement strand
GTGATCTGCGTGCTGGGATTGACCGTCAGGGTGACCTCATCTGAAGTCTGATCGCCGCAGTCGCCGGTTACCTGGGCGCGGTAATCGGCCTCATCCCCTTCCTCGGTGTTGGCAATGGTCAGGCTGTTGGTGGTGGCTCCGCTGATGTCACCCCCGTCCGAGAGGTCCTGCCAGCTGCCGCTGGCATTGCTCTGCCACTGATAAGTGAGGTTGGTCCCGTCGGCACTTAATGTAAAGGTAGCATCGGTGCCTTCGCATACCGTCTGATCGGAAGGCTGGGTGGTGATCCGGGTGGCATCGTTCACCGTCAGGCTCACCGCGTTGGAGGTCTGGTCGGCTCCACAATCGCCGGATACAACAACACGGTAGTTGGCTTCATCGGCATTGACCGTGTTGGAGATGGTCAGCTGATCGGTGGTGGCTCCGCTTATATCGCCGCCGTCGGACAGATCCTGCCAGCTGCCGCCGGCATCGCTCTGCCACTGATAAGAAAGATTGGTGCCATCAGCCGCAACCGAAAAGATGGCATCGGTGCCTTCACATACCGTCTGATCAGTCGGCTGGGTGGTGATCTGCGTGCTGGGATTGACCGTCAGGGTGACCTCATCTGAAGTCTGATCGCCGCAGTCGCCGGTTACCTGGGCGCGGTAATCGGCCTCATCCCCTTCCTCGGTGTTGGCAATGGTCAGGCTGTTGGTGGTGGCCCCGCTGATGTCTCCCCCATCCGAGAGATCCTGCCAGCTGCCGCTGGCATTACTCTGCCACTGATAAGTGAGGTTGGTCCCGTCGGCACTTAATGTAAAGGTAGCATCGGTGCCTTCGCATACCGTCTGATCGGAAGGCTGGGTAGTGATCTGGGTGGCATCGTTCACCGTCAGGCTCACCGCGTTGGAGGTCTGGTCGGCTCCACAATCGCTGGATACAATGACCCGGTAGTTGACCTCATCGGCATTGGTGGCATTCGAGATGGAAAGTAAATCGGAATTGGCTCCGCTGATGTCGCCGCCATCCGAGAGGTCCTGCCAGCTGCCGTCCGCATCGCTCTGCCACTGGTAGGTAAGGTTGTCGCCTCCCTCAGCACTCACTGCAAAGGTAGCTGTGTTGCCCTCACAAACTGTCTCATCGGAAGGCTGGGTGGTAATGGAGGTAGCCGGTATGGATCCTACTGTAGCATCGGGCCCCTGCTCACGACAACCGTTTTCGTCTATCACCCAGGTTTGATAGGTGTCGGCCTCCAGACCCGTAAAATCCCCGTCTTCATCAAAACCCACAGCAGGTATGGTATCAAGGGTGCTTTCTGCGACCAGGTAAAAATCCAGGTCGCCCGTTCCACCACTGGCAGTGATGCTCACGGTTCCGTCATCGGAAGCTTCACAGGCATCGGTAGAAGAAACACCATCGACGGTGATCTCGGGTGGTATGCTATCGGAATAGGATCCGTCGGTTTCAAAATAAATATCCTGCGATACCGGTCCACATCCATTGTCATCGTTAACCGATACCTGAATAAAACCGCGTCCGATATTCTTCTCAACCGAATCCGAACCCAGGGTGGTCCAGCTGTCTTCAAAATTTTCCTTCCACTTCCAGGTATAACTGTATGGACGATTCCCCCCGGAAGCAACCACCTCAAACCACGCATCCTTGCTGTCGTAACAGGACAATGCCTTCAGATTCTTAACCGTATCAATCGCTAACTGCTCCGGACCCACATCTTCGGTCCTTGCCTCGGAGGTTCCGTCGGCATCAACGATCCTGACCAGATACTTGCCCCCGCTCAGATTGGAATAGGTATGGGTGCGCGAATTTTTATCCGCTTCGGATTGTATGAGATTATCGGTGGTGGAACCCTCGTAAAGCTCATAATCAAATGGCAGTGTTCCTCCGGTCACATTCACCTCTATGCTGCCATCGTTGCTGTCGAAACAGGTGGCATCGGTGATATCGGTGGTAAAAGAAAAACTTGATTTCAGACCGGCCGTAGAAATATTATCGTATTGTATATCATCCGAACTCTTAAAACTGCTGCTGTTCATGCCCGATTTCATGATCACCGAGAAATTGGATGAAGGAACCTGCATATTCCTGGTCTCCGACAGATCCCATTTCTCAGTTTGTATCTCGGACTCCTCCAGGTCGAGGGTGCGCCGTTCATTCCCGGCACCTATAAAAGCATCACAGGATATCTTTTTGTTGTTGGCAATGAAAGCACCCGAAGCAACGCGTATATTTCCGCCGGTTTCCAAATCGCTCTGCAGTTCAATGGAACCGTTACCCCCATCTACGATCAAATCGGAATGCAAAGGCTGATTCACCTGCAGGGTACGTTCTGCCTTGCCCTCTTCCAAACGAATATCTCCGTAAAAATCATTGTTCATCTCTCCCTGGAAGATCAATGAACCATGTACCCTTAACTCGGCCCAGGTCCAGGCATTAAAAATGAAAGACCGGCTTTTCAGGGTAGCCGGCTGGGAGGTCACTTTCCAGATCAAATCATTACACGCCGTTTCTCCTTTGATCTTCACCGTCTGTCCGGATTCAGTGAAAGATCGATCATCGAAATGAACATCATCAAAAGGCCCCGGAATACCCGCGCCGCCTTTACCACCACTGGTTTCCGACCAGTGAGCCGGATCGTCCCAGGAACCACTTCCATTGACCCAGTAAAGTTCTTGAGATATGAGTGTTTGAGAACAAAAAAGAAGGGATAGGAATAAAAAAAGAAAAACCTTGAAGGGTTTTAAAAGTCCGGACATGCTCTATGATTTTTATTGTTTCGAAAACACATTAATACAATGTTAATAAATTTGTACGACAATCATTGCTTTTTGTTGCAAAATTTCAGGCACTAAGGGGCAATCAGGGTATTTTTTATCAACATACCGACTCATATTTTTATTCGGAAAGCAAAAAATATGTTAACAACTTTTTTACTAACTGCCCGAAAATTAGGACAAAAGGGGGGATGAAAGAGATGAACGGAAAGCCCGCCTCATACATTTTCGCGTAAATCGGACATAATATATTTTCGGGTAATGTATCGAACGGGATAATAAGCTGCCACGAATCCGATTAAAAGTACGGTTCCAAATACACCCAAAATATCGAGCCATTGAATATCGACCGGGTAAAAATCTACCATGAATGCGCCGGAGGTACCCAGGCGGATCAGTCCGTATGTTTCTTGCAGCCAGCAGATGAAAAGACCGACGATCAACCCGGCAGTGGCGCCTATAAAGGATATCAGCCAACCCTCCATGAAGAAGATCCGTCGGATGGTTTTCAGGCTGGCTCCCAGGCTTCTAAGGATCAGGATATCTGTTTTCTTGTCAATGATCAGCATGGTGAGTGAGCCAATGATGTTAAAGGAGGCCACGATCAGGATAAAGGTCAGGATCAGGAAGATGTACCACTTCTCCGACTGCATAACCTTGTAAAATATCTCATGCTGTTCATATCGGTTTTGTACTACAAAATCATTGCCGAGGATCTGTTGTATCTTTTTCTCCACCCGGGTAATCGGGTGTTCCTCTGTAACACTTATCTCCACTGCCGTTACCTCCTTGTCATAATCAAGCAGTTGGCGGGCAAACTCCATAGGTACGATAATATACTGCTTATCGTATTCAGGTTGGGTGCTGAATACACCGGAGGGAAATATATATTTACGGCTGAAAGCTTTGGAGGGATTGTACGTAGCGGCCTGACCCCGCTCGGGAACATACAGGTTCAACGGTTCCATGAAGTTGAGGCTGATGGACAGGAAATAAGCCACTCCCCGACCAACGACAGCAAATTGACGGTTTTTCTCCTCCAGGACAAAGCGGCCGTTGGTGATCATACTGTCCACCCCGGAGAGCTCCCGGAAATTATCCTCCACTCCTTTGATCCTTCCTATATGTTGCTTATCGTCGTAACGAACCAGGGCATTTTCCTCCAGCACCCGTGAGAAAACCTCTACACCGGCCAGCTTCTCCACCTTCTGAAACCGCTCATCTCCAGAAACTACAAAAGTCTTGCCTTTCTCAGGAGTGATCTTGATATCAGGATCAAAGGCATTGTAGGTGGATTTGATCAGCCCCTCGAAGCCATTAAAAACGGAGAGCACCACCACCAGCGCCATAGTACCTACCGCTACACCCAACACAGAGATCAGCGATATAATGTTGATCACATTCCTCAACTTTCGGGTTAAAAAATAGCGCCTGGCTATAAAAAGGGGGAAGTTCACCTTATTGTTCGTTTTTCTGGTTGCCGGAGTTGTCGTTGTCCGTATCCTGCTCGTTCTTATCCCGGTCCTTGTCTTGCTTAAGCAACCGGTCTATGTTCTCAATGTAATCAAGGGAATCGTCTATAAAAAAGTTCAATTCCGGTATTTTACGCACCTGGTTGCGGATGCGGTTACCCAGTTCATACCGGAGCTCGCTGCCATGCTCCTTAACAAGGGCCAGGGTGCTCTGGTTATTGCGGCTGGGGTACATGCTCAGATATACCTTCGCGATCAACAAATCGGGGGAGATGCGCACCACTGTAACGGTGATCATCTTATTGTCAAACAACTTACTTTTCTTTTGAAATATATCTCCCAACTCCTTTTGAAGAAGTCTGGCCACCTTATTTTGCTTGGTTGATGCCATAACTTGAACCCTCCTTTCTAAATCCAATGCTCAAAGTTAAGTGATTTTAGGTAAAGTTAAATAACTTTCATCTGTATAGTTGAATTGGAAATTTTATTTTTACTTTGCGTAACGATTGATGAACATTGATAAAAGAAGATAAGGCCATGAAGCTGTTTTCCCTTTTCAACAAAAGACAAAAGACCTATCGCACCGGTCTGGTTTTGAGCGGCGGTGCAGCCCGGGGCTTCGCCCACATTGGAGTCTTAAAGGCCCTCAACGAAAAGGGCATCTATCCGGATATCGTATCCGGTGTAAGTGCCGGGGCCCTGGCAGGTGCATTGTATTGCGACGGATATGAGGCAGATGATATCTTCAGCATCTTTAAAGATAAAAGCCTGATGAAATTCGCCAGCATCACCATTCCCCGTGACGGATTGCTGGGCATGGATAACCTGGGCAAGGTATTAAGGGAATCCCTGCATGCGGAGACCTTCGAAGATCTGAAAATCCCCTTCTACTGCAATGCCACCAACCTGAATGAAGGAAAGAGCGAATACTTCCACAAGGGTGAACTGGTACCGTGTATCATGGCATCGGCAAGCATCCCGGTGCTTTTCAAACCCATATACATGAACAATGCCACCTATGTAGACGGGGGCGTGCTGGATAATTTCCCGGTCAAACCCATCGGGGGGATGTGCGAGCGCATCATTGGGGCTCATGTGAATCCTACCGGAGAGGAAAAACATGTAAAAGGACTGATCAAAATCGCTGAACGGTCCTTTCATCTCTCGGTCAATTCAAAAATAAAAGAGATGTCGGCCAATTGTGACATGTTCATCCAGCCCGAAAAAGTCAATCGCTATGGCCTGCTGCATGCATCGGCAGGCAAAGCGCTTTATGACCTGGGGTATGAAGAGACCATAAAAGTTCTTAAGAAGCAACCTCTGGCCAAACTGGCCTTCAAAGCTTCCTAAATCTTTTTAACTTTGCAGGCAAGAAAAATACGGGACAGGCTATGAATAAAGACTTGCATATACACAACTCGCTGAAGCGGACCAAAGAGCAGTTTGAACCATACAACCCGCCTTATGTAGGGCTTTATGTATGCGGGCCCACGGTATACGGAGAGGCCCACCTGGGTCATGCCCGCCCGGCCGTTACTTTCGACCTGCTGTTTCGTTATCTGAAACACCTGGGGTATAAAGTGCGGTACGTACGCAACATAACTGATGTAGGGCATCTGGAAAGTGATGCCGATGAAGGAGAGGATAAGATCGCCAAGAAGGCGCGCCTTGAGAAGCTCGAGCCCATGGAGATAGCCGAGCATTATGCCCGCAGCTATCACCGCAACATGGATCAGATGAATGTGCTGCGCCCCGGTATCGAGCCCCGGGCCTCGGGTCATATCATCGAGCAGCAGCAAATGGTGAAAAAAATTCTGGAAAACGGATATGCATACGAGCGCAATGGCTCGGTATATTTCGATGTGGAAAAGTACAACCGGGAACATAACTATGGCAAATTATCCGGACGCAACATAGAAGAGCTGCGGGCCAACACCCGTGAGCTGGAAGGTCAGCAGGAGAAGAAAAATCCCTTCGACTTTGCCCTGTGGAAAAAAGCCGCCCCCGAACACATCATGCAATGGCCTTCGGATTGGAGCAGCGGCTTCCCCGGTTGGCACCTGGAATGCTCGGCTATGAGCACCAGGTACCTGGGCCATCCCTTCGACATCCACGGGGGTGGCATGGACCTGGTGTTTCCCCACCACGAATGTGAGATCGCCCAGTCTACAGCAGCCAAAGGCCAGGAGTCGGTTCGCTACTGGATGCACAACAACATGGTGACCATCAACGGCCAGAAAATGGGCAAGTCGCTGCACAACTTCATCACACTCAACCAGTTTTTCTCGGGCGACCATGAGCTTCTGAACAAAGCTTTCAGCCCAATGACCATACGTTTTTTCACCCTGCAGGCCCATTACCGAAGCCCCCTCGATTTCTCAAGCGAAGCCCTGGAGGCGGCAGAAAAAGGCCTGGAGAAACTGCTGAAGGCCGGTGAGCTGATCGACAGGATAAAAGGCGGCGATCAAACAGATCTGGACCTGGGCGATGTGGAGGAAAAATTCTACCAGGCCATGAACGACGACCTGAACACACCCATTCTGTTCGCTCATCTTTTCGACCTGGTGCGCTACATCAATTCTCTTGACCAGGGGCAGGCCCGGATCAGACACGAAGATATACCCAGGCTGCGCAGCCTCTACGACACCTTTGTATACGATATCCTTGGCATCAGGCGGGAATCCAAAAGCGACAGCAGCCAGCTGCCTGGCGAGCTCATTGAGATGATCCTTCAGATCAGACTGGAAGCTAAGAAAAACAAGGATTTTGAAACAGCTGACAAGATCCGCGACCGGCTCAGGGAACTGGGGGTCATCGTCAAAGACACCAAAGACGGATACGACTGGGAGGTTAAAAGATAAACCGGCAGCCGCGATAACCTGGCCCACGCTTCAGGCGGATCACAAACACAGGGCCATACCCATACCGGAGGAGATCCATCTATCTTACTGCCAAACACCGGGAATGCGGGCATCACAGTATCCGCATTTTCCGTTTTTGATGTTGTTTTCCAGGATGTGATATCCGCGCCGCGAAACGACCTGCTCCCCGCATGAGGGGCAGAAGGTGTTCTCTGCCTCCGTTCCCGGCACATTGCCCACATACACGTAATTCAGGCCTTCCTCCAGGGCGGCCTGCCGGGCCTTTTTCAATACCGACACAGGAGTGGCGGGCAGATGGTTGAGCTGGTACATGGGGGAGAAACGACTGAAATGCAGGGGCACATCCTTGAAGCCCTTCTTATAGAGCCATTGACTCATCCGGCGTATCATGGCGATGTCGTCGGTCCACTCCGGTACTACCAGGTTGGTGATCTCCAGCCACACGCCCTCTTCCTTCATGATCTTCAGGGTACGCAACACCGTGTCCAGATCACCGGCATTCAGCCGCATATAAGTGTCGTTGCTGAAGCTCTTCAGGTCAATGTTGGCCGCGTCGATATACTTACACAGATCACGCAAAGGGCGTTCCTTGATGTAACCCGCCGAGATCATGACATTGCGCAACCCCTGCTCCCGGGCCTTGCGGGCCGAATCATACATGTATTCATAAAAGACAATGGGTTCGGAATAGGTATAGGCTATGGAATCACAATTGTTGCGGGCCGCCTTCTGTACCAGCTTTTCCGGCATCAGATCGTAATTGCGCGTCTCCTTGGGGCTCTTCTGGGAGATCTGCCAGTTCTGACAGTTCAGACAGGCCAGGTTGCAGCCTGCCGTGGCTACTGAGAAAGCCCGGCTCTGCGGAAGAAAATGGAAAAGCGGCTTCTTCTCAATGGGATCGATGTGGATCGAACAGGGATTGCCGTAAACAATGGAATACATCTTTCCGTTCTCCGTGACCCGGGTGCGGCAGTCGCCCGTCTCCCCTTCCTTGATGTCACACTCATTGGGACAAAGCTGGCACCTCATGCCCCGGGGAGTGGGCACATAATAGCGGGCTTCCTTGCTCCATCTCCATACACCTCCCTGTACACCACCCGGGGAGGAAGAAGAAAGGGTCGATCCAAAAAGGCGCATACCCGAAAGACCAACCAAGGCACCGCTTCCCAGTAAGGTGTACCGGATGAACTCCCTTTTGGTGAACTTTCTGGACATAATACCCTTATTTTATAAGCTTCCGGTAGCAGACCGGTTTCCTGCAAATGTACAAAAAGAATAATCTTGTTGGTGGGTTGGATACCCCAGGTCCGATTATTTTAACTGATTATTTTTTGCCAAGCCTCAGCAAGACTAACAAGCCGCTCAGCAAAGTGATGCCGGAGGTTATCAGCAATACATTCATCAGACCCAGCACAGGGATCAGATAAACCGATACCACAAAGGTACCGATGCCGGCACCCAGCAAATCAACACTATATACCTCAGAGACAATGGTGATCCATTTCTTCAGACGCAGCTGGGAAGCCAGAGAAAATATCATCCCTACAAGCATGGCCGTTCCGAACATCATCAAAACAAACAGGGCATGCATGATGTGGGGATGGATCGAAGCCCGGCGCAGAAGATGCAAAATCACAGGCAGCAACAAGACATATCCGCCCATCCACCAGATCAGACGGTAGTATGTGGAAACATGCACCCGGGGAATCAGCTTCGGGCGATAGAAGGTACCCACAGCCAGGCCCGCCATGAACACGGTAACGATGATACCTACCATGCTGTATACATACCCGTAAAGGATCTGAAAAGCAACCAGCAGGATCACTTCAACCGAAGCACCTGCGAAGCCTGCCGCGAACATCCCAAGATTAACCGGATGCAGACGAATAAAAAAGTACAGCGCAACAAACCCTGCCAGAACCAAAGGCATCCAGTAATTAAAATCAAAATAACTGAGCCATTGCTGTACTTTCAGATAATACGTGATGGGTTCGAAATCCGTATTCACCTGCGCATTTTCCATCAAATTTTCCTTAATAAGCTTACCCCGGCGTTTCAAGAGATCATCCTGGATATAATACGGATTGACATAAACATTATCTAAGCCCCGCTGCTTGGCCAAACGGGCCACTTCATAGGTGAGGGGCTGATCGGAAGCCACGAAATAGAGTTTTTCTCCGGGGATAATGATCACGTGGCTAAAGGCTGTCTTCAGGGTTTGATAGAGGGAAGAGTTGAGCTGGCGTTCCTCTTCACTCATATAATTTGATGATCCGGAAATGCTGAAGCTGATCACCGCCCCGGGGGTGAGACGCTCCTTCAGCTCCGAATAGAAACTCCTGGTGTAAAAACGGTTGAGCTGCACGGTGGAGGGCTCGGGCAAATGTATCAGAGCCGCATCATACTTCTCCTGGCTGCTCTTTATGTATAATCGGGCATCCCGGTTGATCACACCCACACGGGGGTCATCATACACGTCCGAATATTTTCTTACAGCCTGGATCAGCCAGGGATTGATCTCTACATAGTCGATCCTGCTGACATCGTACTTCAAAATTTCCCTGATCATACCCGGAGTGCCTCCGGAAAGCAACAACACCCGTCGGGGGCCGGGGGCGGTATGTTGAACAAGGGGATAATGCACGCTCTCTTCGTTCAGGGAGGGCTGGCGGGAAGAAAAAAGCAGGAACTGATTCTCATAGAAGTTGACCTGTTCTCCCTGCCGGGTAACCACAATGTTGCCATAGGGACTGGATTTGTAATACTCCACCTGATGGCCCCGGTAAAGGAATTTACGGGCCAGTAGATCAGGATTGACAAGGATATTGAGCATCACCATGCCGACAAAGACCGCGCCAAAGAACCATACCAGCTTCTTCATGCCGCCCCGCCAGGCCAGCCAGGAAAGCATCAGCAAATTGAGCAAAGCCAGCAGGGTGAGCGACTGGAAAGTCTTCATAAACCATATAAGCACCAGGTTAAAGACGATCCCTCCTGCCAGGCTCCCGAATGACTCCCAGGCATAGACCTTACTGATCAGATTCTTCTGATGATACCGGCTGGTGAGTTCTGACAGCAGAGTAAAGATGAAACCGGAAAGCAGGCAAAAAGGAATAAGCAATACCAGGGAACTTAAATAGATCTCCAGCAGATTGAGCATGCTGCCCTGGACAAACACCAGATTCCTCAAATAATACATGAGAAAAACCAGCAGAAAAGGCAAAACAGCAAGCACCCCCAGCATTGACATGGCGGGAGTAAGGGAAAAAACCCGCTTCTCCGCATTTTTCCCCAAATAAGCACCCAGGCCCGTTAAAAGCATCCAGTTTGCCAGGATGAGGCCCAGAACCAGCTCATTGCCATAAAAAAAACTGAGGAATTCGCGCAGCAGAATGATCTGGGCAGCAATGGAGGTGAGGCCCAGCAGAAACACCGATGCAAAATATTCCAATCCCTGATCTCTGCCGAAAGCCCTATTCAACATACAAATCACACTTTGAGCAGTTTCTTGATTCCTTTTGCCCTCTTCTTACTGCTTGTTAGATTCCCTGAAGATGATGGCCTGGTAGGCATAAAGTTCGGCATCTTCGTCCTTCCAGCCGTCCCAGCCTATGCCAGCCTTGTCGCGGGCGCAGTGCCCCAGAAACTGCTCTGTACTCCAGCCGGTCTTTTCCGCTACCTGGGGCAGGAGGGTCCCCGTATAGGGTCCTTTCTTAATGTAAATACCATCCCGGCCCAATTCTATCTCCTCAGGCGAAGAAATCTTTTCCAGGGGGGTAAGCACCGATATCTCAATGCTGATATCCTTAAGCTCTTCTTCTCGAACAGGGGGAAATCTGGCATCTTCAGAACAGGCAGCCACCGCCATATCCCTGACAACCTGATATAGCGGCATCTCCGCACCAAACCTGCCGATGCACCCACGCAGCTCATCCTGCATGCTCAGGGTAACAAAAGCTCCGGTATGTACCTTCAAATGCCCGGTGATCTCATCCTCTTCCACTTCAGGAACCTTACCCTCACGTACATAACTGTTGATGGTTTGTCGGGCAATCTTCATCAGGGTATGCTTCTCTTCTTCATTCAATTGAAAATCCATATGCGCTTTATTTGAAGTAGGCTCTTTTCTGATCATCGACATAGCCCAATAACCGACCACCCGTGAGCTGTCGCCTGTTACATCACCCGAATTGCGGTAAAGGAGCTTTCGTACCTCGATCGGGGTGGCGGGCTCACTGGTGATATTCAGCAGGGTAAGCATACCCGGCCATCCGCACATGCTGGTGGCCAACCCGGGGACATCCCCTCCTGCCTGGGACCGGATCACCCTCAGAAGCTCGGAGGGCTCGTTGGCAGCTACGGCATTGGCAGTGGCAGCATCTGCTTCTACCGCTTCCTCATACTCCGGGAAATGCGAGAAGTCGGTGCTCACCACAAAAAGGTTATGGCTGTTGAAGTAGGGCTTGAGCGCGCCGGCCATTTTCCGGATGACACTCAGATCATGCGTTCCGGTAACGATAGGCACAATCTGAAAATCCTCCTGCAGATGATGCTGAAGAAAAGGCAGCTGTACCTCCAGGCTGTGTTCCTTCTTATGAGCCGGTGCATGATAATGGAAAAAATCGTGTTTATTGATCAATTTCTGAACCAGCGCACGGTTAACCTGTACCTTTCCCAGCGGAGTGAGATAATCTCCCTGCGAATACAGGGATGCTCCCTTAAATCTCACATGGTGGCTGGGGGCCAGGATGAAAATATTGTCATAGGTTTGTTGGGGGTCGATCTGATGGTAGGCGGAAGCGGCTACCCGGGCAGAATATCTGTAGCCGGCATGCGGCGCAACAATAGCAGCTAACGCTCCCTTGCGTCTTTCTTCAGAACAGTCCTGAAAATAGCGATTAAGTGCCGACCTCAGGGCAGAGGCCTGCCCGGGATAAAACTGTCCGGCCACGACCGGCTGGCGGTCCTTACGATCCTGCTGACCCTGTTTTCCCGCTACCTGCCCGCATCCCTGCAAACCCATCAGTGTAAATAAAAAGGCTATGAAAATTGTCAATGCATCTTTCATCTTAATAACCATTGGATTACCGGCTAATATAATAAATAAAAGCAGCTATAACAAATTCAACGCATCGTTGAACGTTTGAACGTTGAAAGTTGGGAGGTTGAATCCCCGGCTTTTGTTTACATGATGAGCAGGTAGTGTTAAAGATTGGCCTGTTGACCGGATTTAAGTTGGCCGGTCATGGTATACCGGTTGGTTATATGCCTGAATCTGTTCAATTGACGACAAGGGATCTTCTCATCACGAAGAAAAGCTTTCATCATCCGGATGCAGACAACGGCTTCACTGTACTCCAGAACGTTTGTATGAAGCAGCTTAGATGCCCTTTCGAAATCTTTTTCCGTAGGTTGACCCATGACCCCTGTATTTTGAAAGATATTATTTATATTTCGTCTAATTAAAAATAATAAAAATTATGGAGAATTGCAAACGTTTGCGGATTTTTTTAAATGTATTAAGTCCTCACTTTCAATGTATTAAATAAAGCTTTGTTTGTGGATTCCAGAAGCAGGATGATTCGGGTGAAGGAAGATCCCGGTAAAAAAAATCCCGGCGAAGGAAGTTTTTTCCCGAAAAAAGTGAAGCTCTTCGGCAAACTGCAGTCCTTCACCTGTGCCCAAACACAGACCGGCAGAGCAGGAAAACGGCATGGCGTACCTGTAAAATTTGAATTATATTAGCGCACGATGCATAAAAACAACAACATGGAATCTATAAAAAATAACTTTCTGGAGGCCAGGGATATCCTGGACCAATTCATCTCCAATGAAAAAAATTTTGAAGCCATCCGCCAGGCCGGAGATATGCTGACAGAGGCACTGCGGAGGGGCAACAAGATCATCAGCTGTGGGAATGGAGGTTCAATGAGTGATGCCATGCACTTTGCCGAAGAGCTGACCGGGCGTTTCCGCGATAACCGGCGTGCGTTGCCGGCTATGGCCATTTCCGATCCCACGCATCTCTCCTGTACTTCCAACGACTATGGGTACGATTTTGTCTTTTCCCGGTATATTGAGGCTTTTGGTCAGCCCGGCGATGTATTGCTGGGCATCAGCACCAGCGGCAACTCCCCCAACATCATCAAAGCAGCCCGGGCGGCCCGGGAAAGGCAAATGAAGGTGGTGGTTCTCACCGGCAAGGATGGCGGTAAGCTATCGAGCATGGGTGATGCAGAGATCCGCGCTCCCCATTCTCCATACTCCGACCGGGCGCAGGAGATCCACATCAAGGTGATCCACTCGCTCATTCATTTTATCGAGCTGAAGCTGGAACGGGAAGAATAATTTTAGTAACTTGATGTAACCAAACCGCGAATCATGCTGGTAAAAACATATGGCAGTGCCCTGCAGGGCATTGATGCCACGACTGTAACCATTGAAGTGCATGTATCGAAGGGCATCAACTTCCATCTGGTAGGCCTGCCCGACAATGCTGTCAAGGAGAGTCAGCAACGCATCGATTCGGCCATTCGCACCAATGGTTATGAGATGCCCCACCGCAAGACGGTGATTAACATGGCGCCGGCTGACATACGGAAGGAAGGGGCATCCTACGACCTGCCTCTGGCTCTGGGCATCATGGCTGCCTCCGGCCAGGTACAGGCAGCAAAGCTGAAGGAATATGTGATGATGGGTGAATTGTCGCTCGACGGGGGGTTGCAGCCCATCCGGGGGGTTCTGCCCATAGCCATTCAAGCCAGGAAGGAGGGGTTCAAAGGCATCATCGTTCCCCGGAAGAATGCCCGGGAGGCTGCCGTGGTCAATGATCTGGATGTTTTCGGCGCCGGTGAGCTCAAGCAGGTGGTGGAGTTTTTCAATAGTCGGCGGCAGCTGGAGAAAACGGTGATCAACACCCGTGAGGAGTTCTTCGCCAACCTGGCCGACCACGAGCTGGACTTCTGTGATGTGAAAGGCCAGCAAAGCGTCAAACGCGCCCTGGAGATAGCCGCAGCAGGCATGCACAACATCCTGATGGTGGGGCCGCCCGGGGCGGGTAAGACCATGCTGGCGCGGCGCCTGCCCACGATCATGCCGCCCCTGTCCCTTCATGAGGCCCTGGAGACCACCAAGATCCATTCGGTAGCCGGTAAGATGGAAGCACATACCTCCCTGATGACCCAAAGACCCTTCAGGTCCCCACACCACACCTCCTCTGGTGTAGCCCTGGTAGGCGGTGGCAATTACCCCCAGCCGGGAGAAATATCTCTGGCCCACAATGGCGTGCTGTTCCTGGACGAGCTGCCCGAGTTCCCGAGAAACGTACTGGAGGTGCTGCGACAGCCCCTGGAAGACCGTACAATCACCATCTCACGGTCCAAAAGCACGGTAGCATACCCGGCCAGTTTTATGCTGGTGGCTTCGATGAACCCTTGTCCCTGCGGATTTTACAACCATCCTGAAAAAGAATGTATATGCACCCCTGGCAGCATCCAGCGTTACATGAACCGTATCTCGGGCCCTCTGCTCGACCGCATCGATATGCAGGTAGAAGTAGTACCGGTAAGCTATGATGAGTTATCCATGACCCGGGACACAGAAAAAAGCGGGCAGATGCGCGGGCGTGTCTTCCAGTCCCGCGAAAGACAGTCCACACGTTTTGAGAAGCACCCTACGATCTATTCCAATGCCCAAATGCAAAGCAAGATGATCCGCGAGTACTGCCAGATCAATAAAGCCGGCAAAAACCTCCTCAAAAAAGCCATGGAAAACCGTGGGCTCTCGGCCCGTGCCTACGACCGCATTCTCAAGGTATCGCGAACCATTGCCGACCTGGAAGGCAGCGACCGGATACTGGCCCACCACCTGGCGGAAGCCATTCAATACCGGAGCCTGGACAAGGAGAATTGGGGTTATTAAAAAAGGCATACCCTGTGCGCACAGAGTATGCCTTCACCCGTGCCCTCACCGGCCATGTTTTTCGGTAAAGGCGCACGGGCAGAAAAATCCTTAGATCAGGTCGAAAGCTACGATGGCCCCCGACATGACGATGGAAACCATCATCATCAGCTTGATCAGAATATTCAAGCTCGGACCGGACGTATCTTTGAACGGGTCACCTACGGTGTCACCTACTACTGCCGCCTTATGAGCTTCCGAGCCTTTGCCGCCGAAATTTCCATCTTCCACGTATTTCTTCGCATTATCCCATGCGCCGCCGGCATTGGCCATAAAGATCGCCAGAACGAAACCGGTACTCAAAGTACCTACCAGCAGCCCCATGGTTCCTGGCACACCAAAGAGAACACCCACGATGATGGGCGCACTTATGGCTACCAGGGATGGCAGTATCATCTCCAACTGAGCACCCTTGGTGGCTATCTTTACACACTTGGCATATTCAGGTTCCGCTTCGCCCGTGAGCACGCCTTTGATCTCATTAAACTGCCGCCGCACTTCGTCAATCATCTTGCCGGCAGCCCGGCTCACTGCATTCATCGTCAGGCCGGCAAAGAAAAAGGCCAGCATGCCGCCCAGGAAGATACCCGCCAGCATCTCCGGATTCATCAGGTTGACCCGGTAATGCTCCATAAAGTCCAACAATGTGGCTTTTTCTATTGGCACCATATCCGACCCCACCTGTATGGCATGCTGTCCAACGCGATCAAGCCCGGCCTTCAGCTCTTCTATATAAGAGGCCAACAGGGCCAGGGCCGTCAGAGCTGCCGAGCCGATGGCAAAACCTTTTCCGGTGGCAGCAGTAGTGTTACCCAGTGCATCCAGTGCATCGGTACGTTTTCTGACCTCTTCGCCCAGCTCTGCCATCTCCGCATTACCACCGGCATTATCTGCAATGGGTCCGTAGGCATCGGAGGATAAAGTAATCCCCAGGGTGGAGAGCATTCCTACGGCACCCATGCCGATGCCATATACACCCAGGCGCATGCCTTCCGGAGAGGCGTCAAAGCCCGAGGCAAATAAAAAGGCAAGAATGATACCGGCTACAACAGCCAGAATGGCAATCGAAGTAGAGGTGAGACCTACCCCAATACCCGATATGATATTGGTAGCGGTGCCTGTTTGGCTGCTTCTTGCGATATTCCTGGTGGGTTTGTATTCGGAGGAAGTAAAATATTCGGTGGCTTTGCCGATCACAATGCCTACCAGAAGGCCTACGACCATGGCTAACCAGATACCCCATACGTTATCGAAATCCAACAGGTAAAGGATCACCCAGGCAAAGACAAGGATCAGCACGGCGGTAGTATTAATACCTGTATTGAGGGCTTTTAAAAGATTCTTCTGTGAAGCGCCTTCCTTGGTCCGTACCAGGAAAATGCCCAGCACAGAAAGCAAAATGCCCACGGCAGCAATCAGCATCGGGGCAAGAACGGCACGCATCTGCATCTCAGCATCCTGCATATAGGCCGCTGCGCCCAGGGCCATGGTAGCCAGGATAGATCCGCAATACGACTCGTACAGGTCAGCGCCCATACCGGCCACATCACCTACGTTATCGCCAACATTATCGGCTATTGTAGCAGGGTTTCTCGGATCGTCCTCGGGAATGCCTGCTTCCACCTTACCAACCAGGTCGGCGCCTACATCGGCTGCCTTGGTGTAAATACCACCACCCACACGGGCAAACAGAGCCTGGGTGGAGGCACCCATCTCAAAGGTAAGCATGGTGGTGGTGATGAAAACCAACTTGTGGGTCACGGTCAGTTCGGCCGGGCTAAAATAATTCAACAAAATAAACCAGAAAGTGATGTCCAGCAATCCCAGACCTACAACCACCAGTCCCATCACAGCACCACTGCGGAAGGCAATCTTCAACCCTTTATTCAGGGAACTCCGGGCAGCATTCGTTGTCCGGGCTGCAGCATACGTGGCGGTCTTCATACCAAAATACCCAGCCAGGGCAGAGAAGAAACCACCTGTTAAAAATGCAAAGGGAACCCATCCGTTTTGCAAACCAACATAAGCTAAAACACCTAAAATAACAGCCAAAACAACAAAGAAAATGGCTACCACTTTATATTGCTGACGAATATAAGCCATAGCCCCTTCTCGAACGTGTTTGGCAATTTTCCTCATCAAATTGTTGCCCTCGTCCTCCTTCATCATCTGCTTAAAAAACCAGTAAGCAAAAAACAATGCCAGGATTGAGCTTAGCGGGGCCAACCAGAAAATTGAATCAACGTTTTCCATAGTAAAAACCAGTTTATTGATTAATTAATATTTATCGTTGCCATCTACTGCTACCAGTAATTGTATCCAATCTGATGTGTAGGCCTGTGAGCCAACCTGTGAAAAATCCTCTCAAATATATGAGATGCATTTTGTACCCAACAAATCAACAGCCTCAATCGTTCTCCCGAATACCATCAAAAATCAACCAATCCGTGAAAACTGCTGATTGTTCAGCCCATACCGGGGCACAATGCAAAAAATCTTTTATCCCTCCACAAGTTGTTCCCAAATGTATAAATGATAACCAATTTAAACAACCCATACACGAAAAAAATCGCGTTTACCGGGGTGATCCGCAGGTCATAATCCAGTCAGCCAGAAATGTTTGATGTATCTGGCCAATACATGTGTGCTCCCGTGGGGTGATTTCTGGCCAATGCATGTTTACTCCCGTGGGGTGATTTCTGGTCATCCGGCCACGATTACCGGGTCAATTTACGAAAAACCTCCTCCAGGCTGTTCTCTTTTTTCTGCATAGAAAGTACCGTTAACCCTTTGTGGACGGCAAACTGAAAAATAGCCTGCCGTATATCCTGTTGGAAGCTGCTCTCAAACAACCATTTGTTTTCATCTAATTTACGGATCTGACTCACCCCTTCGATCTGATTCAACACCTCATGGTCCACAGGCCGGTCAAACTCAACCATAACGGTTTGTTTGTCCTCGAAAAGGGAAGCGGATATATTTTCCACCTGATCGTCGGCTACGATGCGGCCGTTGTTGATGATGATGATCCGGTCGCAGATGGCTTCCACTTCCTGCATGATATGGGTGGAAAGCAACACGGTCTTTTCTTTACCCAGGCGGGAGATCATAGTGCGGATCTCTTTGATCTGATTGGGATCGAGACCGGAAGTGGGCTCATCCAGGATCAACACACCGGGGTCATGGATGATGGCTTGCGCCAGGCCCGTCCGTTGGCGGTAACCCTTCGAAAGGGCCCCGATCTTTTTATGCTTCTCTTTGTCCAGCCCGGTCAGCTCAACAACCTCACGGACCCTCTCCCGGGCTTCCTTTCCCTGTCCATACAAACCTGCCACATATTCCAGGTACTCCATCACATACATCTCAAGGTACAATGGATTGTGCTCCGGCAGATAACCAATGTTCTGACGGATACGAATGTGATCGTGCCGCACAGATTGATCATTGACCCAGGCTTCGCCGGTGTCGGGCAGGGTATAGCCTGTAAGTATCTTCATGGTGGTGGTTTTACCGGCGCCATTGGGCCCGATGAATCCAACGATCTCACCGGGATGCACCTCAAAGCTGACATCGTTCAGGGCCTTCTGATCCCCATAAGTCTTGATGAGCCCTTTAACTTTTATAGACATATGCGTATCTTTGTGATCTCAAAATTAAGAAACACAACGAAAACTTATGCAAAATGAGCCCAACAAAATAGCCGGTAAAACGGTTCAAAGCTATACCACTCATGATCCGTGGATGAGGCCTTATGAGATAAAAAAATTATTTGGTGAACAGGCAATGTCTCATTAACTTCGCATAAGCAAGAACCGATTCAAACAGCAGTTATATGGCATATAAGGTATTGTTAACCCATCGCATCCCCACTGAGGGGATGGACCTTCCGGAGGGCGATTTTCATATCACCACGCCGGAGGAAAAGCATTTTTCCACCGGGGAGCTGCACCGGATGATACCCGACTGCGATGCGCTGATCCCGGTCTTTGGTTTTCCAATCGACCGTTCCCTGATCGAAAAAGGCGATAAGCTGAAGATCATTGCCAATTTTGGTGTGGGCTTCAACAACATTGATGTGGCAGCAGCCACGGAAAAAGGTATCATGGTGACCAATACCCCCAAAACAGTTATAGAGCCCACGGCCGAGCTGACTTTTTCATTGCTGCTGGCTGTCACTCGCCGCATTGCCGAGCTGGATCACAAACTAAAAAACAAAGAGCCGGTAAAGTGGGAAGTGATGGCCAACCTGGGCCACACCCTCGAGGGTAAGACACTGGGGATCATCGGCATGGGAAACATAGGCAAAAGTTTTGCACTGAAAGCCCGGGCTTTTGGTATGAACATCCTGTACTACACCCGGAGCAGGCTGAGCCTCACCGACGAAAAAACTTATGGTGCCCGTTATACGGAGCTGGATGAGTTGATACGCTCATCGGATGTCGTCTCCCTGCATACACCCCTCACGGAAGATACCCATCATCTGCTGGATGATGAGGCCTTTAGGAAGATGAAGCAGGGCACATTTATCATCAATACGGCACGGGGAGCGGTCATTCACGAAGAAGCCCTTATACGGCACCTGCAAAACGGCCACCTGGGAGGTGCCGGGCTGGATGTCTTTGAATTTGAGCCCCAAATAAGCGAAGGATTGCTGGGGCTCGACAACGTGGTGGTGGTTCCCCATATCGGCACGGCCAACTATGAAACGCGCAAAGCTATGGGGGAAGAGGCAGCCATCAATGTGGCCGAATATTTCAAAGGTACCCGGCCCCCCAACCTGGTAAATCCTGAAACGATCGAAAACAGGTAAATCTTGCCAGCCATGAAAAAAGGGAAGATGAAAAACGCGGACATGAGGAACATGGATATGACAAACACGGGCATATATAGGCGTACATGTATACGCTGGCATGGAGACACGGGCATGTATAAAATCTCAGGGCAATGATCCATAAAAGGCAATACTGTGAAGATCTCACCAGCTACCGGCGGCTGCCCACCCGCGAGGTGATGGTGGGTCATCTTCCCCTGGGCAGTAAGCATCCGATACGGCTGCAGTCGATGACCAACACCGATACGCTGGATACCATCGCCACCTCGGAACAAATCAAAGGTATAGCGGACGCCGGGGCCGATTTCGCCCGGATGACAGTACGGAGCATGAAAGAAGCGCGGAACCTGGAGAACATAAAGAACCAGTTGTTCTCTCAGAATTATCGCATTCCCCTGGTGGCAGATGTTCACTTCAACCCGCGTATTGCTGAAACAGCAGCTGTCTTTGTCGAGAAGGTGCGCATCAATCCAGGCAATTATGCCCTGGGCGAGGCCCGGAAGGAAGGATTCCAAAAGGTGGCGGATACCTTCAAACAACTTATCTCCACGCTGAAGAAAAACCAAACGGCCCTGCGCATTGGTGTCAACCATGGATCCCTCTCCCGCCGCATCATGGATCAATACGGAGACACGCCCGGGGGCATGACCGCCTCGGCCATGGCGTTTCTGCGTATCTGCCGGGAAGAAAACTTCCACCAGATAGTGGTATCCATGAAATCAAGCAATACCAGGGTGATGGTTCAGGCCAACCGGTTGCTGGTGCATGAGATGCTGAGCGAGGACCTGCTTTATCCGCTTCACCTGGGCGTGACAGAAGCCGGCGAGGGAGAAGACGGGCGGATCAAATCGGCCCTGGGCATCGGAACGCTCTTAAATGACGGTATCGGCGATACCATCCGGGTAAGCCTCACTGAAGCCCCTGAAAAGGAGATCCCCGTGGCCCGCAAAATCGTTGAGTTGGCAACCGGAACAGCTGACCCGGGGATACCCAAAACCGACACGATACCCATCGATCCTTTTGATTACAGCAGACGTAAGACCCGCCCCGTAGTGATGACGGGAGGTGAGCATCCGCCGGTAGTGCTTATGAAACAAAGCCCATCCCCAAGCATGGAAGGAAAACTGACCCCCGATGGGTTCCTAACAGAACAGGCTTCATCACCAACAGATAAAGCCCGGATCCGGATCGCTCCTCACAAAGCCCGCCCCCTTTTCGATTCCATCCAGGCATTCATAAACAGCGAGGAGAAAGGGGAAAGTTTTGTTGCTGTCCGAATAGATGACATGGACCAGGTAAGGCGCTTACGCGGCCATACGAATGCCGTTTTGATGCTCGAAACACAAACCGGTCATCCGGTGGCTGAACAGCGCCGGCTTATCTTCGCCCTGATGCAGGAAGGGATTGATCTGCCGGTGGTGCTTCACCGTCGTTACCGGGAGAAACATGCCGGCGACCTTCGCCTGAAGGCAGCCTGCGACACAGGCTTGCTCTTTATCGACGGGCTGGCAGATGGTTTGCTGATCGAAAATGATGGTCCCGTTCAGAGCCGGGATATATTAAACCTGAGCTTCGGCATCTTGCAGGCCAGCCGAAGCCGCATATACAAGACCGAATTCATCTCCTGCCCCGGCTGCGGGCGTACCCAGTTTAACCTCGAAAGCACTGCCGAAGCCATCCGCAAGAGAATGGGACATCTTAAAGGACTCAAGATCGCTGTGATGGGCTGCATTGTGAACGGACCCGGCGAGATGGCCGATGCCGATTACGGTTATGTGGGGTCGGCTCCGGGTGAGATCACCCTCTACCGCAACAGGGAGGTGGTTAAACGCAACGTACCCGAGGCGGATGCCGTCGAAGAGCTGGTAAGGCTTATCAAGGCACACGGGGACTGGAGAGAGGAGTGAAAAGAATGCGGGAATGCTACTTCACCACCGCTCCCCGCTGCGTCTTCGTTCCGGGGCTGAGGAAAGTGAGCCGGCCTTCGGCATCTTCAGCCATCAGGATCATGCCCTGACTTTCGATGCCCTTGATCCTCCTGGGATCCAGGTTCACGGCAATACTTACCTGGCGGCCCCTGACCTCCTCAGGTGAAAACTGCTCGGCAATACCGGCAACCACCGTACGGGTATCCAAGCCGGTGTCCACCTTCAGCTTCATCAGCTTCCTGGTCTTAGGTACTTTCTCGGCTTCCAGGATCTCACCCACCCGGATGTCGAGGCGGGTAAAATCATCAAAGCTGATGTTCTCCTTGGCCGGTTCAACTCCGCGCTCCTGCTGCTCTTTCTTGCGGCGGGCCTCCTGAAGCTTCTCCACCTGTTGTTCGACCACCTGATCCTCAACTTTCTGGAACAGATGTTGGGGCTTGTTCACTTCATGTCCGGCTTCCAGGATGTTGGATTGTCCGGCCAGGCCCCAGTCCAGCTTGCTGATGTTCAGAAATTTCCTGAGTTTTTCAGCCGTGAAGGGAAGGAAAGGCTCAATAACGATGGATATGCTGGCAGCCAACTGCAGGGAAAGGTTCAGGACGGTGGCTACCCGCCCGGGATCCTTCTCATACAGGCTCCACGGCTCGGTGTCGGCCAGGTATTTGTTGCCCAGCCGGCCCATATCCATGGCAATCTTCACGGCCTCACGGAACTTATAATGCTCAATCCGGTCTTCGAGGTCATTCTTGATGGCCCGGGCACGCTCAAGTGTCACACGGTCGTAGTCGGTAAGCTCTTTTACTTCCGGCACCTGGCGGTTGAAATACTTCTTTGTCAGCACCAGTGCCCGGTTGATAAAATTGCCCATCACAGCTACCAGCTCGTTGTTGTTGCGATTCTGGAAATCTTTCCAGGTGAAGTCATTGTCCTTTTGCTCGGGGAAATTAGCTGCCAGGGTATAACGCAGCACATCGATCTTATCGGGGAACTGCTCCACAAACTCATTGACCCATACAGCCCAGTTGCGGGAGGTAGACAATTTATCGCCTTCCAGATTCAAAAACTCATTGGCCGGAACATTGTCGGGCAATATGTATTCACCGTGGGCCTTGAGCATAGAGGGAAAGATCAGACAGTGGAACACGATGTTGTCCTTCCCGATGAAATGGATCATGCTGGTATCTTCATCTTTCCAGTACTTTTCCCAATCCTTGCCTTTCTCTTCGGCCCAGGCCCTGGTAGCTGATATATAGCCTATAGGGGCATCAAACCATACATAAAGCACCTTGCTGTCGGTATCTTCCACCGGGACAGGTACACCCCACTCCAGGTCGCGCGTAACGGCTCTCGGATGGAGCTTTTGATTGAGCCATGATTTGCATTGTCCGTAAACATTGGCTTTCCAATCGTTCTGATGGCTGTCGATCCACTCCTCCAACCATTCCTCCTGGTATCTATCCAGCGGCAAATACCAGTGTTTGGTTTTCCTGAGCTGAGGCTTATTACCGGAAAGGGCGGACACGGGATTGATCAGTTCCTTAGGGCTCAGGCTGGTACCGCATTGCTCGCACTGGTCGCCGTAGGCCTGGTCATAACCACAACTGGGACAGGTACCTACGATATAACGGTCGGCAAGAAACTGATTTTCCTGCTCATCAAAGAACTGTTCCTCTTCTTTCTCAATGAATTCCCCATCTTCATATAGTTTCCTGAAAAAATCGGAAGCTGTCTTATGATGTAAGGGAGCCGAAGTGCGGTGGTAAATATCAAATTCAATGCCCAGGTCTTCAAATCCCTTCTTGTTGATGGCATGGTATTTATCGACGATTTTCTGGGGTGATATACCTTCTTTTCTAGCTCTCAGGGTGATGGGCACCCCATGTTCATCCGATCCACAGATGAAGGCCACATCCCTGCCCTTCAGGCGCAAATATCTTACATAGATGTCGGCGGGCAGATAGGCACCTGCTATGTGTCCGATGTGCAAAGGTCCGTTGGCATAAGGTAAGGCTGCTGTTACAAGATATCTCCCGGGCTCTTTCATATTTTCATTTTTCTTCTGTTAGGAAATGCTTAACTTTATTCCGGCAAATATAGTGAAGATAATTTTCTTATAATAATACGTTCCAATCAAAGGCTGGAACAACAAGCCCCTTACCCCTGTTCGAACAGGGAGGGTTTTCTAAGAAAAAAAGTCTATGACCACGCGAATGATCACACCTCCGCCTCTGGAAGAAGGTGATACGGTAGGCATCGTTGCACCGGCACGCAGCATCAAACCGGAAGAAATAGAAGCGGCCATCCGGCTTATTGAAAGCTGGGGATTATGGGTGGTAGTGGGTAAGAACCTCTACAGCACTTACCATCAGCTTGCGGGAAAAGATGAAGACCGGGCTTCCGACCTGCAGCAGATGATGGACGATGAGAACATCAAGGCAATCCTTTGTGCCCGGGGTGGCTATGGCACGGTGAGAACCATGCAGCACCTGGACTTTCATTATTTTGCACGCAATCCCAAATGGATCGTAGGATTCAGCGATATCACAGTCCTGCACAACTATATCAATCAGCAGCTGCATATCAAGACGCTTCATGCCCAGATGCCCCTTAATTTCCCACGGGAGGGAATGGACAACCGATCCACGGGTCTTCTGAAAAATGTGTTGTTTGGCCGGCCATTGAGCTATTCCTGGGACCCTTCACGGGCCCTGGAGCTTAGGGATACCCTGTCGGGAACGCTTACCGGCGGAAACCTGTCGGTGATCTGCAGCCTGTCGGCCACACCCTATGACCTTCACACCAAAGGAAAGATCCTCTTTCTGGAAGATGTGGACGAATACCTTTATCACATCGACCGGATGATGATGAACCTGAAACTGTCGGGGAAGCTGGAGACGATCAGCGCCCTGCTTCTCGGTGGAATGACCTCCATGAACGACAATTCGGTGCCATTTGGCAAAGAGGCCTATCAGATCGTTTACGATATTGTGGATGACCTGAACATACCGGTTGTCCCCGACTGCCCTGCCGGACACCGCGAACCCAACCTGCCCCTGATCATGGGCAGCCATCTCAAGATCAACCAAAAGAGGGGAAAGGTCACTCTTGAATTTGCTGACTGAACAACAACTCCCTGTAGTCCTCGGGTATGGTAAAAAGGGCCTTGCTGAGCTTATCCCTCACGATATCCTTCACCACCAGGCGCTCCCGTTCATCCCGCAGTAAAGTCCGCTCCACCGATAGCATGGGAAAATATCCCTCATTATCGGGTATCTGCATAAAAAAACGGTAAGCGCGCTCCGTTCGCTTCAGCAGCTTCAGCAAATCACCATAAAAATCAAAGCGGGTAGGCGCCACCCAATAGGCTATCTCGCTGTTTAGCTTTCTGTTCCTTACGCGCCACTGGTAACATTTGTTTCCGTTAATGCGGCGGAAATTCTTTGTCTTGATCACCTTAAAATCTTCGTTGGGGATCTTTTTATCGGGGGCAATGCTCAGAGGTCTGTAGAGCTTCTTTTGGGGATTAACTGCCGTTACCGTCTCTTCCTGAAGATCCACCAGCAGGGTCTCTATCAGTTGGCCGCCCTGCTCCTCATATTTATCGATGCGTATGCGGTTGTTCTTTACATAGTAATGATGAAAGGTGGTATCGTAGAATGACTTCTTGACAAAGGTGATGCTCCCCTCAAAATTTTGTCCCAGCAAGGAGCATGTAAGGGGTAGGAAAACAAGCAGAAATAGACTTTTTCGTAAAATTTGCATAATTTTGCTTTTCTGTAGCCTGCGTTCCTTTGTTCGAAATACCGTGTATGAAAGTTTCAATTTGATGTGAAAAATCTCGATAAGAAAACGGAACTGGGGCGCATGGGCGAGCGCCTGGCCTCCCGGTACCTTGAAGATCAAGGCATTCTTGTCTTAAACAAAAACTGGTATTACCGGCAAAAGGAGATCGACATTGTTGCCGAAGATGACCGTTTTCTGATCATTGTGGAAGTCAAAACACGTGCAGGAGGATACCTGGAAGCACCGGGTGGCATGGTACCCAGGAAAAAGCAACGCTTTTTGGTGGAAGCTGCGGAAGCATACGTGCATCAGTTCTCCATCAAAAAAGAAGTTCGATTTGATGTGATCATCATTCTCTTCGCCAACAACCAGCATAAACTGGAGCACATACCCGATGCTTTCCTGCCCGGTAGCTAATCCCGGGCTGTTCCCCGGCTCATCGGGTCCTCATGGGCGGGCAGACAGGCAGAGGAAAGGGCAAAGGAAAAGACAAATAAAATCTTCAGGTATAAAAATGTTTTCTGTTTTAATCCTGAACCGTTTCTGAATGTCAAAACCCATAAACCGATCAGGTCATGAAAAAATTCGTCAACTATTTTCTGCAGGGGCTTTTAATCATAGCCCCGTTGGGCTTAACGATCTTCATCCTGTACAACATTCTGAAATTTATGGATGGATTGCTTCAGCCCTATATTCAGAAAATTTTCCACTTCAATATTCCCGGAGTTGGCGTGGTGGCCATCATCCTTTTACTGGCTCTGCTGGGTTTCATAGGGCAAACCATCATTGCCCGGCCGGTGAAGCTAACCTTAGGCCGGCTGCTTGATCGGGTGCCCTTTTTGAAGCTTCTGAATTCAGCTTTCAAGGACATCTTTACCGGGTTCGTAGGTAAAGAGGGAAAGTTCAACCAACCTGTACTGGTAAGGGTCAATGCGGTGAGTGACCTGGAGAAAATAGGCTTCCTCACGCAGGAAGATGTGAGCAACCTCGGCGTGGGAGGGGCTAAAGTAGCCGTTTATTTCCCGCACTCCTACAACTGGTCGGGTGAACTGTTCATTGTTCCCAGTAAGGACGTCCGCAAGATCGACGGCCCGCCGGCAGAAGTGATGAAATTCATCGTCTCAGGAGGTGTAGCAAGTTTTAACTATAAAAACTCGAATTATGAAAAACTGGATTAAGATTGCATCGATCACATTTGTTCTCACTTTACTTATAGGGAACCCGGCCCGCTCACAGGAGGATAACCAGACCTATGAGTTCACCGATGTGGTGCGTTTGGAGACCTCCCCTGTCAAAGATCAGCAAAGTTCAGGTACCTGCTGGTGTTTCGCCACCGTTTCTTTCCTGGAAACAGAACTCCTGCGGAAAGGCCAGCCGGAACATGATCTCTCGGAGATGTACCTGGTTCGGCATACCTATATGCAGAAAGCAAAGGATTACGTGCGTTTTCACGGCCACAACAACTTCAACCAGGGTGGACAGGCTCATGATGCCATTACTGAGCTGGAACAGCACGGCATCGTCCCCGAAAAAGTATACCCCGGCCTGGAGTATGGCACCGAAGAACACCGCCACGGCGAAGTGGTCTCGGTGATGAGTGGTTACCTGGAATCATTGATTGAAAAACGCCGCGGGCCTCTGACGACGGCCTGGGATGATGCTTTTGCCCAAACCCTGGACACCTATTTCGGAGAGGCACCCGAAAAATTCGAATACAAAGGTGAAACCTACACGCCCGCCACGTTTGCCGAATCACTGGATCTCGACTACGAGGATTATGTGGAACTAACCTCCTTCACCCACCACCCCTGGTATAGTGCATTTGACCTGGAAGTGCCTGACAACTGGGCCCACAAAAAATACCACAACCTGCCGCTGAATGAGCTGGTTGAGGTGATGGATCACAGCCTGCAGCAAGGTTATTCCATTGTCTGGGACGGTGATGTCAGCAGCGAAGGTTTCTCTCATGGCAGCGGGGTAGCCGTGGTACCCGCCGGGGAGCACAGCCATTTCAAAGAGCACCCGGCAGATGAGATGAAGATCACACAGGAGCTGCGTCAGAAACAATTCAACAACCAAACCATGACCGACGACCACCTGATGCATCTTACCGGACTCGTTGAGGACCAAAACGGCACCCGTTATTACGTGACAAAAAACTCCTGGGACACTGACAGCAACGCTTTTGACGGCTTTCTCAACATGTCGGAGCCTTATATCCGGCTGAACACCGTAGCCATCATGGTGCATAAAGACGCCATACCCGAAGATATTGCAGAGAAGCTGGGGCTGTAATAAATAGGTTTTTTATTCGATGACAAGCAGGTTGCATCCCCGGACGTCGCTCTCATCAAAGCGTCCAAGGACCCCGAAGGAGCCATCATCAAAGATTCTCCCGATATCTTTGGTTTCTATAAACGGGCAGGAATAGAGGTTGGCCAGATCAATCACATTGATTCCCCCGCTTTTTCCTTGCCCGGCCCAGTCGAAGGGATCGTCATAATCCCTGATCATCACCTTCATCCAGGGTGGGGTGTGGAATCGTCCATCTTTTTTTGAATAAGCCTGGGTGAGCAATTCGGCCATCCCGTATTCGGAATGCACCTGATTCACTCCCAGTCCTCCCTGAACTTTCTGATGAAGCTCCTGACGCGTCAGTTCTTTGCGGCGGCCCTTCATCCCGCCGGTTTCCATTACCAGGGTATGCTGCAAATTCAACCGGTACTCCTCTGCCAAATCAAGCAGAGCAAAGCTAACACCCAGCAGAAGGGTCTTCTGACCTTTCTTTTCCAGTTCCCGGAGCTTATTCGTCAGTTTCTCACGGTCATCCATATAAAAACCGCTTTCGCGATGGCCTGTATCATCAATAAGCTCGCGAACCATGAATATCAGGGATGAATTGGGATTATCCATGTAACCGGGCAATAGGGCAAGCAGGCAATAATCGCCTATGGGCCCGTAAAAATGTTCAAAAGTCCGAAGGAAACTCTGCCGGTACAGGCGCAGGTCTTTCACATAATGGCAGCTCTTCTCCGTTCCTGTTGTTCCGCTGCTGGTAAACACCTGCTCCCACACGGGATCGCCGGCCAGCACGTGTTGGGTCTTAAAGAATTCAACCGGCAGGAAAGGTATCTTCCAGATGCCATCAACATCCCGGGGAGATATATGAATCAAATCACAATACCGGCGGTATACAGGATTGTGTTCATACTGATAAAAGAATTCCGACAGGGCCAACTGCCGGAACGATTCCTCAGAGTTTCGGCTAAATATATGCTTTTCAATTTCTTTGGGATCCTCATACAACCTCATCTCTACTGCTCCTGAGGTATATATTTCTTATAGAAGTAACCGATCTCTATGAGAATGGCCTCATTCATATTAGGGGCATAGATACGTATCACTTCGATATTTTCACCATGTTTGGAAATGGTACCCAAGGCCCGGTCGAAATTGGTATGTTCGGCCTCGGACTTCACTTTTTCCGTGATCTCCTCCAGCTCTTCCCAATCAAGTCTTCTGGGCGTCTCCACGTATCCGATCTGGGCATCATCCAGGTCAATATAGAGACCCCGCTGGATCTCCTCGAGGTGGAAGAACTTGTCGAGTGTGATCTGGGCATAATCCTTTATGGTTTCACCGGAGGGGGCCATGGTGATGCCTTCATATTCATAGGCTTTAATGATAGATGGCAAATCTTGCGGGGATATGTTCCGCAGTCGGATACTGTGGTAGGTGGTGTCGCCGATGGTGATATCGCCCAGGGCTGATGCCAGTTCATTACCTATTCTGCTTTCAGCCGATGTGGCTGCAATTTTAATATCCTGGTTCAAATTCTGGGCGATGATGGGGATGTAATAAAACTTTACAAAGTGGCTTTTGTGTCGCAGGTGGGCTTCCGGGAATGGATCGACCGACTCAAGGATCATGTAGTTTTTCAGGGATTTAATCTTAACATTGCGGACGAACTCCCGTTTTCGAATGGAGCCCGATCCGCTTAAAACATTGCTGGTTGTCATGGTTTTAATCTGTACGGTTCATAAGTCAATAACAGGAGAAATATAGGGATTATTATAGAAAAATGAAAATAATCGCCCACAAACATCTCAGGCGGTCTATGAACAGGAAAAATCCATTCCGACTGGGCGGCATGGATTTTTCCTGTTCATTTTACCTAGGATACGGGGAGAGGGTTCAACCTCACTCTTCCCTGTACTTACAGCACATGGGCAATGCCCGGTAAGCTTCATCGGTAGCTGCCACTTTTTTGGTATCATGGCCGGCACCGGCAATTTTGTTGTGTACATCCATCAATTTTACCTGCTTTTTATGATAGGCCAGGGTCAATTGATCTTTTTCGGCATCCCAGGAGGCTTCTTCTACGCCTTCCACCTGTGTGGCAGCTTCTTCGATGCGTTCTTTACACATGGAGCAGTTGCCGTCGACCTGGAAGGCTGTTTTTGCATAACCTTCCTTAGAGGCGCATTCTGTAAGCTGCTTCTTGCTTTCCTTCACTTTGTCTGCTTCATTCTCACATTCCTGGGCCTGGCTCTGTGCAGGCATCAGCAGGAGCATGCTTGTGATCATGGTAAGACTCATCATCAGTGTCTTCATAACGATTGGTTTTAAATTGAACAAAAAAAAGAGGTCGATATCGTTCTCCCGCCAACGGACGGAATAGAATCAGTCAAATAGTTTCCTGCGCTTAAGCCTCAGGCTGTTCATCACCACGGAGACCGAGCTGAATGACATAGCTGCTCCGGCGATCATGGGATTCAGGAGGAATCCGTTCACCGGGTAGAGCACGCCCGCAGCGATGGGTATAGCTATGATATTGTAAAAGAAGGCCCAGAAAAGGTTTTGTTTGATGGTCTGCAGGGTGGAGCGGGATAAGGCGATGGCCGAGCGTATCTTCTCCAGGTCACCCTTCACCAGTGTGATCTGGGCACTTTCTATGGCCACATCTGTCCCTTGGCCCATGGCAATGCCAATATCGGCCTGGGCAAGGGCCGGCGAATCATTGATGCCGTCGCCCACCATAGCTACCTTGTGGCCCTTCTGCTGAAGTGCTTTGACGTAGGCCAGCTTATCTTCGGGCATCACTTCTGCCTTGTAGTTGTGTATGCCGGTTTTCTGGGCTATGTCAGCTGCCACTTGCTCGTTATCGCCCGTCATCATGTGAACTTCGATGCCCGAGTCCTGCAAATCGCGGATGGCCCGTATTGATGTAGGTTTGATCTGATCTTCGATCCTGAATAACATCTCCACTTGTCCGTTCCTGGCCACATAAACCCTTGAGCCCACATGATCGCCGTCAGATTGTTCCCTGGGTGCGATTTTTTCCGGAATGCGTACCTGCCTCTTTTCCATCAGGCTGTGACTGCCTATGAGGAATTCATCGTCCTTTAGGGTAGCACGTATGCCCTGGCCGCTGAGATAATCAAATTCACCAATATCGTAGCCATTATAGGCATTATCACTCAGATAGCGGGTGATGGCCCCGGCCAGGGGATGATCGGATCGGGACTCGATGGTATATACCAGGTTCAGCAGTTCGCGGTTATCTCCCTGCCCCAGGTATTGCATGTCGCTGACCACGGGCTGACCGGTGGTGATGGTACCGGTTTTATCCACCACGATGGAGTCCACCTGGTTCACTTTTTCAAGTATGGTAGCATCCCTGATCAGCACACCGTTTTCGGCACCCTTACCAATGCCTACCATCAAGGCGGTAGGTGTTGCCAGACCCAGGGCGCAGGGGCAGGCAATGATCAGAACGGTAACCAGCGTCACGAAGGCATAGGTCAGCTGTGGGGAGGGCCCTGCCAGATACCACACCAGGGCACTGGCCAGGGCAATGGCAATCACTGCCGGAACGAAGATGGCCGCGATGCGGTCGGCAAGCTTCTGCACCGGCGCCTTACTGCCCTGTGCTTCGCGTACCATACGAATGATCTGCGAAAGGACGGTGTCGGAACCTACCTTTTCCGCCTTTATCCGGAAGGTTCCGGTTTTATTGATCGTAGCACCGATCACCCGGTCGCCTTCCTGCTTCTCAGCCGGCAGGGACTCACCGGTGATCATACTCTCATCGACAGAGGAGTAGCCTTGTGTGATCACCCCGTCTACGGGCACCTTCTCGCCCGGGCGTACCATCACGATATCGCCCACCTGTACCTGGTCGACAGCTATCTCCATCTCCCGGCCATCACGTTCCACGCGGGCCGTCTTAACCTGCAGGCCCATCAGCCGCTTGATCGAATCGGAGGTGCGGCTCTTGGCCCGGGCTTCAAAGTAACGCCCCAACAGGATAAGGGAGATGATCACGGAGGCAGCCTCATAGTATACATGCGGGGTGAGGCCCCGGGATTGAAGATAGTCGGGGACCAGGGTGTTGAACAGACTAAAAAGAAAGGCTGCACCGGTACCCAGGGCCACCAGGGTATCCATGTTGGCGGACAAATGCCGGGCCTGTTTCCAGGCAATCTGGAAAAACTCCCTGCCAAACCAGGCAATCACCGGAAGGGTGAAAACCAGCATGATCCAATTGGCATAGGGTATGTTGGGAACAAACATGGATATCACAAACACCGGCAATGAAAAGACAATGGCAAACAGCGCATTGTTTCGGGCCCGTTTCAGCTTGCTGCGCTCCTTGGCCTGCTCTTCCTCCAGGTCGGGACGGTCATCCACCAACAGGTCATAGCCGATCTGCTGAACCCACTGCTTCAGCTTACCGGCAGATACAACCTGATCGTCATACTCCACCCAAACGGACTCATCGGCAAAGTTCACCCGGGCTTGCTCAACACCTTCCTGAGCTCCCAGCATACTCTCCACACTGGCAGCACAAGAAGCACAATGCATCCCTTCTACTTTATAGTTGCTCTTGATCATTCTAAACGCTCCTTTGCTTAGTTCATCAGTTCCACGGTGTAACCCGCTTCACTAATACCTCTTTCTATAGCCTTCCGGATCTCCTCGGGATCGGCGGATGCTGTTACTACTTCCACAATTTTATTGGGACTGTTCAAATCCACATCCCAGGATTGTATGCCTTCTATCTCATCCATATAAGGCTTGATGGCATGCATACATCCGGCGCATTTCAGGTTGGTCTTAAAACGTAAGGTTCTCATTGGCTCCTAAAGTTTTATTGCAATGGACACAGAAATCTTTAATTCATTCAACTAAACCGTAGGAGCAGAGAAATGTTTTTCAAAATTTTGGCCGAGTTTTACACATTTTTGTCTCCAGTATCATATGGAATCCATGCCCTCTTCATCGGTCCGGATCTTATGTGCCTCATCCACAGGAACGACGAGAATCATTCCGTCGCCCCGGTAGCCGGTGCTTTTATTTTACATCAGGTCTTTTTTCTTTTCCTCATATTCCTCTTTGCTGATCTCGCCCCTGGCATAGCGTTTCTTCAAAACGTCCAGAGCTGTCTCTTCAGGTTCATTCGCTGAAGAAGCGTTTTGACCGGTGGATCTTACCACCAGCCAAATGACAAGCACCAGCAGGAGGAGGCCGATGATCCAGCCCCATCCCATTCCGATGCCCATACCATGTCCTATTCCTTGCATCATAAATAATATTGATTTTAAATTCTACATCGGTTCATTTCGACAAAACAGACTACACAAATTTACAAATTACTGAAAATAAATGTTTTACATTTTCCGGAGAAAGGTTTATACTTTTATCATAACTGATGTCTTAGACCCGCCATCAGGGATATATCCACAGAAGGACTTTTTTTTTGTGGGCATGATGACTTTTAGGATACCGGGGAGCAAAACGAGGATCTGGTTATAAGAAAACCCAATCATGGATTCAAAAAACGATTGTTCAGAAAAACGGGTTAAAGCTGATCCAGCGACTTTCGGTCCTTGTGTTGCAGCTTCTTGAAGGCGGTAGGTGAAAAACCGGTCACCTGCTTGAATTGGTTGGAAAGGTGGGCCACGCTGCTGTAGTTAAGTTTCCAGGCGATCTCACTCAGACTGTATTCGTCATAGATCAACAGTTCCTTGACATATTCGATCCGTTGCAGGATCATGTACTTCTCAATGGTGATCCCCTCCTTTGACGAAAAAATGTTGCTCAGGTAATGATAGTTCTTCCCAAAGGTTTCGGCCAGGTAATCGGAGAAATTGTATATTTTTTTGTGATTTTGCGGGCTTCGGACCCACTCAATAATGATGTTCTTAATCCGCTCAACAATCTGCACCTGCTGATCTTCTATCATTTCGAAACCCACATCATGAAGCTCTTTTTTGAGCCCGGTGAGATCATATTGTTCTTTGGGATGCTGGAGGATCACCTCACCCAGCCTGACATCGATGTAGGGTATGCCCTGGTTTTCCAGGATATCCTTCACAGCCATGATGCACCTTGGGCACACCATGTTTTTGATATGCAGTTTATAGTTGTGGCTCATGGGGTTATGTTTCAAGAAACGATCAATTCATCCGTTCGGCGGAATAGCCCTCCTTATCCAGCGCCCCCTGGACCAGACGGATCACTTCTTCGGTGTCATCACGGTTTGTTCTCACCTTCATCAGCTTATCCGCATTGTCGAGCCTGACCTCCCAGGAATCGATCAGACCGATGGCATCGAGGTGAGGCTGAACCTTACTGACACACCCACCACATTGAAGGTCGGTTTTAAACTTCAGTACCTTCTTCTTATTCTTCTTTCCGGTCGTCTTTTTTTCCGTGCTTCTTATCCTGTTCTGAATAGACGCTATAAATCCCATCTTTCTTGATTTTTGTGTATTTCTCCGGGTCTGACTCCACATTGAAACGGGCGCCCCGGTCATGGAAAAATTTGAGCCCAAATACCCCCATTACAATGACGACCAGTACAATTGCCACAACAATAAGCTTCAGATAGAGTTCCATAATTTATAAGTTGTGTATCACCTTCTCCAGCTTTTCCTTGATGAAGTCGGCTACACTATCGAGTTCGGGATTTTCCACGATCGACATGGATGCTTTGGGATCCACGGCCGATACGTCGATCTTGCCCGGTTCTGTTTCCTGCACCACCAGGTTGCAGGGCAGCAACAATCCGATATGCGGCTCTGCGGTCAGGGCCTTATGGGCATTAGGTGGGTTGCATGCTCCGAGTATTCGGTAATTCTTAAAATCGACATCCAGTTTTTCCTTCATAGTTGCTTTCACGTCAATATCACTGAGCACGCCAAAGCCCTCTTCTTTCAATCCTGCGACCACATTATCAAGAACCTGGTCGAAGTTTCCTTCTACGGTTTTATTGGTATAGTACTTCATTTTATTAAAGTTTTTAAAAGGTTATTCAATCCAACTTATTAAACAAAACAGGATGCAGAATGTTTAATGCTCACATTGCCAAGTTAAACGCGAGCCACAACCGGCACAGAGACGAATGTGGGGCCTCGCGTTCTCTGTCTCACACCCGTTTATACCGGCCGTTGAGGATCAGGTGGGCGATGCCCATTTGGCGGGCTTCCCTGATAGCATCTTCATGGGTATGCACGATGGGTTTGCCGGGGGCATTAAAGGAGGTATTCAACAGGGCGAGGATCTGATATTCTTCTTCCATCCATTCGAGCAGGTCGAAGAGCCACGGGTTATCCCCCCGGCGGTTGAGTGTTTGTATGCGTGAAGTATTGTCGACATGCAAGGCGCCATGGATCTGTTCGCTCAACAAATAGGGTACTTTAAAGTCACGCAGCATATAATGGCTGAGTTCGTCGGCTCCGGCGCCCGGAAGGAGCGCAGAGAGGTTTCGTGCAAGCATCACCGGGGCCACAGGTCGGTACCATTCCCTGCCTTTCAGCTCCATGCTGACCCATTGTGCCAGCTCGGGGTCATCGGCCCTGGCCAGGATGCTTCGGTTGCCCAGGGCCCGTGGCCCGGTCTCTCCCCATCCATTGCAAACGGCCACCGCGCTTCCTTTAACCAGAAGCTCGGCCACCCCTTTCAAGTCCCCGCGGGAATAATGAATCCCATCCTCCTTCAACCCCCAGTTATTCAGGTACGGGGAATGGCGCTCGATCCTGCCATGCTTGTGCCATTCCAGGCAGGCTCCGGCACCAATGCTGAGGCCGGAATCGTTGGTAGAAGGGGGAATAAAAACCCTGCTAAACATACCACTTTCAACCAGGCTCGTGTTGGCCTTGATGTTCAGGGCAGAACCACCTGTATAATACAGATACACGGCATGTGTCTGGTTTTTCAGCTGCCGGAGCTTGTGGAGCAGGTCTCTCTCGAAGATGCCCTGTATGGTGGCTGCCACATCCTGTATGAAAGGTTTCTCCAGGCTGAAGCTTTTCAGCGGGATCTTCCAATCCTTCCTCACCTGCTCAAAAAAATGCTGCTTGTTGCCCCATATATCGCTGAAGAAATCATGGTCCTTCAGCCAGTCCTCTATCTTCTTGTTGTATTGGCCATAGGAGGCGTATCCCATAAACCTGCCCGGCATGCTGTTCTGATCTTTTTTGCCGGCCCCGATGATGGCAAAGGTCAGGGCGTTGGCATTGAACAAAGCGGAAAGGTATTCCAGATCCCAGTGATATTCAACCAGTGAAAGCTTACCCTCGCGGAAAAGCCAGGCGGAAAAGTTGCTTTTGCTGGCACCCCCGTCAAAATGGACATGCAGGCTGTTCTCCTTAAAAGGCCCGAAAAAAGGCAGGCTGGTATAGACATGCGCAAGCTCATGGTTCACCACCCAGGCCTTCATCTGCCGGTCCAGAAAAAAAGCGCGGCCCTCCTCGGGTACGGTCGACAGCCCTCTGTTCATGGGTGCTTCAAAGCGTATGTTGCCCCTGTTATTGATGAAAGCACGCCCTACCGGGTTGTCGGCAAAAACCAGGTCGAGGTCCTTCCGTCCCAACATATCCTCCTGTTTGAGAAGAGCATAAAGATGAGCCGGCAGGGCGCTGTCGTACTTCCGGCGGGTAAGCCTCTCCAATGCGGCATGCTTGAGGATCCTGCCGCCCTGATACAGGGTGATGTTGTGATCGTGCACATAATCTGGATACCGGTGATTCATAGTGTCCTGAATGCCATAAATGGCAAGGGTCTTGTTCTGAACATCCATTTTAAGGCCTTAATATTCGCTGTTTCAACAAATTTTAATACTTTTACCGCATTGTACCCGGAGGTAGTAAAATAGTCAAAACCTATCAATTTTTTTATCGTAGTAAGGGAAAAATATTTTACTTTTTAAGTGTGACTGCTGCATGGGATTATCGGATACAGAGATCCAGAATTTTATTTCTACCATAAAAAACCATTCAGAATACGATTTCAGTGAATATTCTGAAAAAAGTCTGAAGAGAAGGATCCAGAAAGTGATCGATGACAACCGCATGGATTTGCCCATGTTGCTTAAGCGGTTGCAAAACGACCGTCCGTTCCTCGAAAAGACGGTTAAAGATATAACGGTCAACACCACCGAATTGTTCAGAGATCCCAAGGTATGGCAGGATTTACGCTTCAGGGTGCTTCCCCGGCTCAAGAACAACAAGACCATCAATATATGGCATGCGGGCTGTTCCACAGGACAAGAGGTGTATTCGATGCTGATCCTGCTTAGCGAGATGGGGCTGTATGACAAAGCCAAGGTACTTGCCACCGACCTGAACGAGGATGCCCTGAAGGAAGCGAAAAAAGGCCTATATAAATACCGCTTCAACATTGGCTACCTGGATAATTTTGATAAGGTGATCAAGGAAAACCCATTTAACTACGAAGAATACAATGATGTATCTTACTCCAAATATTTCAGGATCAACAAGTCGGACGACAGCCTGCTGATCAACGATTTCCTGAAGGAGAAACCCATTTTCAGAAAACATGACCTGGTGAAAGGAGAAAATTTTTATTTTGCCAAATTTGACCTGATCCTATGCAGAAATGTCATCATTTATTTCAAATACGAATTGCAGTCGAAAGTTTTCAAGATGTTGCACGAACACCTGTATGGTCATGGCTACCTGCTGTTTGGCATGCATGAGAGTATGCTGGGCGACATTGCCAACCGTTTTGAAAGAAAAGGACATTTCTACCGGAAGAAATTTTAAATCAATGGCCCATTCATGAGCAAATACGAAATCGGGATTGTCGACACGCGCAATATACTCAAGGCCATCAAGGAAAGCCACGACCTTGACTTTAAGAACCATGCCCTGACTTTCTTCAAAAAACGGCTGGAGTATATCCTGAACAAATACAGACTGAAGAATGCCGAGGGACTGATTGACAAGATAGAGAACGACAAAGATTTTTTCGAGCTCTTCCTCAAAGAGGTTTGTATTGAGACCACGGAACTGTTTCGCGATCCCTCTTTGTGGCGTTATCTGATGGAGCATTTCTTCCCTTCCCTGCTGAAAGAGTCCGGTACATACAAGATCTGGTTTCCGGAGGTGTCTTCCGGTGAAGAGCTCTATTCCATGGCCATCATGCTCAATGAGATGGGATTTCTGGACAAGGTCCGGTTCGTCGTGGGAAGCATCAGCCAGATGCGGCTCGACGACCTGAGGCAGGGCAAGCTGGAGGTCAAAAAGATGGAGGTCAACCACGCCAATTTCAAACGGATCTTCAGTGAAGCGGAACTCGAAAGCTATTACACCGTAGAAAAGGAAACGGGATACATCACCTCCGATTTATTGAAAAACGTGGAGATCACCCTGCAGAACACTTATTATGACAAGCATCCCGGGAGTGTGAAGCTGATGATGTGGCGCAACCAGATGCTTTACTTCAACCAGATCCTTCAGGAAAGGCTGCTGAAGTCGTTCTGCAACAGCCTCGTACCCGGCGGCCATCTGGTCGTGGGCATGAACGAGAAGATCGATTATTGGAATTCAGGTAAAGATTATATATTAGTAGGTGAAAAAGAGAATATCTACAAAAAAAGGTTTTCATAAATGCATAAGGCTGTAATCATAGGGGGGTCGGCGGGAAGCTTCAGGGTGATCACGCGCATGCTGAGTGCCCTGCCCAAAAATTTTCCCGTTCCCATCCTGCTGAACCTGCATAGGCTCAAGCATGTTCGTTCCGGATTTGTGGAAGCCCTCTCCATCAAATCGAACATACCGGTGGTCGAACCCTATGACAAAGAGTCGATCAAGCCAGGCACAGCTTACCTGGCCCCTTCCAACTACCACATGTACATTGAGCTGAACAAGAAAATCGCCTTGTCCACTGAGGAAGCGGTCAATCATTCCCGCCCTTCCATCGACCTCTCCTTTGAGACGGCCGCACAAACCTATCACAGGAACCTGCTTGGCATCATCCTTTCCGGTGCCAACAAAGACGGAGCCTGGGGACTGAAGAAGATCCAGGAGGCCGGAGGCACCGTCATCGTTCAGGACCCCAGGGACTGCGAGGTGACCACCATGACCGAGACGGCCCTCAGGATGACACAAACCGACCATGTCTTCAATACACAGCAGATAATTGATTATTTACTCAAAATAAAGTAGCCGATTCAATGAAATCAAAACAAACGACGAAGATACTGGCTTTCTCCTCATTCATAGGGATTCTTGTTTTTTCTTTCATCCTCATCGGAGTCGTGCAAAACCAGGGTGAAGCCGGGGGCTCCGCAGGCCTGTACCTGCTTCTGCTTGGCATCGTGGGGCTCAGCCTGCTCAACCTGTTGCAGATCATGAAGATGACCGCAGAGAAGATCACCTCCAATGATTACCTCCAAAAATCGGTTGCGGAGCTCGGCGAGGAGACTTACCAGGCCGAGGCGGACAGCGAGTCCGCTGAGCAAGAAGAAGATAACCATCAGCTGGATCCCGACGTATATGAGAACAAGCTCATACCGCAGCCCAGCAAGAAGCAGGACATCACCCGGTTCACCGAATCCCTGCTAAGCAATATTGCCAGGGAATTTGATATTGTCCAGGGCCTCTTTTACGTGCGGAAAAAACAGGGCGATGCGTTCACCATAGCCGGAAAATTCGCTTATTTCGGGGAAGAGGAGCCCGCTGATTTTGAGCTGGGCCACGCCCTGCCGGGACAAACGGCCAAAAACCAGAAGGTTTTAAGGCTAAGCAAAATTCCGGAAAACTACGTGACCATTCTTTCCGGTTTGGGAAGCAGCTCTCCCAACAGCCTGCTCTTTGCCCCGGTGGTCCACGACGAAAAAACCATCGGGCTGATTGAGCTGGCAGCTTTCAAAACCTTCGACCGAAACACCGAGCAACTGTTCAACAAACTCTCGGAACGATTGGGCAAAAAACTATCGGAATTATTATAACCACGCAAATTTCATTATGGACCAAGACAATAATAATTCGATCACCATTACTAAAAATGACATCCTCACAGGGGTTGGCATCTCTTTGATATTGGTTTTTGCCGCCTGGCTGACCGATATGCTGGCCAGCGATCTGACGGTGGGATTTGCTGCCATCGCTGAGATCCATGCCAACAATCCCATCCATTGGTTTATAGACCTCCTTCCCCTGGCCGTAGGCGGAACCATCTTTTATTACTATCAGAAACGCGAAAAGGAAGTGGAATTATTCGAGGAGATCATACAGCAGCGGGACCTCGACATCGACCGCAATGCCATTTTTGCCAAGAAGATCGGGGAAGGCAAATACGACGCACATTTCGAGATCAAGGATGAGAACGATGTGTTGGGCAAGTCGCTGCTGCGGATGCGCGACAACCTGCTGGAAGGCAACCGCCGGGAGAAGGAAAGAAACTGGATTGCCGAAGGAAAGGACCTGATCGCCGATATCCTGCGGATCCACAACAGCATCGATGACCTGGCCTATGACGTGATCGTCCGGCTGATCAAATACATCAACATCATACAGGGGGCCCTTTACATCTATGATGAGGAACAGCAGAAGCTCTCTAATGTGGCCACTTATGCGTATAACAGAAAACGGTTTGTCAACCAGGAGTTCCGTATGGGCGAGGGCCTGATTGGGGAATGTGCCTATGAGATGGATTACATCTACCGCACGGAGATACCCGACAACTATGCCACCATCACTTCAGGCATCCTGGGTGAGAAGAAACCCAAAAGCCTGTTGATCGTTCCCCTGATAGCCGATGAAAAATTACAGGGGGTCATTGAATTTGCCGATCTCCAGGAAGAGATACCGGAGCTGACCATCAACTTCCTGCGGGAGTTGGCGGAGATCATCGCCCGTACCATCTACAACCTGAAGATGAACCAGAAAACCGAGCGGCTGCTGCAGGAGTCACAGCAAATGACCCAGGAGCTCAAGGAGAACGAAGAGCAGCTGCGCCAGAATGCCGAAGAGATGCGCGCCACCCAGGATGAGCTGGAGAAATCCAACAAAAAACTGGAAGCCCAGGTCAAAGAGGTGGAGAACGCCCAGAAACGGATGCAGGCCCTGCTCGAAAACGCCTCGGAGGTGATCTCCATATACGACGAAGACATCCAGCTCAAGTACCAGAGCCCCAACGTAGAGCGGATACTGGGCTACACCCAGCACGAGATGATGGAAGGCAAAGACATGAACCGGCTCTCGGCCAAAGGGGAAGCCGCTTTTAAGGAAATGTTCCAAAAGCTCAAGGAAGAGCCCGGTCAGCCGCAAAGCCTTCAGTATACCTACATCAAGAAGGACGGAAAGAAGATCTTCCTGGAGACTACCGGCCGCAACATGCTCGAGGACCCGGCCATCAAAGGCATCATACTCAACTCACGCGACATCACCGAACGCAAACGCGCCGAGAAAGAGGAGCGCATGAAAAGCAAGATGCAGTCGCTGAGTGAGAACAGTCCCGACCTGATCCTGCGCCTCAACACCCGCGGACAATTCTTCTATGCCAACCCGGTGACAGCCGACTACCTGGGGCTCAATCCGCAGGAGCTGATCAACACCCGCATCCGCGACCTGCAGATGGAAGAGACCCTCACTTCCTTCTTCAATGAATCGATCAAAGAGATCAAAGCCGATAACAACCACCAGACCAAAGAAATCACCATCCCTACGGCCAACCTGGGGGAACGCATCATGAGCTTCAAGAGCATCCCGGAGTTCAACGATAATGAGCTGGAAACGATCCTGTTCGTCGGCCACGACATTACCGAGGCCAAGCGCATCGAGATGGAGATACAGGATAAGAACAAGAAGATCACTGAGAGCATCAACTATGCCCAACGCATCCAGTCGTCGATCCTCCCCGACACCACCATCATACAGGAACACCTGCCCAAATCTTTTGTCTTCTATGAGCCCCGTGATGTGGTCAGTGGCGACTTCCCCTGGTTCTACAGGAACGAGGACATCATCTTCATTGCAGCCGTCGACTGTACCGGCCACGGTGTGCCCGGCGCCCTGCTCTCTTTCATCGGTTATTTCCAGCTCAACAACATCGTCGATCACAACAAAAACTACACCGCCGCCCAGGTGCTCGACAAGCTGCACTTCGGGGTGAGAAGCACCCTCAAGCAGGATCAGTTCGATGCCGAAGCACGCGACGGCATGGACATCGCCATGTGCCGGATCGATAAAAAGAAAGGCGAACTGCAATATTCAGGCGCCCACCGCCCCCTCTACCTGCTCAGGGACGGTGAGCTCACTCAATACAAGGGCAACCGCAAAGCCATCGGCGGTATCCCCCACCGCAAAAAACCCGAGAAGGACTTTGTCAACCATATCATCCAATACAAGGAAGGCGACAAGATCTTCTTCTTTACCGACGGGTTGCCCGACCAGATAGGAGGACCCAACAAACGCAAGTACACCCCCAAGAAGATACGGGAAAACATCCTGGCTAACCAGGAACTGGCCATGGAACAATTCAGCAGTTTCTTCGCCAGCGACTACAGGAAGTGGAAAAAAAACAACAAACAAATAGATGACGTCTTACTCATTGGCATAGAATTTTAATATATTTACTAAGTTTAACTAAACACGCTCTATTGTTATGGACAAACATAATGTAAAAGGCTTTTTGGAATTTGTCTATGATTTCTACCGCTCCATGAAGGCCCATGAGATCACCCTGGTTTATGAAGGTGAAATCACCCACCAAATAACCAAGGCCTTTACCTCCCTCACGGAATCCAACATGGCCAAGCAGGATGAATCCAACACCGTCCAGAAAAAAGTCTTTCATGTCATGGTTGAATGTTTGCAGAACATCTCCAAGCATGCCGACACCTTCGGCTCAGACGATTACCTTTTCGCCGGCCGCGGCATCTTCATGGTCAGCAAAGGATCGGAAGATTACCATGTCACCACCGGCAACGTAATAGAAAACCGGAAGATCGAGGAGCTGACCGAAATGCTTGAGGAGATCAACAGCTTAGACAAAGAAGGACTCAAACAGCTTTATAAGAAACAAATGCGGGAAGGAAGGCTCTCGGAGAAAGGCGGAGCCGGACTGGGCTTTATCGATATTGCCAGGAAAACAGGGAACCAGTTGGAGTACCACTTCCTGCCCATCGATGAAACAAGCTCCTTTTTCCTTCTTTCTTCTTCTATTTCTAGAACCCTTTAAATATAAAAAGCACGTGCTATGGAAGTTATCAAGATAAAAGGAACAGACGATACCCCGAGTGTCATCCTGGACAAGGAAAATGAGATTTTTGAGATATCAGGGCGATCTCTGCCGGAAGATGTAACGACTTTTTATGAACCCATCCTCAACTGGCTCGATGAATATGCAGAAAATGCCAACGCCAAAACCGTTTTCTCCTTCAAGCTGGTCTATTTCAATACCGCCTCATCCAAGCTTCTTCTGGACATACTGATGAAGCTGGAGGAGATGTATGAGAACGGCAACGACATACTGATCAAGTGGCACTACCCGGAAGATGACGAGGACATGGAAGAGGCCGGAGAGGAATATGCCGACATCGTGGATGTCCCCTTCGAACAGGTCAGTTACGTGCTGTAAAACCCCAGAAGATATCCCGGTTAACATATGAGTGAAGAGATTCTCAAAGCCTTAATGCAGCTTTTCGCCATCATTGCCAAACAGGATGATGGTGTGGAGACCAATGAGCGGGACTATGTATTGAACTTCCTCACCCAGCAGCTCAATGATGAAGCCATTGAGGAATACATTGCTCTGTTCGACAAGAAAGCAGGTTATACCGGAGAATCGAACAATGAGAAGAACAGCAAGCGCAAATTAACCTCGGTCAAGGATTCGGTTCGGATCCTGAGCTTGTGCAAGAAGATCAACAAGACCCTGACTCAGAAACAGAAGGTGATTGTTCTGCTCAGGCTTTTCGAGCTGGTCAATGCCGACCGCAAGTTCACCGAACAGCGCATGGCCATCATCAATACGGTGGCAGAAGTCTTCAAGATCAGCAAGGAAGAGTACAACAGCATTGAAACCTACGTTATACACAACGAGGTAGAGCAGCTGGATGATCCCCACATCCTTATTATCAACGACCAGGAAAACCCCTGCACCGAATGTAAGCACATTCAAAGCGGCGACCTGGACGGGAACATCTTCATATTGCACATCAGCACCGTCGATCTTTACTTCCTTCGATACACAGGCGATGAGGAGATCTACCTCAACGGACTGCCCCTGAACAACAAAAGGATCTACCTTTTCGCCCACGGAGGCTCCATCAAGCTCCCCAAAGGCAAACCCGTCTATTACAGCGATGTGGTGGCCCATTACCTGGCCGATAAGACCTCCCTGAAGCTCTCTTTTGTGGCCGACAACATCGGTTACGAGTTCGCCAACGGAGCCGTCGGGTTAAGGAACATCAGTTTCTCCGAGAAACAAGGCAAGCTGGTGGGTATCATGGGAGCCAGCGGCGCCGGCAAAACAACCCTGCTCAATGTAATGGCCGGGCTCAGCTGTCCTACCACCGGCGAGATAAGGATCAACGGCATCAACCTTCATGAAGAGGAGCAGAAGCTCAAGGGCGTGATCGGTTACATCCCGCAGGATGACCTGTTGATCGAGGAGCTCACGGTATTTCAGAACCTCTATTACAACGCCAAGCTGGTGTTCAAGGACAAAGAGGAACAGGAGCTGCGGGATCTGGTCAGCCGTACCCTTTACAGCCTGGGTCTGGGTGAGATCAAAGACCTGAAGGTAGGCAGCCCGATGAACAAGCTCATCAGCGGCGGTCAAAGGAAAAGGCTCAACATCGCCCTGGAGCTGATCCGCGAACCTGCCATCCTTTTCGTGGATGAGCCCACCTCGGGACTGTCATCGCGCGACTCGGAGAACGTGATGGACCTGCTCCGCGAGCTGACCCTCAAAGGCAAGCTGATCTTTGTGGTGATCCATCAACCCTCCTCCGAGATCTTCAAGATGTTCGACAATATGGTCATCCTGGACGAGGGTGGCTACATGGTCTACTACGGCAACCCGGTGGAAAGCGTGATGTACTTCAAGAAGCTGGATGCCCAGATCAACAGCGATGTCGGGGAGTGCCCCACCTGTGGTAATGTGAACCCCGAGCTCATCTTCAACATCATGGAAGCCAGGGTGGTGGATGAGTACGGACAATACACCGATAAACGCAAGGTGCCGCCCAGGAAATGGGAGGAGAAACTGCACGATAACGTGAACATCAACCACGTACCGGAAGTCACAGAAGAACCTCCTTCCAGCACCAACCTACCCAAATGGCTCACCCAGTTTAGGATCTATAGCATCCGCGACATGCTCTCTAAGATCAGCAACAAGCAGTATGTAGCGCTGAACCTGCTGGAAGCCCCCATACTGGCTTTCATCCTCTCATACATCATCCGCTACATCCCCGATCCCGCATCGGAACAATACATCTTCCGGCTCAACGAAAACATCCCCATCTTCATCTTTATGTCGATCATCGTGGCACTGTTCCTGGGGCTTACCGTGAGCGCCGAGGAGATCTTCCGCGACCGCAAAATACTAAGAAGGGAACAGTTCCTCAACCTGAGCAAATCAAGCTACCTGGCCTCCAAGGTGCTGATGTTAACCCTTATATCAGCCATACAGGCTGTCCTTTTTGTGGTGATCGCCAACAGCATCCTGGGCATTCGCGACATGTACTTCGAATACTGGCTGGTGCTGTTCATCACCTCGGTGTGCGCCAACATGCTGGGCCTGAACATCTCGGCCAGCTTCAACTCGGCTGTCACCATCTACATCATCATTCCCCTGCTGATGATCCCCATGATGATCCTCAGTGGTGCCATGTTCCCCTTCGACAAACTGAACCGTTCCATCTCCAGCGTGGAAAAAGTGCCCCTGATTGCCGAGATCATGCCCACCAAATGGTCCTACGAGGCATTGATGGTCAACCAGTATAAAAACAACGATTTTGAGGCTTTTTTCTACGACCTGAAGAAAAAAGAAAGCCAGGCCAACTTCAAAACGGTTTACTACATCCCCGAACTCAAAAAGAGCGTGGACACGGTGGAAAAATACCTGCTAGCCAGCGACAACGGAGGGCTTCACGGACAAGCCAGGGAGGAGCTGGAACTGATAAACAACGAGCTGGGTGAAGAACAGGAACGCACCGGGCTGGACTACGGCGCCCGGCAGGAGATGACCCCCGGGGAGGTGGACCAGCAAGCCCTCAGCCAAACGAGAAGCTACCTCGATCAACTCGATCAGCATTATCAGGATCAGTTTCAGCAGGCCAACCGCAAACTGGATAACATGCGGGGATACCTTACCGGGAAAAACCCGAAGCTCTACCAGCGGAAAAAAGACTGGTATTACAACGAGAGCGTGGCCGACCAGGTGAAAAAGGTGTTTGAGAAAAACAAGATCATCCAGGATGACCACGAACTTGTCCAGACCATCGACCCCATCTATCACGACCCGGAAGTGGAAGGGTTCCTGAATTTCCGCGCCCACTTCTTTGCACCCAGGAAACATTTTATGGGTGTCTTCTTCAGCACATTCTGGTTCAATGTGGCCGTGGTCTTTTTGATGGCCATCATCCTTTACGTCACCTTGTACTACAATGTACTGTACTGGATCCTAAACCTCCCGCATAAGGTTAATTTTAAAAAATTATTGCTCAGTAAATCCCAATATTTTTTTAAATTTACACGATAATGTTATTTTTGTATAAATCGTCATTGGAATCTTATGAACGGTAAACTGCTATTATATATCCTGATTGCCCTTCCATTGATTTTTTCCTGCAAATCTTCCAATGATCGAAAGGCCAATGATGAATTTGAGGTACCCGACTCAGTTGCGAACAAGGGCGTCCTGGAGGTCTCCGATGAGGCAATGGAAAACATCACCGAAAACATCTCCTCCCATATTGAAACGGCGGCCCTGATCAAAGATCTGAACGCCCCGTTTTCCAAAGATTATCTTGCTCCCGCCGGTAAGGTGGACAACTACAACACCAACTTCGAGCAGGCATTGATCCTGGGGGTCTATGGTGCCGATATGGGGTATCTGAACATGTACAACAAAACCACGGTGGCCCTGGATTATCTGAGTTCCATCCGGAAGATGGCCAACAGCATCAAGGTGGGTCAGTTCTTTGACTTCGCCACCCTGCACCGGCTGGCCAAGAACAACGAAGAACTGGATTCCCTGATGTATATTACCCAGCGCAACTTCAATCAAATGGACCAATATTTGCGGGAGAATAACAGGAGCAACCTCAGCACCCTGATGGTAGCCGGCGGGTGGATAGAGGGGCTGTACCTCTCGGGTCAGGTATACCGTTCCAGGCCGGATGAAGAGCTAAGGGAAGCCATTGGTGAACAAAAGATCATCCTTGGCGATTTGATGATCCTGATGCGCAATTTTGAGAGCGACCCGGATTTTAAGAATCTGATAGAAGACTTCGAAAACATACACCAGCTCTATCAGGACGTCACAATAACCATTGAACAGGGCGAACCCACACGTAAAGTGGTTGACGGGCGGCTGGTGATCGAGCAGAACACAAAGAGCATAGTGAATGTGTCGGACGAGTTGCTGGAGAGGATCATCAAAGAATCGGTTGAAATAAGAAACAAAATCATCAATCAATAAGATATGAAGAAACTTACCATCATCATCTTCCTGGGGATACTGGCTTTTGCTTTTGCAAATGTGCGTTCGGCACAGGCGCAAACCGGGGAGGAGCTGGTGAACATCTGTACCGGGCTCGCCGATGATGCAACCTACCTGAAAGATTATACCGTTAAGCTCAGTGGAGCAGCACCGGGTGAAGATCCGCCTTCCCAGAAGAAGTCGCTCATGCTCCGCAAAAACACCCAATACCGCTTCACCATCTGCAGCTCCAGGGACCATCCCGGAAAGGGGCTCCTGAAGGTATATTCCAGCAGCAAACTGCTGGCATCCAATTACGTGCCGGCTACCGGCAAGATCTTCCATTCGGTGGACCTGAAATGTCAAAAGACAGGACCCTATCACCTGTGGGTGGAATTTGAGGATGGCAAGGAAGGCCTGGCGGTGGTGATCCTCTCCTTCGTCAAGAAATTATAAAGAAGCCTCTCGATTCAGATAAAATTTAGGCCTGTTGGCCCCGGTTTTTGAAATTATACCCCGATTCTTTCGGGGTTTTTTTATGACCCGGATTTCTGTTGCTTCCATAGGGGTTCTTCCCCGATTCATACACCGGCATTTTCTGCTACCCGGGGGCCCATCAGTTCATATATTGAATGAGTCCCATCAAGGCGATAAAGATCAGCAACAAGACATTTCCAAAGGTTCTCGACCTGAGGCTGTGGATGTGGTCGGCCAATAGGAAGGATAAAGGCAGGGCGGTAAAATACAGCATCTCCACCGACACTTCTTTGCGCAGAATAAAGATTGCCAGGCTTCCGATGAAGAACCACCAAAGGATCTCATGGTATTTTCTTATGTAGATCTTCATCTTGTGCATCTTGCCCAGCATGGAGAAGCTAGCCATGAGCCACCAGAGGGCCAGGAATCCGTAAAACATATAGTAAGCCCGGCCATAGTAGGTAACCGTTTCATTCTGTCCGTAACAACTCACGATCAGCTCCCACAATCCCTGCAGCGTGGTGTGATCCGCCAGGAAAAAGTATCCGGCCAGGAAGGCCATGGGAAAGGCAAAACCCAGAACCGGCACGAACCATTCCCGCAGGCTGAAAGCGCGTAGGATCACCAGGGCCACCCATATCAGCAAGATGAAATAAACCGCGTGCACATAAAAAAGGGTGGCCAGGCCGGCAAAAAGCCCGGCCAGGAACAGACGGTTCAGTATGTACCTCTTGCGGTAGCTGCCAAACAACTGATCCAACATAAGCAAAATAAACAGGCCGGCGGGAAGGGCCGGATGGTACTGCTGAAGCTGGATAAAACTGCTGGCGATCAAAAAATAAAAGATGGGCTGCAGGTAAGTTTGGGTGGGGATGAAAATATACTGCTGGTTGAAGCGCAGAATGATCAATCCCTGGATGATTAGAATAATAAAGGCTACCAGGGTATTGACAAACACCTCCCGGCCTATCCACCCCATCGTAAGGCGGTACAGGGGCATCTGTACCTGATCAAAATGAAAGCGGCTGAGTTCTTCTGCGGAGAACGCGGACCACCACATCGCGATCACGATCAGGGTAAGAAAGAAAAGCAGGATGGGGGATTTGCTTCGTGCGGCTCTTAGTAACATGCGCTGGGGTTTTACAGGTCGTGGCCAATATCCTTGCGGTAATACTTACCTTCAAAATCGATGTTTTCTATCTCCCTGTAAACGGCAGAAAGGGCCTGGCTGAAACCGGCTGCCAGGGCTGTCACCGCCATCACCCTGCCGCCGGCGGTTAGCAGCTTTCCATGCTCTTTTTTTGTGCCTGCATGGAACACCTGCACCTCCTTCTTTTCTTCGGGCAGTGTAATGGGTTTGCCCTTTTCATATTTACCGGGATAACCCTGGCTGGCCAGGATCACCGTGGCGGCATAGTCCTCTTCCAGCTCCAGGGTGTAGGAATCCAGGCGCTGGTGGGCCACTGCATCCATGGCTTCCAGCAGGCCGGAATGCATCCGGGGGATGACCACCTGCGCCTCCGGATCGCCCATGCGCACGTTGTATTCGATCACGTAAGGCTGATCACCTACCTTCATCAAACCAAAATACAGGAAGCCCCTGTAATCGATCCGCTCCTCCTTCAGGCCATTCATAGTGGGCTCGATGATCTCCCGGCGGATCTTCTCCAGGAAAGCCTCATCGGCATAGGGAACCGGCGAGAGGGCTCCCATGCCTCCGGTATTCGGACCGGTATCCTTTTCTCCTGCCCGCTTGTAGTCCTTGGCAGGCGGGAACACTTTATAAGTCTTTCCGTCGGTCAATATAAAAGCAGATAGCTCCCTGCCTTCCAGAAACTCTTCAATCACCACCGTCTTGCTGGCTTCTCCGAATTTGCCTTCAAAAAACTCCTTCAGTGTATGCTCAGCCTCCTCCAGGGTTTGGGCAATCACAACCCCTTTGCCGGCTGCCAGTCCGTCGGCTTTCAACACATAGGGTGCACTCAGCCCACGCAGATAGGCCAGGGCCTCCTCCTGTTTGTCCGACGTAAAACTCCGGAATTTTGCCGTGGGGATGCCGTATCTATCCATGAAACGGTTGGCATAATCCTTACTTCCCTCCAAAAGGGCCCCTCTCTTTTCCGGTCCGATCACGGGTACCCGGTTCAACACCAGGTCATTTTTGAAAAAATCGACGATGCCGTCAACCAAAGGTTGCTCCGGGCCTACCACCACCATACCGATCTGGTTGTCGAGCACAAACCGGCGGATACCTTCAAAATCGCTGACCGCTATGGGTACGTTCTCTCCCACCGATTGGGTGCCCCCGTTTCCCGGGGCGATGTACAACTTGCCGAGCATGGGGCTTTGCGATATCTTCCAGGCCAGGGTATGCTCCCTTCCGCCGGATCCAATGATCAGTACATTCATGGCAGTGGTTTTATAGCTTTCTTTGTCAAAAATAATAAAAAAGGCTTTCATCGCTCCAATGAAAGCCTTAATTGAGTATAGGTCCCGTAAATTTCTTACCGGCTGATTATAAGCAACCTCTGACCCAGGTAATCCTCTTCGTCGAAAAATTTCAGCACATACACACCTCCCCTGTAATCGTTCAGGTTCACTTCCCGAACCATCTCCTGGTTGGTTCCTTTGAAGCGGATCACCTGCTGAAGCTGGCCAATGGTATTGAGAATGTGTACCTTTATATCCGACCGGATATCGGTCATGTTCATGGAGAGGGTCACCCTGTTTTCGGCCGGGTTCGGATAGATCCTGAGATGATATTCTGCTTCCAGCTCATCGGTTCGGGTATCCGGGGCCACTTCAATGGTGATCACCTCGCTGGTGTCGGGCTGACATTCATGCTGGTCAGTCACCACCACCCGGTACTCGTCTGCGGCCACTCCGGTAAATTGTCCCGTCTCATTCACCTCGATGGAGTCGGGGTTGAGAATATAGGACAGCGGAGGTGTTCCGCCGGAGGCATCTACAATGATCGAGGCGTCGGCTGCTCCGTCGGACGATACGAAAGTGGTATCGATGTTATTGATGGCGACGGGCTCGGGCTGGGTCAGGATGATCTCGCCGGTGGTGACCGGTCCGCAGTTATTGGCATCGGTCACTTCCAC
>JAGXLL010000117.1 GCA_018334675.1 Bacteroidales bacterium | reverse complement strand
ATGATGAAATGGAGGATTTTATTTTTTATGGCATTTGTAATGGGTGTTTTCAGCGTAACATCCTGTGAATCGGAAAAGGGACCCGAATACAGTTTTTACCGCATAGCAGTGGATAGCATTCAGGTACCTGAAAATGTACAGGCGGGAGAACCTTTCGAGATCCGGTTTTATGGTTTGGTGGGCACCGACGGATGTCATCAGTTTTCCCGGTTTGACACGGAAATGAACTCCGCGATGCTATCCTTCGAGCTGTGGGGCAGAAGGGCCACCGGAGAAAATATCGCCTGTCCGGATGTGATGGTTTACCTGGAAGACAGAGCTCTGGAACTCACAGTGGATCAGCCCGGAGAGTATATACTTGAAGTCCGCCAGCCTGACGGGAATCCACTTGAAAGGGAGATCCAGGTTGATAGATTATAACTCCAAACCCCTGAAAAATGAACCGCATCGTTGCCTTCACCTTTTTATCCCTGTTCGCCGGATGGTTCATCTCATGTGAGCAGGAGCAGGATCCCAGGCCGGATCTGAAACCCAAAGAAATACCGGTATCTGCCGGGACAAAACAACTGATCGAGTCGGACAACCAACTCGGTATCGAGCTTTTCAAACAGGTCATTGACGGTCAGGAGTCGGATACCAATACCCTGGTCTCACCGCTCAGTGTGTCGCTGGCCCTGGCCATGACCTATAACGGCGCCGCCGGAGAGACCAAATCCGCCATGGAAGAAACGATGCACCTGGAAGGATTTACCAAACAACAGATCAATGAATCATATCGTTCCCTGATGAAAGAGCTGCTGAGCGTTGATCCCAAAGTAACCATGGAGCTCGCCCAATCCATCTGGTACTACCAAGGCTTTTCGGTGGAAGAGGATTTTCTGAATGTGAACCGTGAATATTACAATGCTGAGGTACAATCCCTGGATTTTGCAGCACCCGATGCGGTGGACATCATCAACCAGTGGTGCTCCGATCAAACCCACGGGAAGATCCAGGAGATACTGGATAGGATTCCCGAGGGAACTGTTATGTATCTGATCAATGCATTGTATTTCAATGGTACCTGGAAATACGAATTTGATCCCTCGTTAACCGACCGGCAACCCTTCTACCCGAATGGCGGCAATGAGATCACCACCGATATGATGCACCTGGAGGGTGATGTCAGATATCAGAATAATGAATTGTTTAAAGCCGTGGAGCTTCCCTATGGCAGAGGCAACTATACCATGGTATGCCTGATGCCCCATCATGGGCTGGGAGCAGATGAACTGGCCGGAAAAATGACCGACGAAAAATGGGATCAGTGGATGCAGTCATTTGAGAAATGGGGATGTTATCTGTCTTTGCCCAAATTTAAATTTGAATTCTCTGACCTTTTGAATGAACCTTTGAAGAAGATGGGCATGTCCGTGGCATTTGACCAGTACAATGCTGACTTCAGCGGGATCAATCCCCTTGTTCAGCTTTATATCAGCCGGGTTTTGCATAAGACCTTCATCGAAGTGGATGAGAAAGGAACGGAAGCGGCCGCCGTAACCGCTGTTGAGATTGCCAGGCTTACGGCATCGGGAGGCAGCGCCCCTTTAACGGTCACCTTCGACCGGCCCTTCTTGTTTGCCATCCGGGAGGTGAGCACCGGGACGATCATGTTTTTGGGGAAGCTGGAGCATCCGGGAAACGCTTCAGATCACCCTTAATGGCGATTATACCTATTCCCTGTTTGAAAATGACCAGGAGGTATCTTCCGGCATCTGGCAGTTGTTCATGAAGGAATCCATCTATTCAGGAGAAGAGGAGAGGTACATAGAACTTTCAGAAGATTATGAAAATCAAAATGTGGTTTGGAATGGGATCATATATGGGCTTGAGAAGGATACTCTGATGCTCGGAGATAATTATCATGACGGGGTGACAAGCAGCTATGCAAGAATAAGATAGGGTTCACATGAGCTGTAAAATTTTAAGACATGTTAAGGAATATTCTAATTGGCCTGATCCTGTTTGCAGCCCTGACCTGGGGATGTGAAAAGGACGATGACGGGCCCACCGCAAATGCAGTGAACATATACCGGCTTTCGGATTATAAGACGGCCGAAGGCAGCTGCCGGATTATCGACAGTACGGTAAAGCTGGACGATCACATCATCGTACCTTTTGATCAGATGATCGCTTATAACAAAAGAACCCATACCTTTACGGTAACCGACCGGATCGCAGAAAGACTCAATGACACCCAGGAAGATCCCATCCACAGTACTGCCTTTGCGGTAATTGTGGACAGGGAAGTGATCTATACAGGTTATTTCTGGGCCGGCTATTCATCGGCCTCCTGCGATTGGGTGACCATCGATCCGCTCAATTACGGGGGCAGGAATGAGTTGAAAGTCAGTCTGGGCTATCCCGCACCTTTTGAGGATGTTCCCGACCGGAGAAACGATAAGAAGATCCTGAAGGTGTTCCGTTTGCACGGAAAGCTGAGAGGGTAGGACTGAGGCTATGGCTAAGGCTAAGGCTGAGGCTGAGGCTGAGGCTGAGGAATATGACTTAAGGATAGAAAGAATGAAGATTGTTAAATTGTTGAATTGTTGAGAGAAATAGCGAATCAAAAAGGGAATGAAATGAAGTACAAGAATTTTTTATATGCTATTTTATTAACCGCTGGATCATTATTGGCCGGATGTGAAGATCATTCCGGGGAGATTAATTTTCCCCTGGAGCAGGCGGACCAGATTGACAGCGAAGCGTATGATGTCTATTCCCTCATACTGGATGAGACTTTTTCCTCTGAAAAAATTGTGATAGTCCAGGAGACGATCAGCCATATCCGGGTGACATATGATTCCGATTACTTCGATTATTTCAGGGAGAATTTCCCGGATTTCGATACAACCCTGGTCGGAAATCTGAATGAAGTGAACGATACCTCTTATTTTTTTGAGGAGAAGTTTTATAGTACTGACAATGAATTGATTGTTGTTTCCCCTGAAGAATTGTCCCATATATTTGACAGCCGGGACGTGAATGGCAATTGGCAGGAATTTTACCGGAGATATGAAAATGCAGTGGGATATATAAAATTTTCCCGGATCGGGTTCAATGATGATAAAAACCAGGCTATTCTTGAAACAGGCTATTTCTATGGTGGTTTAGGAGCAGAGGGTAGCATCATCTATCTTGTAAAAAACGGGGAAAGCTGGGTGATAAAAGACCGGGTGATGACCTGGGTAGCTTAAAACAACACCCATTGATCATTTCATGCAGCACATTGAATACATTCAGCGTACAGGTAAATACACTGCAATTTGAATAAGATGAATCACACTGGATCAGTGGTTCAATGAAATTGAAAGTCTAAACACCTGGATAACGATGAAAAATTTAATCAACCGAATCTTACTTATGGTGTGCTTGATGGGAACGGTTGTGACAGGTTGCGAGGATAAGGAGACCGATCCGGACCTTTCCAAAAGTGAATGGACCGTGGTCAGCATCACACAACCCGGTAATCCCTTTGCGCAAACGGCAGAAAATGAATATACTTTTGAATTCATTAACGATACGACCTATGAACTGCACCTGGATGTCAACCATTGCACCGGGAGGTATTCCATACCGGCGAAGGGAAAGATTGATTTTAGGGGGGCTGCCTGTACGGAGATTTGTTGCGACACGGAATATGCCGAAAAGATGGCAGCTATGTTCCCGGATATGACATCCTACCGGATAGAGTCGGGTTTTCTGATATTGACGGGGGAGGGACAAATTAAGCTGAGGTAACCCCCAAGGTCCTTTTTTTATAGGGATCCTGGCATCCATGTTCCTGACAAACCAGGCAGAAAAAGATGGTCACGATCCAGGAGAACCAATAAGCAGGAACCAGTAATCCGTTCAACCGACTATGAGTATAGAGACAGCAACGTTTTCGATTGTATCAAAAAAGTAGTAATTTAACATTTGCAATAGGATGGTCGAATTGCGATAAATACAGGGACAATCGAAAAGCGGATCTTAGAAGGCTGCCGGAAAGGAAAGCGGAAGCATCAGAAGATGCTCTACGAGCTGTATTATGCCTATGGAGTAGGGATATGTTATCGGTATGCTTATTCGCGGGAGGATGCTGTGGAGATCCTGAACGACAGTTTCATGAAGGTCTTTGAGAATATCGAATACTATGATCCGGACAGGCCTTTTAAGCCGTGGTTCCGGAAGATCATCATCCATAAGGCGATCGATTATTACCGGAGCAACCTGAGGAAGGTAACGGCCGGTCCGCTGGAGGAGGATGGAGGGCAGGTATATCAAACCGGCCAGGTGGATCAGCTGGAGATGGAGGATCTGAAGAAACTGTTGGATCATCTGCCCGAATTGCAGCGGATGGTTTTCAACCTGTATGAGGTAGAAGGATATGCACACGATGAGATTGCAGGGATGCTGGGCATCAGCTCCGGCACTTCACGGTCTTATCTGACCCGCGCCAAAGAGCGGCTGCGGGCAAAGTACAAAGCATTATACAAGGGCAATTATGAGCAAATCATTTGATAAAATACTGGTGCGCCGCATCCGGGAGGTATTCGATAACCACCAGGAACCGGTGGACCCGGGTGCCTGGAAGGATATGGAGCGTCGGCTCAATCGGCGGAACAACATGAGGGTGGTTTATATGAGGCGGGTTGCCGGTGTAGCGGCCCTGTTGCTTGTGTTGATGCTGATTTTCCGACCCTTTGAAAGCCGCCGCGATGCCGCTCCTTCCATGGAGCGGGTTGTTGAATCAGAACCCGCTACTTCTGCGGAATCCCAGGGGTCCCAGGGTCCGGCTGTGGCAGATGGATCAGGGGAGCAGACGGGGAATGAAGGGAGCGGCTCTGAAAAGATGGCTGCCACGAAGGAGGCAGGTGCAGAAGGTGGCCGGGATGAACCGGTACGCAGCCCTGATGCTTTGGTTCGCGAAGGGGAAGGAGATGCAGGAAAGGTCCTGATCGCAGAAAAACAGCAAGATCAACCGGAGGATGGTGAGGAAATGGAGTCTTTACCGGATATCCGGAAACGAGCGGTTCTGGTGAGCGGGATATCTCCACCCGCAGATACCCATCCTGCCCCGGGTGAGCTGAATGAGACAGAAGCGGCGAAAGCCCGTCTGGCTCAGACCGATCAGACCGGAAATGTTTCGGTATGGGAAAATTTGCCAGCCCCGGCTGAGAGCCGCGAAGATAAGAAGCCTTTTGACCTGGAGGTGGAGTTTTCTACCCTGTATAACTATTCTTCCTCGATGATCGCCAGCGAGGTCAATTTTGCCGGAGGGGTCATCTCCGAGTTCCAGGTACTCCCCGATCTTACCCTCAGCACCGGCCTGGTGGTCTCCCGCCAGTATTTCACTACCCGCAAGCAAAGCCGGGGACTCACCAGTTATCTGAGTGCAAACTCCAGCTACAGCCGGAC
>JAGXLL010000116.1 GCA_018334675.1 Bacteroidales bacterium | reverse complement strand
AGGGATTTAGGCTTCTTAAGAATATGCTTGAAGCTGCTCACATCAATCTCCAGGGCTACCCCAAACATAATGAAAGCAAGGGTGATATTCAGAATGAAAAGACCCGCCGGGCTGAAATTTAGTTGCACCTGGTCCAATACCTCCATAGCAAAATATTTAAGCGCCAAAGATAAAAATTTTTCTTCAAACCCGATGGATCAATAAATAATCACAAATCCTTTGTTATAGAGCTAATTAAAGCCGCTACTGAAATCTTCCGCTATCATACTTCTCATCGCAGGAAGGTTGGTCACCTCAAAGGAAAATCCTATCTTTCCTGAAAAGATCAAAACAGATCCCAAAGAGCCTCGACTATGAACATACACTTTGTATTGGTTGAACCGGCAGTACCGGAAAATGTAGGAGCAGCTGCCAGGGCATTGAAAACCATGGGATTCCACTCGCTCTGGCTGGTCAACTCGCACGTCCATCAGGATCAACAGGCTGGCTATCTTGCCCATGCCTCCGGAGAGATCCTTCAACATGCAAAAGTATTTGAATCTTTCAACCAAGTGCTTGAGTTGCTGGATTTCACCATAGCTACCAGTTCCAAAACCCGACATGTACGGCATGAATACCATCAGGCCGAAAAGTTGCCGGAGATCCTGGAAGCCAAATCGAACATGATAGAACATGCCGGTATTATCTTTGGAAGGGAAGAATACGGATTGAAAAATGAAGAACTAAGAAAATGCGATATGATCTCCTGGCTGCCCATGCATACCACTTACCCTTCACTCAACCTTTCACAGGCTGTGATGGTGTATGCCTACCTGCTTTCTTACCGCCAAGTTTTGCCAACCCCTGCAGGTGTCCCTTTTAAGAAAGCCGAACTGCAGGTGTTAAAAAACAAGGTGAAGAAGCTTCTGCCTTTGATCGATCTGCCGAAGACCACCAATATCCACCATAGGATTCTGGAACGCCTGATGCATATTACCCATGATGATGTGCACCTGTTGCATTCGATCTGCAATGAAGTACTGAAAAAACTTGACACCCAAAATAAAGGCTAAAGACATCATTATTTCTTGTATTTAGAAAGATAACCGTTTTTTCCAACCCGGGTACGCAACCCATTTTGTCATTCATTCGTCTTAGCAACGGTTTGCCGGGGCAATAATCCTGGCATTCATTTTGCAAATGGAACAGAAATAAAAAAAACGACCTATGGAAGTTATCGGTACCATAAACGGAGCACCTATCCAAAGAGACAGTTGCGACCTGGAATACATTCAGCTGGACATTATACAAGACCTGGTAAGAAGCATAGCAGACAGTGAATCCAATCCCCAAGCCCGTATTGAAGTAGATTTAACTCAGCCTGATCATCCCTCCTACCATCTTATCGGTTGCAGCCGGAATTTTGAAAATCGCTTTTATCAATTGATCAGGAAAAGGCAAACTGTGTAGCTGCGGGTAACGGTTTTTAAGGATCGATCCCATCTACATCCCTTACGATATATACATCATAATCGCCCAATCTTTTAAAGCCCAGTTTTTTATAGATATCGATCGCCTTTGTATTGTCCTCTCTCACTTCCAGTTTGATCTGATAGCCTTTTTTGCGGGCATACAAAAGTGAATGCCGGGTCAGCAATTTACCATAACCATGATTTCTGTATTCGGGCGATACTGCTATATGGTGCAGGTGGATGCGGCGCCCGTCAAATGTCATCCAGGAAGTTCCAATAATACGATTATCCAGGATATCTTCGGCTACAATAAGCTTTCCTCCCAGTCTCAGGCTATCCTCAATGATATTTTGATCATCACCCCGGCCCCTTCCGCCCAGACCGGTCTCGTTCCATAAATCCATTATCTCTTCATAATCGGATCTTTGATAATCCCTGATGCGGATAGAATCCTTACCGGTTTGGCTCATAAACACTTCAACTTTATCGGATTTTCATTTTTCCTCCCGGCCTGCCTGATCAAAATACCTCAATCTATTGACTCATTTGATTTTCAGGACTCATCCATCGGTTCATCCTTAATAACGACCAGTTGACTGGTACCGTATTCGATCACTTTCACTGCCTCGCCTTTATCGATGAATCCGATCTCCGAGCGGGCATCATATATCTCACCCTCGACAATTACTTTTCCGCTGGGCCGCAATACAGTATGAGCCGTGCCTTTCTTACCCACCAGCTGTTTTTGTTCGCTGTCCACTCCAATGTATCCCTCGTCTTTCTGTTGGGTGGAATCCAGAACCAACCGGGAGAAACGTCCGGAGGAGGTCAGCAGTTTCTTGCTCAGGTAAAGAGAGAGTACCAGGGACAGGAAAACCGATACCGAGACAATCAGGAAGGACTGCAACACAGCTTTGAAAGCTTGTTCCCATTGAAACTGGTAATCAAAAATGATGTTGTCGATCATACTGAGCACCAGGCCGGTTATGGTAAGCAAGATACCTGCTAATCCGGCTACGCCGAAGCCGGGTATAACAAAGAGCTCCACAGCGATCAGGATCACACCCAGAACGAAAAGCCCCAATTCCCAATTCTCGGCTATACCCTCCATATATAAGGGTGCAAAATAAAGAGCGGCTGCAAGAATGGCCATGAGCAAGGGAAACCCCACGCCGGGTGATTGCAGCTCAAAATAGAGACCGGCCACGATGATCATGATCAAAATTCCCTGGAGAGCCGGACTCATCAGGAAGCCTGTTAAGGATTCCATTCCCGTCATCTTATAACTTTCCAGCCTGTATGGACGGATGTTGGCCTTTTTAAGTACCTGCCGGATGTTTTCGGCTTTGCCTTCGCAATAACCATTGTCGATGGCCTCCTGGGTGGTAAAAGTTAAAATCTCTGTGCTGTCCACCACTCCTTCAATAACAATCCGGGGGTCGACCATGGCTTCTGCGATACGGGGATCACGGTGCCATGTGATCAGCGTGTCTGCACCCCGCACCAGTGTATCCCTGCCATGTGCCTCGGCCGTAGCGCGCATGGTGCTTCTCATATACGACTGATACTTCTCAGGCATAATTTCCCCTTCCTGGTTCACCACCGAAGCTGCACCAATACGGGCTCCTTCCCGCATATAGATGCTGTCGGCAGCTATCGAGATCAAAGCCCCGGCAGATGCGGCATTGTTAGTGATAAAAACGATTACGGGTATCTGGCTGTTCAAAAGCCTGGTACGAATGGAATCGGCAATATTCACCAGCCCGCCATAGGTGTTCAGGTTCACCACCATGTAATCGGCACCGGCCTGTCTGGCTTTACCAAATGCTCTTTTGGTCAAACGCCAGGCCGCAGGCTCTATGTTCTGATCAATGGTATATTGATAAACCACCAGGGTATCTTCCGCGGCGGGCTCCGATATTGAATCGGCAGCTACACCGGCATGGCCCGAGAGAATAACCATACAGAACAAAACAAAAAAAGTAAATGATTTAAACATCCGTAGCTTTTTATTTGAATTAATGAATAGATCCATGGTCCGGTCTCCCTGTCAAAACCTTATCAAACCTACTCCATATTGAATCAGCGAAGCCGGTTAGCCGGACGTTCAACGCCTGTCCCCTGCCAATTTAAAGAATATTTTCGAGAAATGGATCCATCATCCCGGCCTTCTTCATCTAAACACATTCGAACCCCTGACAAGGGAAAGGTCACTCGATCCGGCGAGCGACAATTATAAATCCCTATCAACCATCGATAAATTTTTCCTACTTTTGTGGAGAACACAAAACGCAACAGAAATGGATCTAACGTCATTGACAGCCATCGGACCCATCGACGGCAGATATCGGGATAAAACACAGGAGCTGGCACCCTACTTTTCGGAATGGGGCCTGATAAGATACAGGATTCAGGTAGAAGTAGAATATTTCATCAGCCTCCGGGAATTACCCTTAGAAGAGCTAAAAGAAATCACGCAGAAAGACACAGAAGCCCTTCGCGGCATCTACCAGGGATTCACACAGCGGGATGCAGAACGCATCAAAGAGATAGAAAAACAAACCAATCATGATGTTAAGGCGGTAGAATACTACCTTCGGGAACGATTCGATGAGATGGGGTTGGATACCTATAAGGAATTCATCCATTTTGCATTGACCTCCCAGGATGTGAACAACACAGCCACACCTTTATCAATGAAGGAGGCTTTTCTCGGACAATACCTCCCCCACCTCGAATCGCTGACGGAACAGATTGAAGGGTTAGCAGAACAATGGAAAGACGTGGCGATGCTGGCCCACACCCACGGACAGCCTGCCTCCCCAACACGCCTGGGCAAAGAGCTGCGCGTATTTACCGACCGGCTAAGGGAACAAATCCGGCAAGTCCGCGAAATACCCATCCCCGCCAAATTCGGTGGCGCTACCGGTAATTTCAATGCCCATCATGCAGCCTATCCTCAAGTGGACTGGATAAGCTTCGCCGAAAGCTTCGTTAATCAAAGGCTCGGGCTGAGAAGATCGCGCATTACCACACAAATAGAACATTATGATAACCTGGCCGCCTTCTTTCATGGCCTTTTCCGGATCAATACCATTTTACTGGACCTCTCCCGCGATATGTGGACGTATATATCCATGAACTATTTCAAGCAAAAAATCCGGAAAGGGGAAGTGGGCTCTTCGGTGATGCCTCATAAAGTCAACCCCATTGATTTTGAAAATGCTGAAGGCAACCTCGGTATAGCCAATGCGGTGCTCGATCACCTTGCCTATAAGCTTCCAGTCTCAAGGCTTCAGCGTGACCTGAGCGACTCCACCGTACTCAGAAACCTGGGAGTACCTTTTGCTCACGGCCTTATCGCTCTCAAATCACTCACCAAAGGACTCAATAAGATCACCCTCCACCGGGAAGCCATCGACCGGGATCTGGAAGACAACTGGAGCGTGATCGCCGAGGCCCTCCAAACGGTGCTGAGAAAAGAAGGTTTTGAAAATCCTTATGAGTTATTGAAAGACCTTACCCGTAAAAACACACGAATCACCCAGGGCGACTTCATCGCTTTCATCAATCAACTCGACATCGAGGAGCGCCTGCGGGAACGGCTGAAAAAAATCACTCCCTGGAATTACACCGGCCTTGGGCCCGATTGATCAAAGCTTCCATTTTCCCGGCCCATAAGATGCCTTCACAAGAAGACCGAACCGGAAATGCCATATTTATAGAAGTTCCGGTTTGGATAACCACAATGGGATCCGTCTTCGACAGGCTTGTTTATATCATGTGGTTTTAGTATATTTCACCTTTGAAAGTGGCTAAATTGATGTTGCATGTTAAATCAACAAACCAAACAATCTGATAAAAAGTATCTACGTGAGGTTATTGAGCGGCAGAAGAAAGAACTTACCCGAAGTATCCGTTATGCTCAAAATATACAAAATGCCATTTTCCCTTCTCATAACGAGATAAAAAAATTTTTCCCCGAGAGTTTCATTCTTTTCCTTCCCAGAGACATTGTAA
>JAGXLL010000115.1 GCA_018334675.1 Bacteroidales bacterium | reverse complement strand
GTTGGTGATAAAAATCGTTGAAAAGCTCACCCACCTGTTCAAAGACAAAACCACTGAATTTCCGTATGCGGTGTTCCCGCTGACGCAAAATGTTAAGCTGTAGGTAGAAGAGTTCTTCGAATTTCAGTCGGTAGCTGGCCATACGCAGCTTTTGCTGATCCTCGGGGAAATGAATATTTAAAAGTGCCTGGTCCAATGAATACAGCTTAAGTTGTTCCCTGAGCCAAAGGGGCATCGTTTCACCGACCTTGTCTTTTACCTCCCGGAAAAGATTGTTCTGCAGCTTACGGATGGTTTTGGAGTTGACATAATTACGTTTGAGCCGGTCGGTGGTGTTGTAATGTGCCTCAAATCCCGTCTGAACCCTGGAATTATAATTCTCCAGGGATTCCACTTCCGGATGTACGATGTTGATCTTTTGGTTGAAAAGGCTGGGTTTGCCGAAGATCACATAGTCCTTGTTGACCTGGTAGGATTTTCGGATCCAGCTGATGCCTTTGAACCATACCAGTTCAATGACCCCTGTTTCATCTGCAAAATAACCGATGAGCCTGCGCTTGCTGGGTTTGCCCGCCAGTTCGAATTTTTTGATCTGGCCTTTCAGTTGAATGCTCGACATACCGGGCTGAACGTCCCTTACATTATGAAAGGTGGTGCGATCCACATATTTGTAAGGAAAATAATACAACAAATCGCCGTATGTGGTGATATTAAGTTCTTCCTTCAATAATCCGGCCCGCTTGGGCCCCACTCCGGGAAGATATTTGATATCTTTGTTGAAGACAGAGACGCTCATGTCCTGAAAATTTCTATAAAATTAATATTCATACAATAGAAAACTTCATTTTACATGCAATTTTTTGAATCCTTCAAAAGACTTATGTATCAAGCATGGGGCTATTTTTGGTATATAGTGAGGGCCAGGCACCGGCGAGGTTACGGATTGCACTCACCCTTTCTGTTCTGGTTCCAAAGGCATGTAATGGCACCGGGCTACCGGAAGACCCTGCGGCCGGTTCGAAGCAGGATCCGCACCCTCCGGAAGGATAACCGGCTGGTGGTCTGTCAGGACGATCCCGGGGCGGGATCATCCTTGTTGAAAAGAGACAAGGAAAAATTACAACGCATCGTGTACCGATCGGGGGTATCCTATAAATATGGAAAAATACTCTATGCAGCGGCCCTGGAGTTTAAACCTGAAACCATCCTGGAGCTGGGCACCTCGGTAGGTATAAGTACCATGTACATGTGTGAGGGGGCTCCGCAGGCTCATGTCTATACCATAGAGGCCTGCCGCGAGAAACTGGAGATATGCCGTGAGAATGCCCGGTACCTGGGTCATGAAAATTTGCATCCGGTACAGGGCACATTCGAACAGGAACTGGCGGGTTTGCTTGAACAACTATCTTCCCTGGATATGGTTTTCATCGACGGAGATCACAGAAAAGAAAAGATACTCGGTTATTTTGGCCAGATCATCGGTCACATACATGATGAGAGCCTGGTGATCATCGATGACATCCACTGGTCGGGTGGAATGACCCGGGCCTGGCAAACCCTTAGCCGCCACCCCAGGGTGAAGGTGAGCATAGACCTTTACCGGATGGGCATTCTTTTTTTCAAGCGGGAATTATCCCCTCAAAGATTTAAAATGGCCTATTAAAAGCTGGGGAATTTTTATATATTCGTATGAGCTAATTATGCTGGAAAAAATGGCCAATCTTATCACCCTTGATGCGCTTTGCAAATATTATCAGGTAGGGGCAGAAACCATTCATGCCGTACGGTCCATTGATCTGCGCATCGAACGCAATGAATACCTTGCCATTATGGGTCCTTCCGGTTCAGGAAAGTCAACGATGATGAATGTGCTGGGATGCCTGGATACCCCCACTTCCGGAAGATATATCCTGAATAATCAGGATGTAAGTACGCTGGGCGACAATCAACTGGCCGATATCCGCAACCGGGAGATCGGTTTTGTCTTTCAGACCTTTAATTTGCTTCCCCGTTACTCAGCCCTGGACAATGTAACCCTTCCCCTGGTATATTCAGGTACCTCGAGGCAGAAAAGGGTTGAACGGGGAAAGGAAGTGCTTACACGGGTAGGATTGGAGGACCGCATGTACCACAAACCCAATGAGCTATCCGGAGGACAGCGCCAACGTGTTGCACTGGCCCGGGCACTGGTCAATCATCCTTCCATCATCTTGGCCGATGAGCCCACCGGAAACCTCGACAGCAAGACTTCAGAAGATATTCTAAGGCTTTTCGACGAGATCCAACAGCATGGCAATACCATTATCATTGTGACCCATGAGGAGGATATTGCCAGGCATGCCCGTCGGATCATCCGGCTGATAGACGGTGCAATAGAAGCCGACACCCGGGATGTTTCAGATAAGGTGCCCGAAAGTTGAACAAAAGGATGGGCCCCTTGTTATAGCCAAAAACAACACTATGCGAATATACAGCAAAACCGGAGACAATGGCACTACCTCCCTGTTGGGGGGTAAAAGGGTTCCCAAGTATCACCTGCGCATTGAAGCTTATGGAACAGTAGACGAATTGATCGCTTATGTAGGTTTGATCAGGGATCAGAAGGTTTCCGAACCCCTGCGGCAAGAGTTGATATCTATACAGGACCGTCTGATGGTATGTGCCTCAATACTGGCAGCTGATTGTGAGGGGTGCGAAGAACAACTTCCCAAACTATACCAGGAAGATATCACCCAGCTGGAAAAGAACATCGACCGGATGGATGTAGAACTGCCTCCCCTTCAGAATTTTGTGATACCCGGTGGCCATGCCACTGTATCTTATTGCCATATCGCTCGTAATGTCTGTAGAAGAGCAGAACGACACGTCATTAAACTTCATGAGGAAAGCAAATTTTCTGAGTTGGTTATCAGATATCTGAATCGTTTGTCTGATTACTTATTTGTATTATCCCGAAAATTGTCGAAAGACCTGCAGATTGAAGAAGTGAAATGGGAGCCAAAAAGATAATAAAATTTTGCTTTTAACGTAATAATTGTAAATTTGCAGACCCTTAGGAAAAACTATAAAATCAGGATAGATTATGTATTGGACACTTGAGTTAGCATCGAAATTAGAAGATGCGCCCTGGCCGGCAACCAAGGAAGAATTGATAGATTATGCCATTCGTTCCGGTGCTCCAATGGAAGTGATTGAGAATCTTCAGGAAATTGAAGATGAGGGGGAAGTATATGAGAGCATAGAGGATATCTGGCCAGATTACCCAAGTAAGGATGATTTCTTTTTTAATGAAGATGAATACTAGCTCCCGGAAGGAGGGGAGCTTTCCTCCTCTTCTTTCTCCTGGGATGCGGTTGAGCGGGTCTTAAGGAATATATCGTATTTTGTCTGAGGTCTCAAATTGAGAAGCCATTGAAAACCGGACAGTTTTGTCTCTTTCAGATCCCCCAGCGGGTATAGCGTTCCTTCCGGTTCCTTGATCAAGGTAACGCGGGTAACTTCATTATTTTTGAATTGGATCAGCAGGTTGCTGCCCACTGCCTTATTTACCCCCACTGTTTGATCTCTGTCTTTTGTGTAGTAGATCGTTTGCCCGTTTCCGTTGACTTCTACTTCGTAGAGCTTATTGTCGCGAAAATGCCCGATCATGTCCTGTCCCTTTATCTGGTTGAACCGGGTGCTGTCTTCCATGCTTGTCATGAAAGCCGCCTCTTCCAGGTAGAATTTGCTGATGTTGTTGTTGCTGGTATGGATTTCGATGAAATTCGCCGTGATTTGTGTACTGTCGCTCCACACCACCGGATCGTAATACATACGTATAATGGAGTCTTGCTGGGTAAATGAGAGCGAGTCACACCTGCCCTGCATATTGGACTTAAAGATCCTCACATCATAATAGGCTGTGAAAATGCGGTTTTCACCTGTACTGTCCTTACGGGAGCGTAGGGTATCGGCGTGCAAATAAAGGGAATCCATTTCATCGTCAACGGTGATCATATGGGCGCTGTCGGTCATGAAGGCCCTTTCGGGTTCTTCGGTGTATTCCGAATAGTTGCCCCTGAGAATGATGTCTTTGGTGGTATCGGTGATCTCCGCCCGGCTTCTTATTTCCCCATATCCGAGGGAATCGTCATAGAAAAGGGTGTCTCCCTTGATGATCCGGTCCTCCTTTTTATAGAGGGCGTTTTTTCTGAAGAAAAACTTGTTGGGGATGGTCTTGTACCATCCGTTTTCACAATACAGGTAATTCTTGTCACTGTGAATCCTGGTGGGACCGAAGAAGTAAGCCACCTCCTCCTCCGTGTTGTATTTGAGCGTGTCGGAATACACCGTATAATCGGGGTCGGCAATCTTGACGCTATCCTTGAAATGGGCAATGTTCTGATCCGAATAATAGTGCCCTTCCAGGCTGGTGATGGTCTTGTCCTGGTTAATGATCCGGCCTCCCTCGAAATAATAGGCATAGTTCTGCTCCGAATAGAAATTGAGTGAATCGGTATAGAGACGGGCCTGTGGATCCCTGAGTTTTACATTCCTGCGTACTTTCCCGAAGTTGCGGTTGCCGTCGTAACTCAGAAAATCTCCGTACAGATGCAGGGTGTCGCCCCGGGTGATGTGCACATTACTGAAAGCATCTATTTTGTTCTTGTTGGTATAGGAATAGGCGCTGTCGCAGGACATAGTGAATTCGTTGTGCCGGAATTTCACATCACCAATGAACCGGCGCACATTTGGGTTGATCTTTTTGTTGAATACCAGGGAATTGGCATGGAGGATCTCTATCTTCCTTGATTTTGGGGTCTCCTGCGCCATGGCCAGGGAAGGGACAAAAAGCAGGAACCACAAGATCATCCCCCGGTTGATCAACCGGTTATGCATCCTGGGATTTTTCATTCATCCAGGGGTTTGACCCCGTGTTGTTTTAGTAAGTTTTGATGTCGCAATTCTGAAATGACTCGTCAACGTGGATATAGGTTTCTTTTTTCTTTTGCTCGATCCACTTCTTGACGATTTCTTGCTGTTTTTTCTGGGTAGCCATTTGACTCAGGGTACTGAAATCTTCTTCAATGTTGGCCTTGTGCCGGTCGGTCTTTGATACCAGCTTGATGACCTTGAACAGGGTCTTGCCCTTTTCATCCTTGGTTTCATAAGGCTCGGAGATTTCACCTACCTTCAAATCCTTTACGGCATCGTAGTCGGGCTGGGGAAGCTCATCCAGTTCGAACTCGTTGCTGGCATTGTTGGGATTGACCAGAATACCTCCATTCATCTTATATTGTTTGTCATCGGAGTGCTCGATGGCAGCCTGCTCGAAGGTTATTTCACCGGTGCGTATCTCTTTGGCCAGACTGTCGAGCCTCGAGCTTACCTTCTGTTTCTGGCTCTGGTTGATCTGAGGCTTGATCAGGATATGACGGGTGTTGATCTCATCATCCCGCCGTTCGAGGAGTTTGATGATGTGATACCCGTAGGCGGATTCCAC